>JAIRWR010000039.1 GCA_031268885.1 Synergistaceae bacterium
TTGTTTGAAAACTAGGCCGCCTCTTAAACTGAGGCTACCTGTGAAAACTTTAGTTTTTATAGGTAGCCTCTGGCCCAAGAGTAATATTGAAGCCGTAGAATGGCTGCTGGATAACATTATACCCTGTTACCTCGATGTTCAGTTTATCATAGGCGGAACAAGACCGAGCGAGCAACTTATGAGCAAGATTAAGTTATATAAAAATGTTTTATTGCACTCCGACTTTGCGGATATTTCGGACATCGTGCCACGCAATGCTCTCTTCCTTTCGCCCACGTTCCGCGGCGCTGGAATGAAAGTGAAAATTGCCGAGGCGTTATTGCTTGGATTGCCTATTGCCGGCACGGACGAAAGTTTTGTCGGGTATGATGAAGTTATGTCGCTCGACGGCATATTTCTCGCAAACAACGCGCAGGAATTCAAGAGCGCGATAGACAAATATTTAACTATGAGCGACGATGAGTTAGCGAAGATTGAAACGCAGAACAGAGAGGCGTTCCTGAAATACTACGAGTACGGCAGAGCGGAAAGAGAGTATGAGAGAGTGTTGGATTCAATGATGTCAGATGTCCGCGAAGAAAATGATAAATGATATTGAGAATGTTACGCGAATTAAAGCAAGTCACACATGTGATAACTGATGTTTAATTTTGCGGTAGTCGTTTTTCTTATCCAAGCAACAATGAAAGATATAGTGGATATATGCTTTCCTGAAGGCATATTTATGATCGTTAAAATCATAGCTTTCAGTAATGCTGTTTTTTTGTGGGCGTTTATGCACTTGCAAAAGAAAATTGAGCTGACACGACTTGAAGTATACTGGTTGGTATTTGCTGTTGCCATTCTATTATACAACAACGGTGACATCCAAAATGGCGAATGGCCCAGCGCGGTATTTTCCACCGCGACTATTGTCTTGATGATAGTTTTAACTTGCACAAAAGGCTGGATTGATGTTTTTATGGGGACGCTAAAGATTTTTACCATGATAAACGCTATCGCGACAATACTATTTTTCATTTTTCCTGAATTATATAATGCCTATGAACCATTAATATTTAAGATAAGTAAAGGCCTTTATACTGCCGGATATACTGCTGGGATAACAAATCATTATTCATTAAATGGAGTTATTCTATCACTAGGCAGCATTCTCTGTTTTGCTGAATTATTATCAAGGAAAAAGGGTAAATTCGAGACTATTATCTTCTTCTTTATAGAATTTTTGGCTTTAATTCTCACCACAAAGAGAGCTCATTTTCTTTTTGCAATAGTAGCTATGAGCGCTATATACTTTCTGCTAAATCGTAAATTTACTACTGCATTAAAAATTATTCTTGGTATGTTTGCTGCCTGCGGGTTATTGTTATTTCTTTCAAATTTCATTCCTGAACTCGGATTTGTTATAAATCGATTCTTTGGACAAAGGGACATATCTAGCGGAAGATTTAATATATACAAAGTTGGGTTTAAAATGTTTAGTGAGTCGCCTATATTCGGACACGGTTGGAATCAGTTTATATATACATATACAAGCCGTTACCTTGCCCTGCTTATGATTGGAGAGGGTTATACCTATATTCAGATGCATAATGTCTATTTGCAGCTTCTTTACGAGGTAGGAATTGTTGGATTTATCCTTGTTGTCTCTCTGCTTGTTAATACCTTAATACATTCAATAAGGTTTCAAAAAAAATTCTATATAGACATAAAAAAAATGTCGGAGCGTGAAAATAAATATCTGATTTTTTCAATAGCTTACCAAATATTCTTTCTATGTTATTGTATCACCGGCAATCCTCTATATGACGCAGTGGTATATATTCCCTATTTCTTTAGTTGTGGAATATATTTTACAATTTTTAAACGGTATTCACGCACATTCGTGTTACATAGCGCCAAAACCAAATTGCTAAAGCCTTACTCGCGCTGATTGAAAGATCCTTATGGAATAGGAGGGAACAGCGGTTGAAAAACATATTTAAAAAAATCGTCACAGGCTTGGGTTATGTATTTTTGAACTACTTTGTTAACTGTATTCCCGCATATTGGATTCGAAGATTATTTTATCAACTAGCTGGAATGAAAATCGGCAAAGGTTCACGGTTGGCGATGAAAGTAATTGTCTTTTATCCGTGGAAAATCAGAATCGGTGAGAACACAATGATAAACGAGTATACTGTCTTAGACGGTCGCGGACATCTTGAGATCGGCGACAATGTCTCCATTTCGATGTTTTCAATTATATACTCCGCATCGCATAAAACACATTCAGATACATTGGAGTATTTCAAAGCCCAAGTTACGATTTGCGATAATGTTTGGGTTGGCGCGAGGGGTATCGTGTTACCGGGTTCCACTCTATCTAAAGGGACAATTTTAGCGGCGGGCAGTTCTTTCACAGGAACGACAGATGAAAACGGGATATATGCGGGCATTCCCGCTACTTTTAGGAAAAAGCGAAACATCAGCGATGCTTACCACTTGGATAAGCATTCATACTTTTTCAAGTAGGTGGAGATTTTGAAGAAAATAAGGGTATTGCAGCTATTTCAATACAGTCTCACAAACAGTGGTGTTGACACTGTTATTAAAGGCATATCCTCTCAATTTGATAAGGAACTATTCACAATGGATCTTCTGACCGCGGGACAAGTATTAAATAAATCGTTGAGAGTATTTCTCAAAAACAGCGAAGTAAAATATCATGAGCTAAACTTGCTTAAAAACGAAAACGGCAAGGGCTCGGTGTTGTACCGGGCTTTCGTAAAGCCGATAAAGATATACCGCGCGGTGAGAAGATTTTTAAAGAATTCAAAATATGACGTTGTGCATATTCATTATGGAACAATCCTTGCAACAGCCGCTTTAATAGCGGCCGCGCAAGGCAACCGCAAAAGAATCATCTTACACGCCCACATATCAGACAAAACAAGCGTAAGGCATGAAATTCTAAAATATCTCACTTGGTTTTGGTATAACAGAGTGCCTGACTATTACTTCTCCTGCTCGGAGGCGGCAGCCAACTACACTTTCAATGAGAATATAATTATGCAGGATAATTTCAAAGTATTGAAATCGCTCATAAACATTAGCGGATTTTCTTTTGATACGGAAATAAGAAGAAGTATACGAGCCAATTTGTGCTTGGACGATAGATTTATCGTCGGAATGATTGGAAGAATATGCTACGAAAAAAATAATCTATTCGCTCTGGAAATATTCAGAGAAATTCAGAGGCGTGAGCCAACCGCTGTATTCTTAATCGTCGGAGAAGGTGAAGATGAACGCGCAATGAGAGAAAAAGTAGTGAAATACAATCTGCGGAACGCGGTAATCTTTTATGGCGTGACGGACAGGGTGAGCGAACTCTATCAAGCTATCGACGTCCTCTTGTTCCCGTCAAATTTTGAAGGTCTGGGGCTTGTGGCTATAGAGGCGCAGAGCGCGGGATTACCTGTTATAGCATCAACAAATGTTCCGAAAGAAGTTGAGTGTACGCGGTTGATTCGATTCTTGTCCCTTGGGCAACCTATATCGGATTGGGCGGAGACGGCACTGGAATTTCGTGATTTTGACCGCAGAGACACAAGCGAAGCCGTGAAAAATGACGGTTGGGATATAGCGAGTCTCAAACAAATACTAACCGAAGCCTATTCAATCTGAGGTGTGAGAATGAACAGAATTGGCATACTCACCTTTGTACGAGAGCGGAATGTGGGAGCATCCCTTCAGGCATACGCGCTTCAGCACTTTTTCAGAGAGATAACCGGCAATCAAATCCACATCGAAAACATTGATTATTCTTTCAAGTCGGGTGAGCTCGAGTGGCCGAAACTTATCAACAAGGCTATCCGCGGTCTGAAAACCCTGAAAGGTAGAATTTGTAATCCAAATTCTTTCAAAGCATTCACGAATTTTATTAATGATAATATTGGTTTGAGCGAGCATAAATATACGACAAAAAACATCATAGGATTACGGGATTATTATGATGCCGTCATAGCCGGCAGCGACCAAGTGTGGAATGGCGATATTGCGGATAAGAGTATCAATGATTTTCTCTTAAATTTTTGCGGTCGATGCCTAAAGTTTTCATACGCCGCGAGCTTTGGGTTTGAAAGCACTTTTAATAAATACAAAGATGTTATTCTGCCACAGCTCAAAACATACAGCGCAATATCTCTCAGAGAGCCGATCGGAAAAGATGAAATCAGGGACTACACAGGACTTGTTCCGGCAATAAACATTGACCCAACTTTACTCTTATCTGAGAATGACTATTCGAGGTTCCTTGACAGAGCTTATATTCCGCATGAGAGATATATCTTCTTTTACGCGGTAATGCGGCACAATAATATGATTGACTTTGTTAGCGAATTGCAAAGGCAAACAAAGCTGCCGGTCGTCTTTTGTACCGCGTATAAAAGCGCTGATTTCTCAAAGCTAAAAGACGCCGTTCAAGTAAAGGGAATACACCCCAAGCAATTCCTTAGTCTAGTCCACAGTGCGGATTACGTCTGTACAACATCGTTTCATGGCACCGCTTTTTCGATTATTTTCAACAAAATGTTCTTTGTAGAACTCAAGTGCTCAAGTGGATTTAATTACCGAAGTGAAAATTTAATAAAAAACTTGGGGTTAGCAGGCAGAGTTATCGATGGAAACAAAACTGACCTTGACGCGGGGATTGATTATCGCGCGGTTCTTGAAAAGCTACAATCCCTCCGTGATGAAGCGCGGCAGTATTTAGAATCAATTGTTGATATTGTATCGGAGCGTAACGCCGCTCAATCTTGAAAAATACATCTTGCTCGGGTAGTCTAAATCATGCGCACTGAGACCGGTCAGGAGGAAGTTGCGAAGACAATCCAGGAATTCGGCGCCAGCGGGAAGGAATGGAGGTTGATCCTGACGCCAAGATCTATTACAAGCAGTTATGATACGGTGATATGTAAATCGTAAGATGGGGTGGAGATATTGGAATCAGTCTTTTTAAATAAAAATTTATGTTGTGGGTGTGGCGTGTGCGGGCAACTCTGTCCAACGGACGCGATCAGAATGAATCCAGATCAGAATGGTTTCTTTTATCCTCTGATTGATCCAAATAAGTGTGTTGACTGCGGTTCATGCAGCGCGTCCTGTTCGTTCGGCAGACCTTTGCAACCGTCGCGGAAACAGTCTGTATATGCCGCAAAGCTAGAGGACGTTGAAGAGAGGATGAAAAGCCAATCGGGCGGAGTTTTTTTTGCTCTTGCCAAAAAGATTCTCTCTGAAGGTGGAGTCGTATATGGAGCTGGGATGGCAGACGACCTAACTGTGCGTCATATGCGAGCTGAGACTCTCGCGGAGTTGGAAACTTTGCGAATGTCCAAATATGTGCAGAGCGATATGAATGGCATATTTACAAAAATCGGCGAAGATTTACAATTGAACAAGCAGGTTCTTTTTAGCGGGACTCCGTGTCAGATAGATGCCTTTAACTCATTCACTAAAAATAAAAATATTGATACTTCAAATTATTATAGCATAGATTTAATATGTTTTGGAGTTGCTTCTCCGAAATTATATGATGATTACCTGAATTATACTCAACAGAGATATTCAAAAATTCCACTGGAGAAATTTATATTTCGGGATAAATTAAGTAATGGTTGGCATGGATGTGTTGAGAAAATAATTTTTTCTAAAACTGGAGAAAATATTTATTATTCAACCATATATGCTAATATTTTTTTTAGCCTTGTAGGACATAGGGCCTCATGTTTTAGTTGCCCATACGCCAAAACTGAACGCTGTTCTGATATAACTATCGGTGATTTTTGGGGAATAGAGGAAGCAATACCGGATTTTTGGGATGAAACAGGCGTATCAGCGATAATTATCAACACTTCAAAAGGTGAGGTCTTATTTCATGATTTATCGGGTTTATTAGTACGTGAGAGTAATATTGCCGACTGTAGCAAAAAACAGAAATGTTTGACGGGAGGATTTGACGCGCCGCGTGATTATGACGCTTTTTGGAGAGATTATCACAGATATGGGTTTGAATATGTATCTCGAAAGTACGGAAAGAATGATTGGCGACATAAAGTATTAAGAAAACTAAAATACGCAATCAAAAAAACTCTTATTCTATTTTTTCCAGCTCAATTAATTTATAAAATAAAACACGGTATAAAAAAACTCAGGCGGCAAGGTTAATATTATTATTTTATCTGATTATTTTCCGAGAAGATTACTCTTATCGATGATATCTTTAATCAAAAAACGCTTAGCCAGACACTTAGCGTTTTATGTCTTTTTTTCTTTTTTAAATAAAGGACTGTCATTTCTCTTGATTCCATTGTTCACGAGGTATCTATCCCCGAA
Source organism: Synergistaceae bacterium (assembly GCA_031268885.1). Lineage (GTDB taxonomy): Bacteria > Synergistota > Synergistia > Synergistales > Synergistaceae > JAIRWR01. The sequence continues at coordinate 6,373 of JAIRWR010000039.1, forward strand.
GGATTATGGTGTTTACGCTCTCTTTCTTACCGGACTGCTTATATCTGAACCTTTTCTTTCTTTTTGTAGCGAATATGCGATAGGAAATGTTTATTATAAGCAATCCCAGTATTCAATTCGTGAATATGTGGGCACCTTATTGATCTTATGTATTGGTTTCTTTATTATTCAGATTACATGCCTTGGAACAGTCATATTTGCCGTAAAAAGCTTTGTTATTCCAAAGTATTTTTTACTGGTACCAATAGTGGCGATGTCCTCTATAATGCTCAATACTCTTGGCTGGATGTGGCAGATGACCGAAAGGCCTATATCATACGGTATATTCAACTCTTGTTATATTTCATTAAATCTATTCTTTCAGATTATAGTTCTAGTTTTTTTTAAATTAGGGTTAATCGGCATTTTGTACTCTCAGACAATATTAGCTGTAATAAATATTTTTGCTGGAGTCTATATATTGATAAGGAACAAGTGGCTTAGTTTTTGCTTTAATAAGGAGTGCTTAAAATTTGGATTGAAATTTGGGATGGGTTATATTCCAAATCTTTTGGCTATGAGAGTGAACGATTCGATTGGAAAATTATTTGTGACGCAAAAATTTGATTTAGTATCAACTGGAATATATTCACTGGGTCAAAAGCTAGGCATGGTCGTAAATGTATATAGCATGTCCTTTATTAGCGCGTATAGACCATGGCTGTTCAAAAAATTGTCAGCTGTTGATTGTCTTGACAAGAGAAAGATAGCTCTCTCAATTGCATTTGCGTATATCTCTATAACCTTATTTGCGTTTGCTGGTAGTTTATGCGTATATTTTTTAAGCGATATCTTCTTGGGGAAAAATTTCAAAGGCGCGCTTGCTTACGTCCTGTGGTCCGCCTCCGCTTACGCAATAAATGGCTTATATGGAATAATAGCACAATTCATCTATTACACAGGTAAGTCATGGATCCTGTCGTTTCACACTATATTCGCGACTTGTTTGAACGCGTTCTTAACTTTTTTATTTCTAAATAAATTCGGCATGATCGGCGCGGCGTATGCTCCGACCATAGCCTGGACAGCGACGCTCATACTCGCTGTTTTTGTTACCTTGAAATTATGGAAAAATAGATTATCTCAACCTGAATCACACTCAAAGACGCTAGAACTATGAGAGTCTCTCTCCTGACGTCATAATCGCGGTATATCACCGACGTCTGTGAGACGCCAAAATCTCCCCCTCCTCATTCAATAACGCGCTGTTCATTTTTTCCGTTTTTCGAAGCAGCTCACTGTCATACATCGTGGCTTCGTTGACAGCCAGGTTTGAGACATTATAATTGTTTCAGGGAAGCGCTGTTTAAATCGTCAAAATGAGACTTTGGCGTCTTGGAGTGTGGTCACTCTCAGGGTTTGAGCCTTTACCTTTTGGGTGCTTGAAATGAATCAGCGCCTTCCCGGGCATTGCGTGTTCTGATGATTCGATGTTTTTTCGCGAGAATGAGGAGGGTGACAATGCGATATAAGGACTTTGGCAAGACAGGTTTGCGGGCGTCCGTTATCTCCGTTGGGACGTGGGGCATCGGCGGAGACGGCTGGGGAGGCGCGGATACGGATAGCTCCATCGGAGCGATCCGGGCCATGATCGACAACGGAGTGAATCTGATCGACACAGCGCCGGCTTACGGTTTCGGACATGCCGAGAGGGTGGCGGGAAGGGCGATAAAGGGTTACGACCGCTCGAAGCTCTTCATATCGACCAAAGTTGGCCTCACATGGCCCGATGGACAAGAAATGTTCAAAAACGCGTCGCGCGCCAACATAATGAGGGAGATAGACGTATCCCTGAAAAACCTCAACACAGACTACATCGATCTGTACATCGTGCACTGGCCTGATATCGACACAAAGGCCCCGGCGTCCGAGACCTTCGGAGCCCTCAGCGAACTGAAGGACAGGGGCAAGATCAGGTTCATCGGAGTGTCGAACTACAGAATAAAACAGATGGAGGAAGGCATAAACTTTGCCCCGATCGATGCCGATCAGCCGCAGCATTCGATGATATGCGGCAAGAACGAGGAGACCATGAAGTGGGCGCACGATCACGGCATTGCGAACATGGCATACGGACCGCTCGGAGCAGGCATCCTGACGGGCCATTACCGCAAGCTTCCGACGTTCGAGCCTGATGACTGGCGCATTCTGTTCTATCCCTTTTTCAAAGAACCGCTCTTCTCCAGATCGATGGAACTCCTGAAGACGCTCGACGCCATTGCCGCGGACCATGAGTGCCCGGTGTCTCATGTGACTATCAACTGGAGCGCGCAGCATCCCCTCGTCGATACGGCGCTGCTTGGAGTCCGCTCCGCGAAACACGCGGAGGAGAACTGTGCCGCGACTGAGTGGAGCCTGAGTGATGATGAGATCGGCCGCATAAACGCCGCGATAGACAGGACTGTCAGAAAAGAGTGAGACCCAATGATACCGCCCGAGTTTCTGAACGTTAGATGACAGAGGCATGGCAGGGGTCCGTGTATCCTTCGGCCTGTCGTATGACGCGGTCTGATATGTCCGCCGCGCTGGGAATTCGAATCCTCTCCACGAAGACTGGCTTCCGCGTTGGACTCTCGCCGTGAAGCGGATCGCCTTCTTCGACTTTGACGGAACCCTGACTCGGCGGGATACGTTCTGGGATTTCAACGTTTTGTTCTTCGGGAGGCGTCGTGTCACCGCCGCTCTGATTGAGCTGACGGCGGCGGTGTTATCCTCGCTCAGATTTGACCGGTCATTCATCAAGGAGAAGTTTGTGAGCATCCTCTGGACGGGGATATCTTATGAATCGTATATATCGTTTGCTAGGAGATATGCCAGCCGCGAGATAGAGAAAAACCTGCTGCCGGTGGCGATGAAGGTCTTCCTGAGCCACATCGGGCACGGCGACGACGTTTATATTGTAACGGCATCGATGAAGGACTGGTGTGAATTTTGGGCGAAGCGCTACGGCGTTCCAGTGATTGGGACCGAGCTTGAAGTGTCGGACGGGTATCTGACCGGGCACTTGAGCACTCCAAATTGCAGAGGAAGAGAGAAGGTGGCGAGGATCCGCGCCGTGGTGGATCTGAGCGGATACTCAAGGATTTTCGCCTACGGGAACAGCAACGGTGACAGGGAGATGCTCTCCATTGCTGATGAAGCCGTCTACAGATGGGACCGCATTCCGGACATCGAACGGTGAGCGCGGCTGGTCCGCGAAAATTGAATACGATTGGGGATTTAACATGACAGAGCAGACTGAAAAAAAACACGCCGAGCAGTTTCAGGGGTTGACCGAACAGGAGGTTGCGGCGAGCCGGGCCGAGCATGGGGTCAACGTACTCACTCCGCCAGAGAGGGACCCGTGGTGGAAGCTCTTTCTGGAGAAGTTCGAGGACCCCATAATCAGGATCCTCCTCGTGGCCGCCGGCGTATCCTTTCTGGTGAGCTTCGCGCATGGAGAGTACACTGAATCGGTCGGCATCGTGGCGGCGATTCTGCTGGCTACGACCATGGCCTTCTTGAACGAGTACAAGGCGGGAAAGGAATTCGACGTATTAAACCAGGTCAGCGACGACGTTGATTATAGGGTCATCAGGAGCGGGGATTATCGCACCATCTCCAAGAAGGACATCGTCGTCGGCGACATCCTTCTCCTCGAACAGGGTGAGGAGATACCGGCAGACGCGGGTATCCTCCGCTCAATCTCGCTTCAGATCGACGAGTCCAAGATTACCGGCGAGTCCGTACCGGCGCCCAAGTTCGCGCGGGGCGAGGTACCCGAGGGCGAGGCCGACAAACAGACCGCCTATCCAGTCGATCACGTCTACCGCGGCACAATGGTCAGGGAGGGGCACGGGGTCGTCCGTATCACCGCGGTCGGCGACTCCACCGAGATAGGCCACGCCGCGAAGGAGGCCTCCGAGGAGTCGGGCGAGGAGACGCCCTTAAACCGCCAGCTCAACAGTTTGAGCAAACTCATAGGCGTCGTCGGATTCGGTGTCGCCGCGCTGCTTTTTATCTCCCTCACAGTGCACGGCGCGACTACGGGCGGCATTGTCATGTCACAGACTCAGTGGATCTTTCTGATCATACTGATAGTCTCGGTTCTGATAGCGCTCATGCGCGTCTGGCTGCCCATAGTATACGACTTCTTTGATGTTGCGGGCAAACCGAAGGACCGTCCTAAGTGGCTGGAGGACGAGAGCCTGGCGAAGTGGCTGAAGCAGGTCTGTTACGGAGTGGTCTTCTTTGTCGTCGTCACCGGGATCGCGTGGGTTTCGTCCGTCATACCTGACCCCTTCTCAGCGTGGCCTAGTTTCGAGGCGGGCAGGCAGTTTCTGCAGTTCTTCATGATGGCCATAACCATCATAGTTGTCGCTGTTCCCGAAGGGCTCGCCATGAGTGTCACCCTAAGCCTGGCGTACAGCATGAGAAAGATGACGGCCACCAACAACCTCGTGCGCAGAATGCACGCTTGCGAGACGATAGGGGCCGCGACGGTCATATGCACGGACAAGACTGGGACGCTCACCCAGAATGAGATGAGCGTGTTCGAGACGAGCTTTCCCTCCCTCGGCGGTAAAGATAGCAAAGATGCCAAAGGACGAAACGCGGCTCTGATACATGAGGCGATGGCTGCCAACTCCACGGCGCACCTCTCGCGGGGAGAGAAGGTCGAGGCGCTGGGCAACCCGACCGAATCAGCGCTGCTTCTCTGGCTGGAGGCGAACGGCATTGACTACCGTGCCATCAGAGACGATTTCGATATAATCGAACAGCTCGCGTTTTCCACTGAGCGCAAGTTCATGGCAACTCACGGACGCTCCCCCGAAAATGGCGATATTCTGCACGTCAAGGGCGCGCCGGAGGTCGTGCTGGCTAAGTGTGTCTCATTCTTCGATGAGGAAGGGGAGTCCAGGCAGATCACGGATGAGGTCAGAGCCGCCGTGCTCGGCGGGATTCGCTCGTACCAGACAAGGGGTATGAGAGTGCTCGGTTTCGCTTGTCGAAGTGGGGATGGGCTGCCGTCCGGAGATATGGAAAAAAACTCTTCAGAGCTAACGTGGATCGGTTTTACGGCGATTGCTGATCCGGTTCGCGCTGAGGTTCCGGACGCTATCAGAGCCTGCGCGAATTCAGGAATAGGGGTCAAGATCGTGACCGGTGACAACCAGGAGACCGCGAAGGAGATCGGCAGGCAGGTTGGGCTTCTGGATGAACATGACGACATGAAACAGGTTCACATGACCGGGACGGAGTTCGAGGAGCGGACGGACGAAGAACTGCTCGATGCTGTGCCCAAACTTAAAATACTCTCCAGGGCGAAGCCGCTTCACAAACTTCGTCTCGTCCGGACGCTCCAAAAGCTCGGCGAGGTCGTGGCAGTCACCGGCGACGGCACGAACGACGCTCCCGCCTTAAACCACGCCAATGTCGGGCTCGCCATGGGAAAAGCCGGCACCGCGGTCGCCAAGGAGGCAAGCGACATCATCCTGCTCGATGATTCGTTCCGCAGCATAGTCAACGCGATCATGTGGGGACGCTCTCTGTATCAGAACATCCAGAGGTTTGTTCTGTTCCAGTTAACTGTGAATGTGACGGCGCTATTTATCGCGCTTGTCGGGCCGTTCATAGGGGTCGAGCTGCCACTCACCGTCACCCAGATGCTCTGGGTCAATCTGATAATGGACACGTTCGCGGCCCTCGCGCTAGCCGCTGAACCTCCCCACCAGGATGTCATGAAGCAGAAGCCGAGGGATCCGGAGGCGTTTATAGTCACCTCAAAGATGTGGCGGCAGATCTTTGGTTACGCGGCGGTATTCATCGTGGTTCTTGTAGTGATGCTGCTCAAGATACAGAACGAAGGCATTACCAACTACGAGCTGTCCCTGTTCTTCAACGTCTTCGTAATGCTGCAGCTGTGGAACCTGTTCAACGCGCGGTGCCTGGGCCTCTCTGGGTCGGCGTTCAGCGGAGTGTTCGAGAACAAGGGTTTTGTCTGCATCTCCCTCGTTATCTTCGCTGGACAGATTCTGATAACTCAGTTCGGCGGCGAGGCATTCCGGACGACGCCGCTCTCCGTCGGGGATTGGGCTCTGATAATAATTCCGACGTCGGTTGTCCTATGGGTCGGCGAAGCTATGCGCTTCATCCGGCGAAGGAGCGCGGACGCCTGACTCATGCCGGTCCGAAATCAGGGGCCTGAATTTAAGAGATGATGTTATACTCACGGGAGTTTACGGGCACTCGACATTGAGATTGGCTCCAGTTCGAAGGCTGGCTGGCTGGTTCACCAGAAGATAATGAAGCAAGATGAAAATAGAAGCGGCGGAGCCAACAGATATGGGCTCTGCCGTCTTTATTGTTCGCCGACAGAGCGGCAAAAACTATTGTGAGTGAGCGGATGGACGACCTCGCCACATTCTCTGCGGAGTGGCGGGGGTAAGCCGCGGAACCCTCCGCTCTGCCGGTGTTAATGCTATGTCTCCTCGCTTGCGAGGATCTCTCCAAGACGTTCCGTGATGGCGTCGTATTCGATGTTGCTTATCTGCTCCCCGAGCCAGCCGATGAGATCTGTCTCGTTTTCGTAGTCGAACTCCTCCAGTTCCACCAGAAGATCCTCCATCTGAGATGTCTTGAAATGACGGGCAGCGGAGAGCATCTTTTCGAGAATCACGCGATCCGGCGCGGCACGGCGAGGTTTCCCCCTTTGCTTCCCGGAGGATTTTTCCAAGGTGTCTTTCAAAAGTTCCTTCAACTGGGCTATCAGCGTATTAGTCATGTCGATCAAGGCGTCGTGACCGGAGCGCACCGTCTGCCACTCCCCGGTCCTCGCCGCGTGTTCCAGGGCCTCCGCCATCTTGCCTACGGCGTCCGCGCAGATGCCATAGCTCGATCCTTTTAGCCCGTGGACAACAGTGACGTATGCCTTCATCTCATCTTTAGTGGGGCTCTCTATCTCTCCGACGGAGAGCTCTCCTATCAACTTGGGCGTATGACGGACATAGGATCGGATGATCTTCAGGTAATTCTCCTCGCCGTCATAGCGCGCTACCCCAACCTTGAAGTCAATTCCGTCCACGCAGGCGTCGTCAGGTATCATCCGCATCCCAGCGATGTCATCCCACCACGTCTGAGCTATCATGCCGTTCGGCGATTTTACTCTCTCCTTCTTGTCAACCCACTGATTCAGTGTCTCATCCAGACGGTGGATGTCGATGGGCTTTGAGATAAATCCGTTGAAACCGTTCCTGAGAAACATGTCTCGGCTGCCGGAGAGCGCGTTGGCGGTAAGGGCCACGATAGGCACGGTACGCGCGTACTCCGTCCCGATCTCCTTGCGGATGACGCGTGTCGTCTCCACTCCGTCCATCCCAGGCATCATATGGTCCATGAAGATGATGTCATACTTCCCGGAGTCGGGGATGTCGTCTGAGATAGCCCGGATGAGACCGATGGCCTCCCTGCCCCCTGAAACACAGTCTACAGTCAGGCCGTACGGCATCATCAGCCCCCTTGCCACATCCAGGTTCGTCATGACATCGTCCACGACAAGAACCCTCCCCTGCGGCATATAGGCGCGAACCAGGTCGCGGCGGCCTCGCACCCGATCTCCCATAAAGCGCAATCTTCGCAGGTTGTCCGCCGTCTCACTGCCTATGGAGGTCTTGTCGGCGATCTTGAGGCGGAATGTGACAATGAAGACGCTGCCACGCCCGTACTTGCTCTTCACGCTGATCGTGCCGCCCATCAATTGGGCGAGGTGCTTCGTAATGGACAGTCCGAGCCCAGTGCCTTCGATATTGTGGTCGGGCCGCGACCTCATCTGACTATACGCCTCGAAGAGCTTCCCGATCTCCTCTCTTTCGATGCCCACGCCAGTATCCATCACGGTGAAGCGGACAACGGCAGAGTCGTCCTCACGGCGGCTGTGGACGCGGAAGATAACCCGGCCCTCGTTCGTATACTTGAAAGCGTTGGAGAGCAGGTTATTCAGGACCTGCTTGATGCGCAATTCATCACCGTGGAGTTTGGCGGGTATATTTTCGTCTATCTCAAGGGAGAAGGAGATGTTCTTGGAGCCGATTCTGACGATATTGAGCTGCACGATGTCGTTGATCAGGGTAGCGACGTCAAAATCCTTGGGGGTTATCTCGAAGCCGCCCGCCTCGATCTTTGAGATATCCAGGATGTCGTTGACGATGGCCAGTAGGTTCGATCCAGAGTTGAGTATCTTTTCGAGGTTGCTCTGTGTGCGTTGCGGCAGGTTCTCCCTCAGTTCCACCTCCGAGAGGCCGATGATGGCGTTTAAAGGCGTCCGCAGTTCGTGGCTCACCGTCGCCAGGAACGCGCTCTTGGCCTTCGTGCTGGAGATCGCTTCTTCTCGCGCGCGAACAAGATTTCGCGTCGTCTCGTTGCGGACCACGGCATTGCTCAGCAGCAGACTGCCGGAACGCAGGATGCTCTCCTCGTCTTCCGAAAACGCGTGCTCTTCGTGACAGTTATCGAAGTTGATGAAACCCCAGAACTTTTCCTCCATAAAGATTGGAATCACCAGAAAGGATAAGATGCCATACGGCGCCAACAGATCCTGTTCGGCCCGCGAAAGATTTCGAAACAAGCCGTTGATACACAGTCCGTCAGATAGCTTCGTCTCCCACGCGGGAATGATTTTGATGTAGGGGAACGCCGTCTTCCAGTCCGAAGAGCCGGACCGCGGCATTATCTCCCTCTCCAGCCATTCGAATGCCTGAGTGTAAACAAGCGCGCCATCCTCCATACCGCTCTTCCAGATACGGACGCGATCGACGCCAACACAGCGGGCCATTCTCTCCATGCCCGCCCTCAGAGTGTCCTCAAATTCACTTTCATCCATCGCGAGCAGCAGCGCGGCCGCGTCGTTGATAGCGTGCAACAGTTCATCCTGGCGGATGATCTCTCTCGTCCGTTCGAACACGGTTCTTTCAAGTATCTTCCCCTCCTGCCTGCGTCGAAGAAAGAGGACGAATAAGAGGGCTATCACGAAAAGCATCAGGATGGACGCGCCGATGAGCCACAGACGCTGTCCTCTCTCCATCTTTCTGCGGTAGTCGAAAACCCGCCGCGCCCAACGGTTGGATATTCCTTTCACATCCACCAGCCGCATGGCTTTAGAAACGACTGAGGCCAAGATCTTTTCTTCGTAGTTAAAGCCAAAGAAGGATTCGTAAGACCGCTCAAAGATACGAATGGCCTTGAATCCGGGGCGTTCATAGAAGTTTGTCATGCAGAGGAGCTGGTTGAGGCTTGCCATAACAAGATCGACCTCTCCGCGTTCCAGCGCGTCGAAGGCCTCTATTGAGTTTGCGTACTCTGTGGCGTTAGCGTGATTCGGAAACCAGTCGCGAAAAATTTCGGCATAAACGGTATCCTTGATAATCCCAATGGGGAGGTGAAGCACCTCGTTTATGCTGATGTCATCATATTCAGCGCGAGAGAGCAGCGCGTAGTGGTCGGACTGATTTGGAATATCCGACCACAGAAATCGGCCCTCCCGATTCTGCGAGCGAACCAGCTCCGTGATTATTTGCGTCTCGCCGTTTTCAAGCATCCACAACAGCTGAGGCCATTCGGCGAATCTGTCGTTTATCACGACAAAATCCAGATCGGTGAGAGCCTTCACCTCACGAAGCACGTCGAACGCCACGCCTTGCCATTCATTCTCCCGTTCATTATAGAAGCTGGAGGGATAGTTGTCGTATTCGGCGGCCAATCGTACGCGGCGCCCCGAAACGACACTCTCCCGGACATATTCGCGCTCTTCCCCGGTCAGCCATGAGAAGAGTTTGTGACGCAGATAATCGTTCTCACCCTGTTTGTACAGCTCGGCAAGCAAGGAGGATGCCCCGTTTTGCAGCGCCTTTTGGACGACGGAGATGACAGGCGCCAGTTTGGGATTCCGCGTCGAGAGGGAGACAGGGCCATATATGTGCGGAAAGAAGTCCTCTGCCATCACATCGTCGTATCTGTCGAAAGCGGCTTCCGCGACACTTTCATCGAAGAAGGCGTCTGCCTCGCCGCTTTTCAGCAACCGGTAGGCCGTGTCGTAATTGTTGATAAAGATGGGCTCGAAAGGCTCATCCGTAAGATTCGCGACCTGACTGTAAGTCTCGACTCCTTCCAGAAACGCGTAGCGCGGCGGACGGGATTCTTCCGCGTTCGAGACCAGTTCGCTTCCGGCGATGCGCATGAGCTTAACCGACCGTTCGGCAATGGCATCGGTCATGAAATATGTACCCTTGCGTTCCTCCGTAGCCGTCAGCTCTCCGCAGAAGTCTATCTCGTGAGACCGCAGTCCGTCGATCAGCTCATCCCACTCATATATTTCTGGCTTGAACGGAATCCCGAACAGATCGGTCAGCCAGCCGCAGAACAAGGAAGAATACCCCTTAATGCCGCCATCCTGATCGTAAAAAGTCTCGGTTGTCAGGTTCATGCCGTAGACAAAACCGGACGTCTGCCTCCGCAAGGTTTCTATGGCCAGGATCTCCTCATCCGTCACGCCTGGCACGACGAGGTAAGGCGCCTTTGCCCGGCGTTCGTTTCGCTCCAGAGACAGAGGTTCGCTCACGCCTCTGGATGCGCAAAAGAGAAACGCCGCCGCGGCAAAAAAATAGATTATCTTAGTGATTATACGCATACGCACTCCACTCCCACGCCACTCTTCTCAATCGATATCTTGTTATCGCACAGGCGTCAATCGAAGAAAGTTCAGCGGGCCGACGCGATAACACTATGTCTCCTCGCTCGCGAGGATCTCTCCAAGGCGTTCCGTGATGGCATCGTATTCGATGTTGCCTATCTGCTCCCCGAGCCAGCCGATGAGATCCGTCTCGTTTTCGTAGTCGAATTCCTCCAGTTCCACCAGAAGATCCTCCATCTGAGATGTCTTAAAATGACGGGCAGCGGAGAGCATCTTTTCGAGAATCGCACGATCCGGCGCCGCGCTGCGCGGCTTTTCCTTCCGTCTTCCGGAACGCTCCGAGGCGCGTTTCAAAAGTTCCTTCAGCTGGGCGATCAGAGCATTCGCCGCGCCTATCAGGGCAATGTGACCGGAGCGCACAGTCTCCCACTCGCCAGTCCTCGCCGCGTGTTCCAGTCTCTCCGCCTGTTTGCCGATGGCGTCCGCGCAAATGCTATAGCTCGATCCCTTCAGCCCGTGGATGGCTATGACGTATGCCTTCATCTCTTCCTGGGCGGGGTTCTCGATCTCGCCGACAGAGAGCTTCTCTATCAGCTCCGGCGTGTGCCGGATATAAGATTGTATGATCTTCAGATAGGCTTCTTCGCGGTCATAGCGCGCTATCCCAGCCTTAAAGTCGATTCCGTCCATGAATGCGCCGTCCAGTATCCCCAGAACGCCGTCCCGCCGCGGCTCGGTCCTCTTCACCGCGCCATTGCCGTCCTGAACTCTTGTGCCCTCCTTCCTGCTCACCCACTGATTCAGGACCACATCCAACCGATGGATGTCTATGGGCTTAGAGATGAACCCGTCGAAACCGCTCTGAAGAAACATGTCGCTGCTCCCTGAAACCGCGTTGGCTGTAAGGGCCACTATGGGCACTGTGCGCGCGTACTCCGTCCCGATCTCCTCTCGGATGACGCGTGTAGCCTCCACTCCGTCCATCTCTGGCATCATGTGGTCCATGAATATGACGTCGTACTTCTCGGTGTCGGAGGCGTTATCGGGGATGGACCTGATGACATCGATTGCCTCCTGGCCGCTCTGGACACAGTCGATAGTCAGTCCGTAGGGTATCATCAGGCCCCTTGCTACATCCAGGTTCGTCGTGACATCATCGACGACAAGGATTCTCCCCTGCGGCATGTAGGCGCGGATTAGGTTGCGGCGGCCACGTACGCGATTTTCCATAAAGCGTAATTTTCGCAGGTTGTCCGCCATCTCCCGGCCAATGGGGGTCTTGTCGGCGATCTCAAGGCGAAATGTCACAATAAAAGCGCTGCCGAGACCGTACTTGCTCTTCACTCTGATCGTGCCGCCCATCAGTTCGGCGAGGTGCTTCGTGATGGACAGCCCCAGCCCGGTGCCCTCTATATTATGGTCGGGCCGCGACCTCATCTGACTGTACTCCTCGAAGAGCTTCCCGATCTCCTCTCTTTCGATGCCCACGCCAGTATCCATCACGGCGAAGCGGACGACGGCAGAGTCGCCATCGCGGCGGACGTGGACACGAAAGGCAACCCTGCCCTCATTTGTATACTTGAAGGCATTGGAGAGCAGGTTGTTCAGGACCTGCTTTACTCGTAATTCGTCGCCGCGGAGTTTGGCTGGCATATTTTCGTCTATACCGAGGGTGAAGGAGATGTTTTTTGAACAGATTCTAACGATGTTGAGCTGCACGACGTCGTTGATGAGGGTTGGGACATCGAAATCTTTTGGTATGATTTCGAAACCGCCCGCCTCTATTTTGGAGATGTCCAGGATGTCGTTGACGATGGCCAGCAGATTCGATCCAGAGTTGAGTATCTTTTCGAGGTTACTCTGTGTGCGTTGTGGCAGGTTCTCCCGCAGTTCCACTTCCGAGAGGCCGATGATAGCGTTTAAAGGCGTCCGCAGTTCGTGGCTTACTGTCGCCAGAAACGCGCTCTTTGCCTTCGTGGCGGCCAACGCGTTCGCGTGCGCCTGCACGAGACTCCGCAGCGTCTCCCTGCGCGCGATGGCATTTGCCATTAAAAGGCTGCCGGACAGGAGAATATCCTCTTCATCCTGTGTGAATTCGCGCTCATGCAGGCAACTGCCGAAGCTGACAAACCCCCAGAATCTCTCCTCCAGAAAGACGGGGATGGAGGTCAAGGACAGGATGCCCGACGAGGCGATCCGCAGGCGATCTTTTTCTGACAGCCTGCTGCGCAGGATCTCCACGTTTTCGTTGCGGGCGAGCCGCTCTTTCCATCTCGCCAAGCTATCGATGTAGTTACCTTCCGTCTCCAGATCAAGTGGATCGAATTTTTTACCGACATCTCCAAGCCAGTTGGCGACCGCTCTGAAATTATGCCTGCCATCCACTTCGTCGTTTTTCCAGATGAAGATGCGATCAATCTCGAAGGCCGACGCCATCATCCGCATACACTTTTGCAGCGCTTCCTCGAAAGTCTTCTCATCCGCCATCAGGAGCGACACTACGGCTTTGTTGACGATGTACATCATCTCGCCCAGGCGCTTGGTCTTTTCAGCCGCGGACCTGGCGGTGGCGAGCGACTCCCTCTCCGCGCGGGTCAGCCTTTTGAAGAAGGCGACGACGATAAATATCATCAGTCCGTAAGCCAGGGCAAGAAGGGTGAAAATGACCTTTGACGACCGGTTCAACGCGATCTCAATATCCGAAAGCAGCTCATTTGACCAGATATAGCCTATTACCCTGTCCTGCCTGAAGACGGGCAGCATCGCGTTCATGATGTCCCCGCGGACCATTGTGCCTCTCTCGATCATGGGCGTGTTGGTCATCATCACCTGGCGTCCGGGATGATCCTGCGCTATGGATACGCCGACGATGTTTCCGAATTGGGCGGAGGGTCCATATGTGAGCGCGCCGTCAAGATCTATCGAGTAGTACCCTACTCCCAATCCATCTGAGACCGAAGCCACCTCCTCCGTGGCATCGTTCAGCGCCCTGTTCAAAACAGCGATTTTTTCCTCCCTCGTCGCGGACTCCGCCCCCGCCTCCCTAAGTATCCCATCGTACCCTTCCGCGCCGAGGCGCTGATCCAGCATCCGCGCGAGTGACATCAGGTGCTCGCCCTTCTGCGATAAGAACATATCCTGGCTGACATACCTTACCATATACCAGGTGACGATAAACGGCGCGCTCAAGCACAAAAAAAGTATTACGAGAGCTTTTTCGTGAAACGGAAGAAACGGCAGCTTTTTCAAAGAGAGCACTCCTCCTCCATCCTCTTTAGAAGAGTTGAAGTTATACCCTTCAAGTTATAGGATATGGCCGATTTTTGTTTCATCGCTAGACTTTATAGTCTTCTCACTTTAGATCGACTCAGATTCAGCGATACCAATATTTTGGGCTATATTGAGGCTTGTTGCCATGAACCCTTGATATTGATGGTTCTCATGAGTTAATTCTAAAATCTGGTTTCGCTATTATACTATTAATTTAGTATGTTTAAAAAATCTAAATTTTGACTTTACAACAGCATCCTCTCTAAGCAGTTTAATGTTTAAATCGTAACAACAAAAACCGTTAAATGTTTGCAAAACCAGGGTTTTTTTGACCTCACGGATAATTTTATCATGTTACAAAACAAAAAACATTTGAATGTCCATAAAACCAGGGTTTTACTGACATGTTTTGAGGCATGTTTTTAGGTAAAATATAAATATAAACTTCGTGATTTTAGGAGAATTGTTGTAATGAACAACAAAAAACTTGGATATGCCCGCGTCTCAATGTACAACCAAGATTTAGCTCTTCAGTTGGATGCCTTAAAAATTGCCGGTGTCAAAGATGCCGACATTTACGTTGAGAAGATATCTGGAAGGTTGAGCAAGGCGAAACGGCCGCAGCTCGACGCTTGTCTTAAAAAGCTGAAAGAGGGGGATATCTTGGTGGTCTGGAAGCTGGATCGCCTTGGGCGTTCGCTTAAAGACCTGCTGAATATCATTCAAGAGCTTGAGGAACGAAAGATCCGCTTCAGTTCTTTGACCGAGACGATAGATACCTCCTCTCCGACTGGCCGCTTGATATTTCACGTGATTGCCGCATTTGGCGAGTTCGAGCGCAATCTGATAAAAGAACGGTCAGTCGCCGGACTTGCCGCCGCCAGGAAGCGCGGCGTTGTCTTCGGTCGCCGCCAAAAACTATCCAGGAAACAGCAAGAAAAGCTCATACAATTTTATAAATCTGGCACCCCGATCAAAAAACTTATGGATCAATTCGGCATATCAAAAACATGCCTTTATGATTGTTTGCATACACATAACATCAATTTAAAGAAAAACGATAAATAGACTTCTTTCTATTATTTTGCTTGATCTTGTTCCGTATGCTTCACTAAGTTTTGTAACATGATAATATTGTGCATGATGTCAGTAAAACCCTGGTTTAACGGACATGCAACGGTTTTTTTTCGCCGCTACGGCTGGAGTGTTTAAACGTCTGGATTGTGAGTGATATCCGGACTGCCTTGTAATGTAAACTATTCAAAGCTGACAAGATTATAATCGAAAATCACGGCGGTTTTTGGCGTTGAGTCGAATTTATATGTATAATTCTTGGCAGGGTTACCGCGAAGACAGAGTTGCCTCTGTTTTCGGCGTTCGTTATGATCAACATTACAGCCATCCACGATGGCAAACCATCACCAAATAGGGGATATCGACGAAGAACTTGGAACCAAGATACAGATTTGTTAAGGGAGGAAAGTTTATGTATAAATCGGTAGTATTCGTGGATTTTGAAAACATCCAAAAAATTGACGAAAATATAATTAACTCAAAGACAAAAGTAATTGTCATGGTTGGGTTAGATCAAAATAATAAAGCGTTTGACTTCGCTAGAAATCTATTTACCGACATCTCTTCAGTAGAATTGATTAAAGTTAATGGACGCGGGCCGAATGCTTTAGACATCTTTATAGCGTTCTATATCGGCCGCTATTTTGATAGCATAAAGGAATCTGAAATAATTATTTATTCAAATGATACGGACTATGATCAACTGATAAAACATTTAGATGGTTATGGCATATCTATTAAAAGAATTTGTTTAAACAAATATTCCAATGAGAAGGCAGATGAGACAAAAGTACCAAAACAGAAAAAGGCGGCGGTTAAACAAAAAAATGGAATAGAGACAGATGACACTCGGACAATCATAGAATTTCTACAAAGACAGACAGAGTCACAAAAGAGCAAAAGGCCCAAAAAGTTAACGACGCTTGAAAATTATCTGTACACACATTTTTCTCAAAAAATATCGATTGACAGAGTTAAGATCGCGATAAGTTATATGGAAGAGAATAAATATATTATAATTATAAATAATAAAATAGATTATAATAATATATAATATGGGATTTATCGCGCGTAACATTATTCCATCGCCGAGGAGGTTCCATGTCTCCTGGCGTAGTTTTTAAAGTATTCAAGCCGGAAATTAGGCCTTTGATGCTGTTATAGGCCCTCTGTCGATGGCAACCTTCTTAATTGTATTGGCATAAACCTCACTCCTCTGTCGCGGCGAGTGATTTTGCCAGTTTCACCAACTGTACGAATTCCGCGCGGTACGGGTCGTTGCCCTTCGACGAGTTGGCCCACTCCTCTATCTGGCTCCATTTCGCGTCGGAGACATAAGGACTGTTCCTCAGTCTCTGCCCGTATGCCGCCACCGCCGCGGAGAAACGCAGTCCTGTGCCGGCATCGGAAAAGCTGGCTGCCGACTTGATCTTCAGTATTGGCGTCTCCGACACAGAGCTTTTAACTCCGTCGGGTTCCTTCCAGCGAAACTTCAGCCACGCTATCTCGTCCGCCTTCATCTCCGTAGGAGTGAACCCATCGTCCTCCGACGCCGGTTCCGGCGACGGTTGATACCGCAAAGGATCGACGCTCGGTCTGCCTCCCGCCGGCGTCAGTTCATAGAGAATGATCATCCTGCGCCCCGCTCCCACATCCCCCGCGTCTATCGCGTCGTTGTTGAAGTCCTCGTCGCGGAGGATTCGCTTCTCGTAGCCTATCTGCCTGTACTCCAATATGTTGGCGGGGTTGAACTCTATCTGAGCTTTCACGTCCTTGGCGACAGTGACGAGGGTTGAGGCCATCTCCTCGCTCAACACCTTTCTTGCCTCGGACATACTATCGACGTAACTGTAATTTCCGTTTCCAACGTTCGATATTCTGGTCATCATCGCGTCGTTATAGTTGTCGGAGCCAAAGCCGAGGACGGACAGGGTCACTCCTCCCTCTCTCTCCTTGGTGATCATGGATTCGAGCTCTTTGGGATCGGAGACGCCGACGTTGAAATCCCCGTCGGTGCAGAGCAGTATCCTGTTGACGCCGCCCTTTATAAATGCCAGGCGAGCCTGTTCATAGGCGAGGGTGAGTCCGGCGGCTCCCGCGGTGCTCCCTCCCGCGCCCATGCGATCTATCGCCGCGATTATCTTGTCCCGCTCCCTGCCGGGAGTCGCCTCCAGCGCGACCGCTGTCGAGCCAGCATAGGTCACGAGCGAGATCGTATCGTCGGGGCGCATCTGGCGGCAGAGCGTCTTCAGAGCGGATTTGACCAGAGGAAGCCTTTCAGGAGGGGACATTGAGCCGGAGACGTCCACGAGGAAGACGAGGTTTGCCCTCGGCGCTTCGTCAAAATCCACTCCCTTGGCCGTCATGGACAGCCAGAGAAGCGCGTTG
This sequence comes from Synergistaceae bacterium, assembly GCA_031268885.1. Lineage (GTDB taxonomy): Bacteria > Synergistota > Synergistia > Synergistales > Synergistaceae > JAIRWR01. The sequence goes on from JAIRWR010000039.1 coordinate 23,807, forward strand.
CCCTCATTCCACGGGCATGGCGCCAGTTCATACGCTATGTCGAACGGAGAGTCCGCGACGCGGCGCGGGGTCATATCCTGGCTCATGGCCGGGAAGTAATTGATCAGCTCCTCGACCCTGATGGCGTCCGGGTCGGGCAGCCTGCCGGCATTCAGAAACCTGCGAGCGTTGGCGTAGCTGGTGGTGTTGACGTCCAGGCTGAATGTGGAGAGGGGGTTACGCGAGACCTGTTTGACCGGGTTGTCCCCGTAAGATTCGTACCGGGCGGTCTCCAGAGGCTGGGCTGGACGGCCCGGAGATGACGCGCCGGGATAAGTGGAGTATATCGCGCCGCTGGATGATGTGTCGGGAATCGCGTAACCCGGTATGTTTTCGACCGGGTTGCCCACGTAAGATTTTTTGTACCGGGCGGTCTCCGGAGGCTGGACTGGACGGCCCGGAGATGACGGTATGTTAGCCGACGGCGCCGACCCCGTCCCTAACATAAAATAGCTAGCTATGAGAATAATAATTACCAGAGCAAAGACCGTTTCAAACAGTTTTTTCAAATGTGGTTCCCTCCTCGTAGTAAATCTCCGCTCCTCGGGACGAGGATTGGTCACGTCAATTCTAACATGTATAGCTTATCTTTTTCTCTCCGATCTGGATTTGTAGAACAGCCTGGCCGCTTCGGTAAGCGTTCCGGTATGGCTTATGAGAACGCTGAGCAATTCCTCCTCTGTTATCAGAATATTCTGGCCGGCCACCGCCGCTTCGCTTTTCAGCGAGTAGTATCTCAAGACGCCATCGTTCGTGACATCGGAGGGTATGTTCGGTGTAAATCCGGCATTGGAGGCCGCGTACGCCAGGTAGTCCGCGGTTGCGGCGATCTGCAGCTCTACATCCGATCTATCAAGAAAATCCGCCAGTTCAGTGTAAGAGCTTCTCACATCCGCGCCTGAATTCATGACGATTCTTCCAACCGGAACTCTGCCAGCCCTGAACTCTCCAACCAACCAGTCCTCCGCGAATTTAAGCCCCATCATCGCGGTAATCTCCGACTGAGCGCCAATAAACGACTTTTCGTCGAGCACCGTTCCATTCGCCGCCCGCTCGGCCATGACAGCCGTCATGAGCAGCGCCATCAGAGCGAACGCGGATACAAAGGGCATGAAAAACCCGCCTCGCCTCATCGTCTGCTTCTTATAGACAACATCCTCCAGATCACGCTCTTCCGGGGAGGCGCGCCATCGACTGAGACGTTGGACGCTGCCGGTCCGTATGGCTCCCTTACCGTCTCTACGATACCAGAAATCCCCATGAAGGAGCCGAAATCCCCCGATAGGACCCCTGAATTTATCTCGGCCGCGGCTGAAGAGATGTTTACTAACGTCTCCCGCGCCCTTCGTCCCCGGTCTTCTAACGTAAAGGTCAAGTCCGCGACGGCGAGCAGCCCTGCCATCACCGAGGCCAGCAGCATAGATGACATCAGGGCCTCGACTATCGAAAACCCTGCTCTTGCTTGATTGCGGGTATTCTTTTCCTTAAATTTTATGATTATTGACGACATTATCATCACCCAATCGAAAAAAATTAAGTAAGTTAAAGAATTAATGGGAAATTTGAATCCGGATGCCGAGACAATGTAGATTATTATCTGATATACTTCGAGTACAGTAAAGAATGAAATATGAGTTTTATGTATATCAGGGGTGATTCAAAATGTCAGATCTGGCGCTCGAATCTTTTAAGACAACATTTCATAAGGGCTCTCTAAGAGAGAGGTCCGTCGTGACTTACATCGTTCCTTATGGAGATTCGCACGTCATTGTGTCGGAGACGACACCTTTTCACCCTCGCGATTATCAGTGGCCGGATCATCCAGCGGACAGAGGATTTATCGAAAATTCTCTGGGGAGGCGATATGATCTGGCCGACGTCGTCTTTGTCGGAAGAGATCCAGACGGCAATATCTGTGTTGACAGCGGCATACCGGCAAAGAAAAACGATCCGGGCTGGTCGTTTTGCGTCGGTCATGTCATACTCGGCGTTCGTCCAAATCTTAGCGAGGGAGACCCGATCATCCTTCAGGTGGATAACAGTTACAGATGGAGGCTCTCTCGCGCGCATTCCGCCGCGCATGTCATGTCGTTCGCGCTGAACCAGTCGTTTGCCCAGAGATGGCGCAGAAAGATTCCGTACATCGACGACATGGGCAATCCAAATTTCGACGCGGTCGCCTTGGAAAAGTCGAATATATCTCCGTTATCCTGCGTCGATCGCTATCGCCTCGGAAAATCTTTAAAGAGACGCGGTTTTACGGTCGATGGGCTGAAAGATGACATTAGCCGGTACGAGGAAGAGATAAACCGGATGATCGATGAATGGATGCAAAACGACGCGCCGATCTCAGTCGAATCAGACGGAGACAACCTGACCTCGATCAAGTGCTGGAATACAACCCTTGATGGAGTCGATGTGGAGATGCCGTGCAACGGAACGCATGTCTCCAGGTTGTCCGAGATCGGGACGATAATTGTCAATTTTGAAATTCCAGATGAGGAGACTTTGATAATTACGACTAGCGTGAGATAATATTACGAGGACTGGAAATAACAATTCAGGGGGAGAATGGTAATGATAGAAAAAATAGCCGCCGTCTACGGCATCGTCGAGAAGCTGGAGGAATCGGTCAGAGAGCTTGTCGCCGAGAGAAACGCTTCGGCGAACGAGATTATGAGACTCAGAAAAAACCTCGACGACAGGGAGATGGATCTGCTTCAGCTTGACGAACGGCTTCGAAACGAGACGGAAAGGTTTGAGGATGAACTTGCCAGATTGAAGCAGGAGCGGGAGGAGATAGAGAAAAAGTTTGACGAGCTTGCGGAACGCATCAGGTCTATCTTGCCCCTTTTGCCCGAATCGAAACATGAGGCAAGTGACGGATAAAAATTCATCGAAACAGCGAGGAAGAGCGTGCAGATGGAAAGAACACGGTCCGTGTCCCTGCTGGTAGGCAGAAAGTCGTACAACCTCCTGACATCGATGAGTGAAGACAGGCTGAGGGATATTGATGATTTGCTGCGCGAAGTGGTGCCAAACACGCCTCCCAGGATGGAACAGGATGAACGGTTGTTTATCGCTTGTATGACGCTCGCGAGCGAACTGACTTCTGTTGTGGCGCGCCTGAACGGAATTTTGGAGGAGATCGAGGCTCAAAAGGAGGCGGAGTTGGAGAGGGCAAAGAGGGATAGGACTCGGTTTCGATGAACTTGACTGACATTATCCTTCTGCTGACGGCCAGTTATTTTATAGCGCGGGGAATCTTAAAGGGTTTTTCGGGGGAGGCTCTCTCTTTGATCAGTGTTTTCGGAGGCGCGTTCTGCGCGCTGCGTTTTCACTCTCCCATTTCGCTCCCGCTCGCCAAGTATCTCGGCCTCGCGTCTACCACCGCGGACATGGTGTCGATAGCCGGCATCTTCGTCTTCATCTGTTTTGTGTGCTATATAGCTGACATCTGTCTCAAAAAGGCGCTTACCACCACAAACCTGACGTGGATGGACAAGACATTCGGGGCAATTGCCGGTTTCCTCAAGGTATATGTCATAGCCATGTTCCTGCTCGTGAGCGGGATGTTACTTGCCCCATTCGCCGGCGACAGATGGATAAGGGAGAGCGGCGTACTTATAGTTACAGCCAGGACGTGGCCAGTGGTAAGTCCGTTGCTGGACAGGATGGGTTTGCTTCCGGACCTCACGGATCTTCAGCAGGACGCCAAGGACTACGTTCTGAAGCAGGCGGGGAGGCGTTTATTTGGCGGCGAAGAGCGGCAGCCGGCAGAGTCTGGAGAAGGCGCCGAAACCCGTCAGGCCGATGAATGGGAGTTCCCGGAGTATGTAACGGGATCGGGAAAAAACAAAAAAAATAAATAAATATGAAAATAGACTCATCAACTTATGAATCCTTAGAAATATCAAACATCCTCGATATAATCAGACGTGACTGCCGAAGTGATCTCGGCGCGCTCGCAATGGCGAGGATGACGCCAGCTCGCGGCTTGGAGGAACTCGCTCAGCGCCACGAGCTGTTTGGAGCGACAGAGGAGTACCGCGATATCAAGGGCGAACTGCCGTGGAATTTTCGGCTCTCGTCTGTGGGGTCAATGTTGGAAGACGCGAAGTCGTCTGGGATGCTCGCGGGGGATGAACTGCTCTGCGTGAGGAGGCTGTTGGAGGGCGCGGCGCGCGTAAAGGAGGCCTTGGTTGAAGTCAGGTCGGAGTGGCCTGTCTTCTCTCTGCTCATCAAAGACCTGAGGGATTTTGCCGCCGAGACGGAGGCCCTATCGGTGATCGACGACGACGGCCGCCTGTGCGACCGCGCGTCAGACCGGCTGCGGAGATTGAGGGAGGATATCAGGAGAGTACGCGATCGGATTCGCGCGAAGGGGAGGGGAATTCTCTCCGACCCGGCGCTATCCCAGATGCTGCAAGAGCGGGTGCTGACGCTTCGAAACGGAAGGCACGCGGTGCTTGTGCGGCAGGACGCCATGCCGAACTTTCCGGGCCTGGTCATGGACCGCTCGGGTTCAGGCAGCAGCGTCTACATGGAACCGCACGCGCTGGTCGGCTTGAACAACGAGCACGCCATCTGCGCGGAGAACGAGAGTACGGAGGAGCGCAGGATCCTCCACAGGCTGACGGAGCGGATACTCGGCCGTGAGGCTGGAATAATCGACGCTGAGGCGGTGCTGGGAAGGATAGATATGTTCTATGCCATGTCGGAGAAGATAAGGCGTGATCGATGGCGAATGCCGATGCTTACGAACTCGCCCTCGTTTCGCTTTCATCTGGCGAGGCATCCGCTCCTGGGTGAGTCCGCGACGCCGATAGACATATCGTGCGGCGAAAAATTTCGCGTTCTGGTCATCACAGGCCCAAACACTGGCGGCAAGACCGTAGCCTTGAAGACCGCCGGGGTCTGCGTCTGTCTTGGATGGCTGGGCTGCCCGATTCCAGCTGAGGAGGATTCCTCTCTCGGGCTCATAGACGACATATACAGCGACATAGGGGACGAGCAGAGCATAGAGCAGAACTTGTCCACATTCAGCGCCCATGTGTCTCAGATAACCAAGATATTGAGCCGTGCCGGCGAGAGATCCGTCGTACTGCTGGACGAATTAGGCTCCGGAACGGATCCGGAAGAGGGGGCCGCTCTGGGCATAGCCATACTGGACTGCCTCAATGAAAAGAGATCGCTGGTACTGGCCACGACTCATCATAACCCGATCAAACGTTATGCCCTATCATCTCCTGGAGTGGAGTCGGCATCCGTCGAATTTAACGCGAACACCCTCTCTCCGACGTATCGGCTGCTGGTCGGGATTCCAGGCAGGAGCAACGCCCTGTTAATAGCCGGAAAGCTGGGGATGCCGAGACCGGTTCTCGACAGGGCGAGGGAAGCTCTCTGTCACAGGGAGGCCTCCATGGAGGACATAATCGGAGAACTCCAGGAGAAGCGGACCGCCATCGAGCACGAGAATATTGAACTCGATGAGATGAGGGCGAGCTTGGACAGGATGAGAGCGGACTACGAGAGACAGATGGCCGATCTCACGGAAGAGCGCGACAGACTGCTGGCCGACGCGGATAAAAAGGCCCTTGGGATAGTCGAGAACGCGGAGAACTCCGCAAAGTCCCTGATCCGAACGATCGGGGAGGAAGCGCGGTCCGCGGCGCGGCGCAAGCTGGAACGGACGAAGAAAGACTTCAGCATGATAAAGGAACAGGCTGAAAACAGAGAGGGCGAGCGGCTGGAGCGCGCTTACGCCCCGGACAAAAAACCTCTCGAGGCCGGCGACAACGTTGTGATCATGGGAACATCGGCCGTTGGCGTACTTGAGGCCATAGAGGGCGGCAGAGCTATGATAATCGCTGGCGCGACAAGGATGGAACTCCCTTTGAAGATGTTGCGTTCCGCGGACGCGGAGGAGAATCGGCGGGAGAAGAGATCCCAGAGAGCGGGGAAAAAGAACGGTATTACCCTCGCGGCGAGGGATGGCCCAGGAGTCAAGATAATTCCGCCCCCATCCCCAACCGGAGTTCCGAGTTCCCTGATGATACGCGGCATGACGCTGGACGAGGCGATTCCGATAGCAAGCCAGTATCTTGACAGGGCTTACAGGGCAGGTTACGGCGAGGTGTCGATAATTCACGGCAGAGGAGAGGGAATCCTCCGCCGCGAGGTCCAATCTCTCTGCGGGAGTCTCCCTTACGTGGAGAGCTTCAGACTGGGAGAAGCAGGCGAGGGAGGATTCGGCGTCACGATAGTGAGGTTCAGGACATAGCCAATTTGTAAGCGTTTTCATTCGTATGTTCCATTCCGGCTATCGCGCGGCGTTCGGCATCAAGCGGATAGCTTGTTGCGTGTTAATGTAGTTTCAGGTATTTGTACCCTACTTATTTTGAAAAAAAAAGCTCCTGTGGTACAATTTATTGGTTAGGCGTGTAGCTGGTAATCCGAAAGGAGTTGTAGCGTTTGAAGTCGGAGATCCTCTCTCAGGAGCGGAACGTTGTTGTTGTAAGGGCCAATTTTGACGCTGGCGAAGTTGACTCAGCGGTAGGCAAAACAGTGAGCGAGTTGTCGAAAAATGCCAGGATAAAAGGTTTCAGGCCCGGACATATCCCTAGAAAGACACTCGAACTTTTCTTTGGCAGGGCCGAAATATACAAACAGACCGTCGAGCGCGTGACGCAGGAGGCCATGAAAACCATCATTGCCGAGTGCGACCTTGATCTTATAGCGAGTCCGGGAACCGAAATAGGCAGCCTCGCCGAGGGTACGCCGCTTGATGTCAAGTTCACCTTCGAAGTCCGCCCCGAAGTGACTCTGCCGGATATATCGTCCCTTGTGGGCGAGAAGATCATCTACAAGGTATCCGACTCCGAAGTGGATGCGGCATTGAGCCAGATTCTCGAAGCAAACGCGAAGCTAGCGCCCGTCGAAGAGGACAGGCCCGCTTCGAAGGAGGACACGGTCGAGACCGAGTATTCATCGTTCCTGATCGGCGGAGATGACAGCCTGAAAGAGCTGGAGCATAAAAAAAAGGCCACTCTGCACCTCCCGACGATGAGGACGGATATTGCCGATTCGATAGTTGGGCACCCCATCGCCGAGGAGTTCTCGTTCAAAATAAGGCTGGAGGATGACTATCCCGACAAGCGCATCGCTGGATCCGAGATACGATATGATATAGAGATACTTCAAATTCTAAAGAGGGTCGTTCCTAAGGCTGACGACGCTGATATCGTGGAGATGACGAACGGCAAGCATCAGACCGCTGACGAATTCAAGTCGGAGCTCCGCCAAAATCTGGAGATAAACGCCGCCGAACGCTCTGAGGCAGGCCTTAGGAACGCGTCGATAAAAGCTCTTGCGGCCGCGGCCGAGGTCTACGTTCCGGAGACTATGATAGAGCGCCAGTACGACGCGATGCGTAAGGAGCAGGATGGCAATCTGAGACGCAACATGGGCCAATCTCTCTCGGAATACCTGAAGAATAACAACCTGAGCGTGGACGAGTACGACGCCAGGCTGAGAAAGAGCGCGGAGGAGAGTGTCCGCAATGCCCTCGTGCTAGACGCCCTCGCGGAACGCGACGAGATCAGTTTTACCAGCGAAGATCTGAACGCTGAGATCATGAGAATGTCCACCGTGATGAAGGTGAACGCGCAGAGTCTCGCCGATTCGCTCAGCAAGAACAAGGAAGAATTCGCGGAGGTAGTCAACAGAGTGAGGACGCTCAACACTGTAAAACACCTGACCTCGTCGGTCCAAGTGAAGGAGACAGATCCCCCCGCCATACCCGCGAAGGCAGAGAGCGCTTCGGAGATCCAGGATACCGGCGGCGAGGCGCAGCCTGACGGCGAAGCATCCAGGGAGGGGGAGGAGTAAATGGAGAGGCCGGCGTCTTATCTGGTTCCGATAGTTATAGAGCAGACGGGCAGAGGAGAGCGCTCCTACGATATCTACAGCCGCCTCCTGAGGGACCGTATAATATTTATCGGCCAGGAGATAGAGGACAACATGGCCAACCTGGTAATCGCCCAGCTTCTCTTTCTGGAGAGCGAGGATCCGGAGAAGGATGTGTTCTTGTATATAAACAGTCCCGGAGGGGTGGTCACCGCGGGGCTCGCGATATATGACACGATGCAATATATCAAGTGCTCGGTCTCCACTATATGCACCGGACAAGCCGCCAGCATGGCGGCTGTGCTCCTCTGCGCGGGCGACAAGGGGAAGCGCATCGCGCTGCCCAACGCTAGGATCATGATTCATCAGCCGAGCGGAGGAGCGAGAGGGCAGGCGACTGACATAAAAATACAGGCCGAGGAGATACTCCGCACGCGAAAGATACTCAACGATATCCTGGAACGGCATACGAGCCAGCCGTTGGAGAAGATCGAAATCGACACAGATAGAGACTTCTTCATGTCGGCGGCCGAAGCTGTGGGGTACGGGATTGTGGACAAGGTAATAGAGAAGCGGTAGTCCGCCTTTTGACCGCGAAGATGGGGGTGTTTATAATTGTTCACTTACGAGGGTAACGGGGAGGGACGCAGGAGGAAGGTGCGTTGCTCGTTCTGCGGTAAGACCCAGGACGAAGTCCCTAAACTGATAGCCGGCACCGGCGCGTATATCTGCACCGACTGTGTACAGCTGTGCAACATGATGATACGCGACGAGGCCGAGTCGATGAAAGTTCCGCTCCCATCCACACAGGATAAACTTCCTAAGCCGGAGGAGATAAAAGAATATCTCGACAGGTATGTAATCGGCCAAGAGAGAGCCAAAAAGGTGCTGGCCGTCGCCGTGTATAACCACTATCAGCGTATCAGGTCCTTTGCTAAGAGTTCGGATGACGACACGGAGCTCCCCAAGAGCAACGTGCTCCTGCTCGGGCCGACCGGATGCGGAAAGACGCTGCTCGCGCAGAGTCTGGCCAAATTCCTCAAGGTTCCGTTCGCGATGGCGGACGCCACAACCCTCACGGAGGCTGGCTACGTGGGAGAGGATGTAGAGAACATCTTAGTCCGTCTCCTCCAGTCGGCTGAGTATGATCCAAAGGCGGCGGAACACGGAATAGTATATGTGGATGAGATCGATAAGATATCGCGTAAATCCGAGTCCCAGTCCATAACGAGAGATGTTTCAGGCGAGGGAGTGCAGCAGGCTATGCTCCGAATGTTGGAGGGAACTGTGTCCAACGTTCCCCCAAAGGGGGGGCGCAAGCATCCGAACCAGGATTTCATCCAGATCGACACCAAAAACATACTCTTCATCTGCGGCGGAGCTTTTGACGGTCTGGAGCAGGTCATAGCCAGGAGGGTGAATAAAAAGACAATAGGTTTTGGCGGGGAGATCGTGAGCAGCGGTTCGCAGGCGAACTATGAGCTTCTGAAGGAGGTTCGGCCGACCGACCTGACCGCATACGGTTTCATACCCGAGTTTGTCGGGCGTCTGCCGATCACGGTGGCGCTGGATGGACTGGATTACGATACCCTTGTCCGAATTCTAAAGGAGCCTAAAAACGCGCTTATCAAGCAGTACCAGAGGATATTCTCCATCGAAGACGTCGAGCTCTCCTTTACGGATGCCGCGGTCAGCGCGATAGCCACCAGGACTCTGACTCAGAAGACCGGCGCGCGCGGGCTGAGAAACATTCTCGAATCCTTGATGATGGATCTGATGTTCGATCTGCCCTCACAAGCCGCCAAGATATCCCGGGTCGTAATAACAGAGGATTTTGTCAACGGCGACGGAGAGGCCGAGATCATGGAAAGGCATTCCAGGGAGGTCGCTTGATGCCTATCGTTCCTGTATTGCCCGTCCGGGACATGGTTATATTCCCAGGGGTGATAGCCCCTCTGTTCGTCGGCCGCCCAAGGTCGCTCCGCGGCATTGAGGACGCGTCTTTAAACGACGGAGAACTTCTTGTCGTGACTCAGCGCGACAATTCATCGGACGATCCCACCAGGCCGGAGGATCTCTATTCTATGGGCACGCTCTGCAGAGTCATGCAGATGGTGAGGATCCCAGACGGTTCCACCAAGGTTCTTATAGAGGGAAACTCCCGGGCTCGTGTCGAAGCGTACGCGATGAGGGGAGATTTCTTATCGGCCGATGTCACTCAGGTGACATTTGAAGGGGATCTGTCGAGCCGTTCCGAGCCGTTGCGCAGGGCCGTTCTTGAGCAATTCGAGAGGTACGTCAATCTGCATCCTAAATTGCCGATAGAGATAGCCTTCTCGCTTTCAAATGTCGAGGATATACTTCTCTTCGCGGATATCATCGCCTCCCATATTCAGATAAAGATAAGCGAAAAGCAGGAACTGCTGGAGCTGATAGACCCGGAGGCGAGGCTGGACAGCCTGCTCCGGCTGCTCATTCGGGAGACAGAGCTGCTGGAGATGGAGCACTCCATCCACGACAAGGTGCGAAAGGAGATAGAGAAGAACAACAAGGAGTACTATCTCAAGGAGCAGCTCAAGGCGATTCAGGCGGAACTGGGACAGCCCGACCCAACGAATGAGTATGACGACCTGATGATCAAGATCAAAAGATCCAAGATGCCCAAGGAGGTCGAGAAGAAAGCTATTACGGAGCTCGACCGTCTCGCCAAGATGCCCCAGATGTCTGCCGAAGCTACGGTTTCGAGGACTTATATAGAGTGGCTTGTGGATGTGCCGTGGAGGAAGCGCTCGAAGGACCGTCTCGACATAGGCATTGCGCGTCAGGTTCTCGACGAGGACCACTATGGGCTGGATGAGGTGAAGGAGCGCATACTCGAATTTTTGGCCGTTCAGCGGCTCAGCGGCAAGGAGGCGCGCAGGGGTCAGGTGCTCTGTTTTGTCGGCCCGCCCGGAGTTGGCAAGACGTCGCTGGGCAAGTCGATCGCGAGAGCGCTCAACAGGAAGTTCACGAACTTTTCGCTGGGCGGAATGAGGGATGAGGCGGAGATTCGAGGACACAGGAGGACATATATAGGCTCCCTGCCCGGCCGGATAATACAGAAGCTCAAGCAGGCCGGCGTCAGAAATCCTGTCATGCTGATGGACGAGATAGACAAAGTGGGGACCGATTTCAGGGGTGATCCGTCTTCGGCCCTGCTGGAGGTGCTAGATCCGGAACAGAACAACAGTTTCACGGATCACTTCCTCGAAGCGCCGTATGACCTCAGCCAGGTTATGTTCATAACCACGGCCAACGTCACCCATACTATTCCGAAGCCTCTTCTCGACAGAATGGAGATAATATCGATACCCGGCTATGTGGTTGAGGAGAAGACGCACATCGCGGAACGCCATCTCTTGCCTAAGGTGCTGAAGGACAACGGTCTTGGCGGGATAAAGGTAGCAGTCTCCGATCAGGTGATAAAAAAGATAATTACAGAGTACACTCGGGAGGCAGGGGTGCGCGACTTAGACAGGCAGCTCTCGAAGATAGCGAGAAAGCTTGCGGCCAAAATAGTATGCGATAACGAGGGGGGAGGCAGACTGCCCCGCTCCGTGTCGGTGTCGCTAGCGTCGATCAAGAAGTACCTCGGCGCTCCCAAGCTTCACGACGCGCGCCTGCCACGCAAGGACTCTGTGGGAGCCGCCCTTGGATTGGCGTGGACGGAGTCGGGCGGGGATGTTCTCGTCATAGAGACCGTCGCCATGAAGGGCTCGGGCAAGGTTCTGTTCACTGGCAATCTGGGCGATATAATGCAGGAGTCGGCGCAGACCGCGCTCGGCTACCTCCGCTCATGCGCTTCCAAATACAGCCTTAGCTCGATAGAATGGGACAAGACCGATATTCATGTCCACGTTCCAGAGGGTGCGATACCTAAGGATGGCCCGTCAGCCGGCGTCACGATGGCTCTGTCTATGCTCTCCGCCCTGGGAGAGCGTCCCATCAGATCTGACGTGGCTATGACGGGTGAGGTGACGCTGCGCGGTACTGTGCTTCCAATAGGCGGCGTAAGGGAGAAGATACTCGCCGCGAAGCGCAACGGAATAAATAACGTGATCCTGCCAAAGGATAACGGAGTTGACGTAGATGAACTGGCCGAGTGGGCGAGGGATGGGATGACATTTCACTACGTTTCGGGCGTATCGGAGGTATTCAACCTAGCCCTGTCCAAGAATGCCAGTGGTAAGTGAGATTGACCTGCTGGACAGCCGACCTCATCGGCGCCGCGTACAACAGCGGCCAGCTATCGGCATTCGACCTGCCTGAAGTAGTGGTTGCCGGCAGGTCGAATGTCGGGAAATCGACGCTTATCAACGTTCTTTTGAACAGGACAAGCAACAAGGTAGCCTATGTCAGCTCGAAGCCGGGCAAGACCCGCAGCTTGAATTTTTACAGGATAAACCCCGGAAAAGCCGAAGCTCCTTTTATCATCACAGACCTTCCAGGCTACGGTTACGCGGTGCGCGCGCCAGCGGAGCGCAAAAATTGGTTCGATCTCGTAAACAGCTACTTTGACTCCAAGCGAGACATCCAGTTTGTGATGCACCTTATAGACTTCAGGCACGGGCCGCTCGCCGGCGATATGGAGCTGACGGAGTGGCTTGATGCCATGGGTATGCCGCGTCTTGTTATATTCACGAAGGGAGACAAGGCGCCAAAGGGGAGGGTGAGAGGCATGTATCAGAGATACATGAAGGGTGGATTGACGTCGATCCTGCCCCCATTAGTCACAACCGGAAGGAATGACGAGGAGACTGAAAGGCTGCGGGGCATCATCCGCAAGATAATATCCGAGCGGATGCGCGACTTGAGAGTTCCAAGTTCGTAAATATCATGCCGCATTCGGTAGGTCGGGATCGCCTCTTGAATCCATCCTGGAACGAATTATTTGCGGTATGCCCAAATAGGACGGCTGGTTTCCTGTGTATCCGCCTTTCGGCTCTGTGGCAAATAGCCGCCTGTAACCGGCGCGTTTACCTCATGAAGTTCGTGTAGTATTGGACTTCGCTTTGTTGGGCAAGCTCGTCCGCTTCATACGGCCTTATATGCGCTTTCTGTGCCTGTAGAGGACTTTCACCTCCAAGTTATCACCCATGCCGGGCGCATCTAAAAGGAGGGAGGCATCTCTGCCTCCCTCCTTGCGATCTTCTTTAATATGCCGCTAAAGACTGCCTCTTTACTTCATGTACATGTAAATATAGTTTGGTTGGCCGCCAGTTGGTGAGAAACCCTCCGGGTACCGTCCAACGTATGCTGACGATTTATTTGCACCTGACTCCAACTTTGCCTTTACTCCCGTCGTTATACTTCCTGCCTTCGGACTGATGCCGATTACATAGCGTTCGACAGTGTCAGTCGCTCCAATCGCTATATCCAGATCGTATTTGCCAAGGGCATCGTCAAACATCGGACGGTCGCAGTACTTATCAAGGCTCTTTCTAGTATCTGCATTGTCCTCGCTCGGCCATTCGCCCTCATCGACGTAGAAGAGCAAACTCGCCGATTTTGCTGAGCGAAGATCATTTATCAACTTTGCCGCCTCAGCGCTGTCCGTCGCGGAACCGGTCGCGATCATCATCATACCGGCCAGGATCGCGATGATCATAATGACTATCAACAGCTCAACGAGGGTGAAACCGCTTTTTCTTGCCTTCAATATCTTTTTCATAATAACTCCTCACTTTCTTCGGGCTTTGGCCCGCTTCTGATTGAAATATCCCCACCCATACCCTTTTCTTTCCTTACAATTCGCTTTTTTATTCTTCAATTTACTCTGTTCTCCCCGTCATCCGCCTCCCCTTATGCAGTCTCTTCGAAACTCGATAAAAACTCCCTGCTTCCTGTGACGCTCATATCTTTATGACTTCAGGCCCCCAGATTTCAGGCCGGTGTTACATCAGCTGCTGCATCGACTGAATCAGCGGCACGAAGATTGATCCCACCACCAGGCCCACCACCAGGCCGATGAAGACTATCAGAACCGGCTCTATTATGGAGGTGAGGGACTTTATCTTTTCGTCAAGCTCCATGTCGTACCAATCGGCGACCTTGGACAAGACCTCATCCACCTGACCGGTCTCCTCCCCGACAGCCACCATATGAGCCACCATCGCCGGGAAGAGCTTCTGCTCCTTTATCGTGGCGCTCAGCAGTATGCCGTTCTGCGCGCGCTCCCGCATCATCCTGAACGCGTCCTTCACCACTACGTTGTCCGCAACGCCAGCGGACATCTCTATCGAATCAAGTATCGAGACCCCCGCGGTTACCAGAGTGGCGAATGTACGGAAGGACCTCGCCAGTATCGCCTTGAATATTATGTCGCCGATGAGCGGCGCTTTCACCTTCCGCTTATCCAGGAACCTCCGTCCGCCCTCGCTCTTCTTTATAAAGTGCATCGCCACCCACAGAAGTATGAACGGAATCGGCAGGGTGAACCAATATCCCCTGAGAAAGTCCGAGAAGCCAAAGATCGCGGCAGTCATCTTTGGCAGCTCCGACATTCCCATATTATCGAACGCCTTGCGGAACATCGGAACGATTACCGCGCTGAGTATGCCCAGAGCCAACATGGTAAAGGCTACCACCACGCTTGGATAGGTCATCGCCGACTTTACCTTCTTTTGAAGGGCGTACTGCTTCTCCACAAAGTCGGCCAGCCTCGCCATGCTCACGTCCAGGACTCCGCCCTCTTCCCCGGCCTTGACAAGAGATATCTCCAATCCGGTGAAGATCTTGGGGTAGCGAGACATCGCCGCCCCGAACGTGACTCCTCCGCCAACCGCATCCCTCATGCCTACTATCGCGGTCTTGAGCGTCTTGTTCTCGGTCTGGTTTGCCAGCAGATCAAGCGTGGCCGCTACGGTTATGCCCGCGTTTACCATGGTCGCCATCTGCTTGAATATTATATTTTTATCCTTCAGCGTGACCTTCTGAGGGATCAGCTCTATGTTAAGATTGAACGACTTCTTCCCGCCTTTTTCGGCTGTGGCGACGGCAAATCCACCCTGGGCCTCAACGCTTATGGGGGACATCCCCTGTTCTCTCAGCCAGGAGACCGCCGCCTCCTGAGAAGCAGCCTCCCTGCTGCCGGTAGTTATTGTTCCCGTTGTAGTTCTAGCCCTGTACCTAAACAACATGAGGAATGCCTCCCATCTGACTTGTTACTTTTTAGCCTCAAGACCTCTGCCTTGATGATCATTATTATAGGGACAAAAATGATATTTGCAATAGGACTTTAGACTCATATTAGGGAAGTTTTTTTGTCTCACGTGGATACGCAACAGCCGCAAAAATGCCGCCAGACTCGGAGACGAGCGTCAAAGCCAAGCAGCGTTCAAAGCAGGTTCAATATTCATGTCTATACTCCATAAACATTCGATCCGATTCTTTTGGCTTCATGTTATAGGATGAGACGAAGCCGGAATTTTCGCGGGGCGAGTTCATGTGCTATAATCAAGTACCTTCTACCCGGACTGGCGCGTTTGTTCCGACATGTAACGCCAGCCTGAGTCGCGAGGATAAAAGTGCTTGGGAGTGAAGCGGATTGATTGACAAGGAACTAAAGACACAGGTGATCGAACAGTACAAGACGCACGGAGCGGACACCGGCTCGCCGGAGGTGCAGATCGCGATCTTGACGACCCGCATCCGGCAGCTAACGGAACACATGAAAATTCACAAAAAGGACTTCCACTCGCGGAGAGGGTTGCTGATAATGGTGGGTAAGCGGCGAAAGCTGCTTCAATACCTCAGGAATAAGGACTTCAGCCGTTATCAGAGCCTCATACAGAGGCTTGGGCTGCGGCATTAGTCCCTCAAATAAGGAATACGCCGATTCTCCATCAACTTGATGATATTTAATCAGACGGGTAACGCAAAGCCTCGTGAGCGGTTAGGGTTTTCGCGTTGCCCTTCGTCTTTTTCCGGCGCTCCTATTGCGTCTGACAACCCTCCGCAGATCCAGCCTTCGCTGGGGTTCGGAGTGATTGATGAGGAATTGCCGCCGGCGGATTGCTACATTTAATGAGATATATAGAGGGGGGTATGAGGAATGGCTGAAACATTTAGCCTCGAACTGGGAGGAAGGACCATTTCGTTCGAGACCGGCCGCATGGCAAAACAGGCTGACGCGTCCATATTCGCGCAGTGCGGCGAGACTGTGGTTCTGGTGACATCCGTCATGACGGACAAGCCGAGGGAGGGGCTGGACTTCTTTCCCCTGCTTGTCGATTACGAGGAGCGCTACTACTCGGCTGGGAAGATCCCAGGCGGATTCATAAAGCGCGAGGGACGCCCGTCCGAGTCGGCGATACTCTCGGCGCGCGTCATAGACAGATCGATACGCTCACTGTTTCCGGAATACATGCGCAATGACGTCCATGTCGTCAGCACGGTGCTGTCCGTGGATCAGGTAATAGCGCCGAATATACTGGCGATCAACGCCGCGTCCGCGGCGCTTGCCATATCCGACATCCCGTGGAACGGCCCGATAGGCGCTGTTAAGGTCGGGTATATCGATGGCAAATTTGTCATAAACCCGACGGAACAGGAGACGCAGCGCAGCGAGCTCGACCTCATAGTAGCCGGGCACAGGGGCGGGATAACCATGGTCGAGGCGGGAGCCGCGGAGGTTACGGAAGAACTTCTGATAGACGCGCTCGAACTTGCCCAGAACGAGATAAACAAGATAGTGGATTTCATACTCGGCATGGCGGAGCGGGTTGGCCAGGAGAAGATAGCCCTGCCGGCCCCGGTCCGCGTCGATGAGATCGACGATTGGGTCCGTTCCGAGCTTGCCGGCGAGATCTACAGCGCGATACAAATTCACGGAAAGGCCGAGCGCGCGGTTTCTTTATCCGCTATATCGCAGAAGGCCGTCGAGCGTTTTGCTAAGAGCCATCCCGACTCAAAGCCCTACATAGCCGGCCTCATTGACGAGATAACTAAAAAAGAAGTGCGCCGGCTCATACTGGAGGACAAAAAGCGCGCCGACGGGCGCGCGATGGACGAACTCCGCCAGATAACGTGCGAGGTCGGGGTACTGCCCAGAACACACGGGTCCGCGCTGTTCACCAGAGGGGAGACCCAGTCGCTTGCGGTGACCACGCTCGGCATGGTGGGGACCGACGATCAGATGCTCGACGGGCTGAAGTGGGACGAGCCGGCCAAGCGCTTTATCCTTCACTATAACTTCCCTCCATACTCTGTGGGCGAAGTTCGCCCCATGAGAGGCCCTGGAAGACGCGAGATCGGTCACGGGGCGCTCGCCGAGAGGGCTTTGCGGGGCATGTTGCCTCCCGAGGAGGAGTTCCCCTACGTAGTGCGGGTCGTCTCCGATATACTGGAGTCGAACGGTTCGAGTTCCATGGCCAGCGTATGCGGCGCCAGCCTCTCCATGATGGACGCCGGCGTGCCAGTCAAAAAACCTGTTGCGGGCGTCGCGATGGGGCTGATAGCGGATGATGGAAGATTCGGAATCCTGACAGATATTCAAGGGCTCGAGGATCACTACGGGGACATGGATTTCAAGGTGACCGGCTCTCGTGACGGCGTCACCGCGCTTCAAATGGACAATAAGGCCGGCGGCATAACGAGGGAGA
This sequence comes from Synergistaceae bacterium, assembly GCA_031268885.1. Lineage (GTDB taxonomy): Bacteria > Synergistota > Synergistia > Synergistales > Synergistaceae > JAIRWR01. The sequence continues at coordinate 41,395 of JAIRWR010000039.1, forward strand.
TCCTGGAACAAGCCCTCGCTCAGGCACGCCGGGGCCGGCTGTGGATACTGGACAGAATGGCGATGACGATATCGGCGGCGAGGCCCGAGATATCGCCGAACGCCCCCCGCATACTGACGCTGTGTATCGACACGGAGAAGATCCGCGACGTGATCGGGCCTGGCGGCAAGACAATACGCTCAATAATAGCGCAGACCGGGGCAAAGGTTGACGTGGAAGACGACGGAAAGGTCTACATATCCGCCATGGAGTCGGCCGCCGCCGAGAAGGCGAAAAAGATGATCGTGGACCTGACGAGAGAGGTCCGGGCGGGCGAAATGTTCATAGGACACGTGACGCGGCTGATCAACTTCGGCGTGTTCGTCGAGATACTCCCAGGTAAGGAGGGACTGCTCCACGTCAGCGAGATCAGCTCGCATCACATACCAAAGATCGATGACGCGTTTAAAACCGGCGACGAGGTGCTGGTCGTCGTCAAGGAGATTGACGAGATGAATCGCGTAAACCTCTCGCGAAAGAGAGCTCTGGAACAGACCGCCTCGGTGGAGGCGGATCCTCTGCTTGCGCCTCAGCTCTCAGCGGAGAGGGCACGGGACGAACGTTACTCGGTCCTCCCAAAGGGGGACAGGGGAGATAGGGGAGACGGCCCGGCGAGACGGGACAGGGACTTCCGGCCCGGAGGAGACAGGGACAGAGGAGACCGCCCCCGAGGCGGCTATCGTCCCGATAGCAGAAGAAGAGACGGCAAGTGACGGATAAATAATCTTTGAGGAGATGATTTGAATGGCTCATTACGATGGACCGGACGCGAAAGAGTTTGACCGCGGCGACGCGACAAGCCCGTTCGACCTCTTCGTGGCGTGGGGCATAGACGGCGCGATAGCGGCAACTGAGGATGGAAAACTTGTGGACCTGCGCGCGAAGCTGACGCGAGGAGGCGCCATCCTGCCTGTCTTTCCCGATACGCCCGAGGGACTCGAAATTCTCCGGCATTCGGCATCTCACATCATGGCGCAGGCCATACTTCGTCTGTACCCTGGAGCTAAGTTCGGAGTCGGCCCTACTATAAAGGACGGATTTTATTACGACGTTCTGTTTCCATCTCCGATATCCGAGGAAGACCTCCAGGCCATAGAGTCCGAGATGAAGAGGATTTCAGACGAAGACCTCGGCGTTGAGCGAGTCGAGGCGACAAGCGCCGACGCTCTCGAAAGATTCAAGGACGACCGCTTCAAGACGGAACTCATAACGGACATCGGCGCGGAACAGATCTCGCTGTACGGACAGGGGGAGTTCTGGGATCTGTGCCGCGGTCCTCACGTTCCCAGCACCGGCTGTGTGAAACATTTCAGGCTTCTCTCCCTGGCCGGGGCATACTGGCGCGGCGACGAACGCAACGTCATGCTGACCCGCGTGTACGGCACGGCATTTGCCGACGGACAATCCCTCGACGATTATATAAAGCGCGTGGAGGAAGCCAAGAAGCGCGATCACAGAAAGCTCGGCCGCGAGCTCGACCTCTACAGCTTCCAGCCGGAGGGACCAGGATTTCCCTTCTTCCACCCCAAGGGCATGACACTGATGAACACCCTCGTGGATTTCTGGCGTCACGAACACAGGAAGCGCGGTTACAGCGAGATAAGGACGCCGCTAATCCTCGACGGGGACCTCTGGATCCGGTCCGGTCACATGGATTACTACAGTGAGAACATGTACTTCACTGAGATAGACGAGCGTCCGTTCGTTATCAAACCGATGAACTGCCCCGGAGGTATTCTGGTCTACAAGACAGCGATACGGAGTTATCGGGAGATGCCCATGCGAGTCGCGGAACTCGGCACGGTTCACAGGCACGAGCGCTCGGGAGTCCTTCATGGGCTCATGAGGGTGCGCTGTTTCACGCAGGATGACGCGCACGTCTACTGCGCCGAGGACCAGATCGGCGACGAGGTAAAGGCCATCATGGACCTCGACAAGTACGTGTACGGCATGTTCGGCTTCAAGTTCAGGGTGGAGCTCTCCACAAAGCCGGAGAGCTCCATGGGAGATCCAGCGCTCTGGGAGCTGGCCGAGAACAGGCTCCAGAACGCCCTGGAGGAGACCGGAACGCCGTACAGGGTCAACCCGGGAGATGGCGCGTTCTACGGTCCCAAGATAGACTATCATCTGGAGGACAGCATCGGCCGCACGTGGCAGTGCGGCACGATCCAGCTTGATTTCCAGCTGCCGGAGAAGTTCGGCTTGACTTATATAGGAAGCGACGGTGGGGAACACAGGCCTGTCATGCTTCACCGCACGGTGCTCGGCAGCCTTGAGCGATTCATCGGAATTCTCGTCGAACATTACGCCGGCGCGTTTCCATACTGGCTCTCGCCCGTCCAGGTCAGGATAATCCAGGTAAAACAGGAGTTTGCCCCCTACGCCGCGGAGGTTGAGAACGGCCTGAATGAGATGGGGGTCAGGACGGAGCGGGATTCCCGCGACGAAAAGCTCGGCAAGAAGATCCGCGACGCTCAGATGGACAAGATACCGTACATGCTCGTCATAGGCGCGCGCGAGTCGAACGACCGGACCGTATCGGTCAGATCGAGGCAGGAGGGCGACACCGGCTCCAAGACGATGGACGAGTTCAGGTCCATACTCGCGGCGGAGTTCAGCCCTTTCTGAAAGAACAAGCCGCGGTGGATTGACCGGATGACTTGAGAAGGCGGATTGATTTACCCTTTAAGGTTTTTAAAATAAAATCAGCCTTCCGTTGATTTCGAGGAGGTAGCGGAAGTGTCGTTTTCGAGGTCGCTGAAGGAGAGGTCAGGCAAGCGCTGGGAGGAGAGCTACAGTCACCCCTTTGTTCAGGAACTTGGCGCTGGAACGCTCGACCGCGAGTCGTTTAAATTTTACCTCTTGCAGGATTATATATACCTCGTGGAGTACGCGAAAGTCTTCGCGGTTGGGGTTGTCAAATCGGCGGATGAGGGCATGATGGCCAACTTCACCCGATCTCAGCACTCCATCCTGTGCCGCGAGATGGAGACGCACAGGGATTATATGAGAAAGTTCGGCATCTCCCAGAGGGAGATGGAGGAGTCGCGTCAGTCGCTCTTCTCAAAGGCCTACACTTCAAACATGATGTACACGGCAACAGTTGGGGGTCCCGCTGAGATAATCTCAGTGGTCCTCCCCTGCGCCTGGAGTTATTACGACTACGCGGCCAGGCTCAAATCGAAATTTTCAGACACGATCGAAGACAACTTTTACAGGTCTTGGATAGACGTATATTCGAGCGAGGAGTACCGCGAATCGTTCGAATGGCTCTTTTCGGATCTCGACAGATTGAGTGAAAGCCGTTCCCAGAGGGAGTTGGACGCTCTCTGGGATATATTCCAGACGAGCGTCGAGTTCGAATACCTCTTCTGGGACATCTGCCATAGGAGGCAGATGTTATACGCCGTCGGGATGTGAGATAATGAAGGCCGAAATTCAAGGACAGGAGTGAGGCACATGAACGAAACGCTTGAAAAACTAGGTGAAATTGGTATCATCCCCGTTATCAGGCTCAATTCCCCGGAGCAGGCGAAGCCCCTTGGCAGAGCGCTTATCGCCGGTTTTCTGTCTGTGGCGGAGATCACCTTCCGAACGAGCGCGGCCAGGGAGTCGATCAGGATCATATCGAAGGAGTTTCCTGGCATCACAGTAGGAGCCGGGACGGTACTTTCGACAGACCAGGCTGACGAGGCGATCGAGGCCGGAGCGAGTTATATAGTCACACCGGGCTTCAACCCCAAGGTTGTTGAGCGCTGCGTTCAAAAAAACGTACCGATAATCCCTGGCGTGTCGAACCCGTCGCAGATAGAGGAAGCCCTTGAGATGGGGCTCGAAGTACTGAAATTCTTCCCGGCCGAGAGTTCGGGCGGAGCCGGTACGCTCAAGGCATTCGCCGGGCCTTACGGCGACAAGGTTTCATTCATCCCGACAGGCGGGGTGAACGAGCGTAACCTGGCTGGCTATCTGTCCCTCTCGAACGTGCACGCGGTCGGTGGGAGCTGGATGGTCCCCGACAGCCTGATCGAGGCGGGAGACTACTCCGGCGTCGAAAGACTCTGCAGAGAGGCGAGATACCTGTCACTCGGATTCTCACTCCTGCACATTGGGATAAACGCTGGAGAGGACGGCGACGCGGGCCCAAATGCCGAGTTATTCTCGTCCATGCTGGGACTGCCGGTCAAGGATGGCAGTTCGTCCGCTTTTGTCGGAAAGCCGTTCGAGATAATGAAGGCCAACGGACGCGGCAAACACGGCCACATAGCTATCGAAACCCTGTCCGTCGAACGCGCGCTCGGATGGTTCTCGGACTTCGGCTTCAAGCCGGTGAGTGAGACGATCAGAATGAAGGATGGACACATTTCATTCGCGTATGTCGAACCCCTGTTTATGGGTTTTGCCCTTCACCTGAACCGCAGGGGGTAGATTGAGAATACTGCACACTTCCGACTGGCACCTGGGACGGACCCTCTGCGGGAGAAGGCGGGGCGACGAGTTCGAGGCCTTTCTCTCATGGCTGTGTGGCATTATAGAGAGGGAACGGATAGACGCGCTTCTCGTTGCCGGGGATATCTTCGACACCGGGATGCCGGGCAACAGGGCTCGCGAGTTATATTACCGCTTCCTGCGAGATGTGGCTTCTTCCTCGTGCCGCCACACCGTCATAATCGCCGGTAATCATGACTCGCCATCGTTCTTGGATGCGCCGAGGGAACTTCTCGAAATCTTAAACGTGCATATCGTCAGCGGCACGTCGGAAGATCTGGCCGCTGAAGTTCTGGTAATCGACGACTCCTCCGGAAACCCGTCCCTTATAGTGTGCGCCGTCCCTTACCTGAGGGATCGGGACGTCAGGCTGTCCGTGGCCGGGGAGGACGCGTCAGACCGGAACTCGCAACTGATTCAGGGCATAGTCGGGCACTACGACGACGTCGCGTCGTTCGCGGCCGCTCGAAGAGACGAGATACGCGATACTTCGGGGAAGAGAATTCCGGTCGTGATAATGGGTCACCTCTTTACAACAGGCGGCAGATCCTCCGACGTGGAGCGAGAGCTCTACGTCGGCACTCTCGCGCAGGTCCCGGCCGACATGTTCCGCCGGCGCGTCGAAGCGGACTACGTCGCGCTGGGACACCTCCACGTCCCTCAGACAGTAGGGGGCAGCGAGAGGATGAGATACAGCGGATCTCCCATCCCGATGAGCTTCGGCGAGTCGTCTCAAAAGAAGTTCGTTTATGTCGTGGATTTCGATGAGACCGATAACGCGGTCAGGCCGATAGAGGTTCCGGTGTTCAGAAGAATAGAGAGCGTGAAGGGCTCGCTCGCCGAGATAGAGGAAGCGATATCGAAGCTCGGGAGCGAGGGAGGCGAGGTATGGATCGAGGTAATCCACAGCGGCGGGGACACGGCCGCCAACCTCCGGGCGGCCGTGGAAGACTCGGTCAGAACCGCCATGGATATCAACGCGGACAAAAATTCTATCATAGACGTAATCCGGGTGAGGGACGAGCGGATCAGGAACAAGATCCTGTCGCGTCTGCGTTCGGGCGAGACTCTGAACGAACTGGACCATAGCGAGATATTCAGGAGGTTTCTCGATTCCGCCGGTATACAGGGGGCGGACAGAGACGCTCTGACGAGGACTTACGATGAGGCGGTCTTTGCCCTGAACTCGCCGGACGTCTCCGAGGAAGGGATGGCCGAGCCCACATGAGAATAGTCGAGATAAGACTGAAAAACCTGAACTCCCTCTTCGGCGAATGGAGGATAGACTTCGAAGACAGCGCGTACGACAGCGGCGGGGTATTTGCCATCACCGGCCCTACCGGAGCAGGGAAGACAACTATACTGGATGCAGTCTGTCTGGCCCTCTACGGTAAAACTCCGAGGCTCGACAGCGTAAGCAAGAGCACTAACGAGATCATGTCGCTCAGAACCCCTGACTGCTCTGCCGAGGTGACGTTCGAGACGGGAAAGGGACGTTATCGATGCGTCTGGAGCCAGAATAGGGCGCGCAAGAGGGCAGACGGCAAGCTCCAGGACCCAAAGCGCGAGATAGCGGACGCTGAGACGGGGAGAGTTCTCGCGACCAAAACCGGAGAGGTCGAAAGAACCGTCGTGGACGTCGTCGGTATGGACTATACCCAGTTTACCCGCTCTATGCTCCTTGCCCAAGGGGACTTCGACACCTTTTTAAAGGCGGACCCGTCCGACAGGGCCAGGATACTGGAGCGGATAACCGGGGCTGACCTGTACAGCCGAATATCCATGAAGGTGCATGAGATCAGGTCGGCGAGTCACGCGAAGCTGGACGGGCTCTCCGCCCGCATCGCCGGCATAAACCTGCTGGAGGAGGATGATGAACGAGCCCTCCGCGAAGAGCTGGCGTGCCTGGAGAACGAGGAGACACGGGTAAACGCGGACATATCTAAGTGTGAATCCTCTCTCGCGTGGCTTGACGGCATCGCCCGCATTGAGGCCGACATTGCCGCTGCCGAGACTCGCCGAGCGGAGCTGGAGGCGCTTGCGGACGAGTTAAAACTGGATCGCGCAAGGCTCGGCATGGCGGCGAGAGCTCTTGAGGCAATCGCGGAATACACCGCGCTGAAGGGGAAAAGAGACGAGCAGGCTCGTGACACGGCGTTCGCCGGGGAGCTCTCTAAAGCTCTGCCAGGCTGCGAGACAGCTTATGCCAAAGCATCCCGAAATGAACTCGGAGCGCGGGAATTACTGGAATCCGCTGTGCGTGAGAGGGACGAGACTGTTCGGACGATCCGGCGTATTCGCGAGCTCGACCCCATAATCAGGGAGAGATCCTTGAGGCTGGAGGAGGAGCGCCGTCGCGCGTCAGATCTGGAGCTAGGGCTCGCCGCGCTGAGAGAGAACCAGGAGGGCGACGGCAAGACGCTGGAATCATCCTCGGCGGAGTTGGCGCTTCTGCGCGAAAAGACGGAGGAGAGCGCGTCGAGAGATGACCTGAGCGTCACCCTCACCCTGATGAAGGAACGCCGCGAACAGATGAGAGAACTCCGCCGCGACATCGACATGCGGAAGACTGTCGTTAAAGATGCCGGAAAGAAGGCCGCAAAGCTCGCCGCCATCTGGGAGAGCAGAGAGATGGAACTGTCCAGGCGACAGCTTAATTTCGAATCGCGCAGGGCGGAACTCGGCGAGCGAGAACAGAGGCTGGCCGTGACAATACAAGGCCGAACCGTTCAGGAGTGGCGTGCCGCTCACGCTGACGCCCTGTCGCGAAGATCCGTATCGGAAAGAGCGCTCGCCGCGGCAGTGCTCCTGGAGGAGAGCGCTCTCGTCTCCGACGAACAGAAGATGACGATCGCCAGCCTGTCCGATGAGATAACCGCTCTGGGTCCGAGTCTGAATGATGCCGAAGCTCTCCTCACAGCGCTTGAGCATGAGGTAAAAGACATCAGGGAAGAGCAGGCCAGGAGAGCGGTCTTCCGAAACTTCGAGGATGCCAGGCGTCTGCTGAAAAAAGGCGAGCCCTGTCCACTCTGCGGAGCGACCGAACACCCCTTTGAAGGAGTATCTCTGTCCGCCTCGCGCGACGATGCCGAGGAGCGGCTGAACCGTCTGACACGAAAGATCAAAGACACACAGAACACCATCTCCGCGATAAAAATTCGAGAGGCCGAGACAAAAAAAGATCTGTCGCAGGCTCAGCGCAGGCTCGACGAAGCATTGCAGAAGAGGGACGCCGCTAATGCCGAGCTTCTCGAACACCGCGAAATTCTGAAACTCGACTCGGATTCCGGAAGTGCGGCGGTTGCCGCGGCGGAACTCAGCAGGTCGCTGGACGAGAAAATCGACCGTATATCGGCGGTGGTAAAACAGGCGGACGCGTTGGAGACGGAGATAAAGAATATCGCCAAATCGATAGAATCGTCGAGGGACGCGCTCGATCTCGCGAAACGCGAAGCGCTGAGAGCCGAAAACGAAGAAAGATCCAACGGCGATCTCCTCTCGCGCGCGAAGGAGGAGCTTGCTTCCCTCATGGAGGAAGTCTCCAAAAAACTGGACCAGATCCGAGATATGCTGTCTCCGTACAACATCGCCGAAGTCAGCCGGCTGTCCATGGACGCGCCGAATAGCATAGCCGGGCTGGATCGCGTAATCGCTATCCTGTCCGGGCGTCTCGACGAATCAATCGCGAATATGAAGCGGGCGGATAAGCTGGCCAGAATCATAGAAGCGATATCCGCCGGCATGAAAAGCAGGGACGGGGAGATGAAGAGGGATGAGACGGCCCTCGCCGCGCAGCGTGAACGCCTCGATGGAATCCAGGCCGAATATGACTCGCTGTCAAGGCAGCGCTTCGATATCTTCGGAGACCGGGATCCGGATGGCGAGGAGCACCGGTTGGCGGAGCTCGTCTCGGCCTCGGAAGCTCGCCTCGAATCGGCGAAGGGCAGGGCAAACGCCTCCGCCGCGGCGCTTGATAAGCTGCTGGAGCGCATCGGGGAGATGACTGAGTCGGTCGCGTCGCGCTCCGGAGATCTGGCTTCAGCGGGAGCGGCTTTCGAGCGGCGGATATCATCCCTCGGCTTCAAGGGCGAAGCGGAGTATCTTTCGGCTATCCTCCCGGAGGAAGAGAGAGCACTGCTCAAGTCGCGCGTGGATGAACTGGATGAGTCGATGGCAGCGGTGCTGCTAATGGAGGGCGAGAAGCGAAAAGTCCTGTCTCTCGAACTCGGAAAGCGCGTAACTGAAGCCTCGCGCGAGGATATCGGTCTCCAATTGAACAGACTTCTGGAGAAGAAGAAGACCATCCACATCGAGACGGGCAGTATATCTCAGCGGCTGCGCGACAACGACTCGAACAGGGCTGCCTACATGGAAAACTCTGTCTCTTTCGAGAGGCAGAGGGACGAGTACGAAAGATGGGACGCGCTGCACAGACTGATAGGCTCATCGGATGGAAAGAAGTACCGCGACTTTGTGCAGGGACTGACATTTGAAATAATGACGGACTATGCGAATGCCGAGCTGACTAGAATGACGGACCGCTATCTGCTCACCGGAAGCTCCGGGGACGATGCCGGAGGAAGGACCCTCGAACTGAGGGTGACTGATAACTACCAGGCTGGCGAGCAGCGTTCCGCAAAGAATCTGTCGGGCGGCGAGAGCTTCCTGGTAAGCATGGCCCTTGCGCTCGGCCTTTCGAGGCTTGCGAGCAACAACATAAGGGTGGACTCCCTCTTTCTGGACGAGGGATTTGGCTCCCTCGACGACGACACCCTGGAGACAGTGCTTGACACCCTGTCAGCAATGCATCAGCGAGGCAAGCTGATAGGCATCATCTCTCACGTCGGCGCTCTGACCGAACGAATCGCGACTCAGATTCGGGTCGTCCCGCGCACTGGCGGGCGGAGCGCAATCCAAGGCCCAGGCTGTTCTGAGATTGCCAGGGAGTGAAGCGGGCTAATTTCAGATCAGCCATCCACGATGGCAAACCATCGCCAGATCGTTCATCCGCGGAATATTTATCGGCGGCTTGGGGTTAATTTCCTGAGTATCCGTCCTTCGTACCCGCCTGAATCTCTTTCGGTCTCAGTCCACTCGCCCACTGGCATAGCCGACGCGGCGTCCCAGAATACGTAGCTTATCGACTTTACCTCGGGAAAATAGGCCACCCCGACGGCAAAGCCGTCTGACGCGTTCATAAACTCCATGAGAAGATCATTTTTAAGCGCGTCGGCTGTAAATTCCAGGCCCGAAAAGAATTTCTCCAGGATGCCGTCGTCACCCGGCTGAATATCGGCGCCAAGAATGATCTTTACGATCTCCGAGCCGGCGCCGCCAGCGTTGCGCGTATCGGCGGTCATGCCGCCGCGGTTGATCTTTATCAGGATGGGGAAGGCGAGCATTATGGCGCACAGAGCTGCCGCGCATAACTCTAATCCAAATCCGCGGCCGTCTCTCTCCGGCGGATATCCCCCGTCTCGCGCCCCGCGGAGCGCAACGCAAGGAAGCGCGATAATAAATGGCATACTGGCCGCGTATACGCGCATCAGAGGCGCGTCCCAGGGCGGCAGGAATGGAACCGAGAGTATGATCCCTATCCCGGCGGATATCAGAAACCACTTGTAAGCGGACTTGGCCGCCGCCAATCTTATCACGCCGAGCAGAGCCAGAGACGAACTCAACAAAAACCACGCGAACGCGGAAGCCGCATAATATATCCTAACCGGTCCCGAATTCAAAAACTCTCTCACAACCTTCGATAGACCTTCTTTTTGGGCGACCGCGAAATCGTGAAATTCGAGGCTCAGCGCGAGCGGGGATACGACAAAGCTGTACGCGCCAAGCGGCGATATAAAAAATGACCTGTAAGCCCTCAGCGCTCCCCAGACAAGTGACGTTGGCTGATCCCTCAAGCGTTCGAGCGACATGGCGTAGATGCGCTCGTTGCTATCGGTGTCGGAGAGCTCCAGAAGCTCCGGATGGTCAGAGTACGCCTGGACCCAGGTCCCCCCGTTCAACAGGCCGTACAGGGTTGGAGCGAAGTTGCCGAACGCCGCCTCCGGAAAACCGAAAGTTTTCAGCAACACCCTGTTATATCCAAAGACCAACATGACAACGCAAACTGAAGCGCAAAAAGCTTTAAGCGCCAATATTCTCCGCCCCTGCTTGAGCGAGTGCCATATAACAAGCAGGGGAAGGACAAAAAAAGTGCCAGCCCTCGCGATGAGACCGAACGTAAGCAATAGCAGTCCAGACAAAAACGAGACCGAAGTTCTTCCGCGATCCGAAATCGCCTTCCATAGCAGAGGATATGCCAGGCAGCCAAAGAAAAAACCGCACTGTTCAGACAGGACCGCGCCAAGAAACGCGCGATAGTAGAAGAAAAGCAGCACGTGAGCCAACCACGCGGAAGGTCCTCCCATGTATCTTCGGACGCATAAGACGGCAAGGACGGCCGCAATCGAATTCAATGCCGCCATGAGCGCCATAGCGGACCTCAAATTCTCTCCTGCCAGATACATGTTCAACGAGATCCAAATGGTCGCGACCGGACGCCTGGATGTCCAGACGGTCAACCCATCGCCGCTCAGAAAACTCATCACTCCGTCGAGATAGGCATTCGCGTCGGAATACGGCATACTTCCCGCCAACAGCGATCCCGACGACAGGCCGAGACGCCATATCTCAGAGAGGACGAGCCCGCACGGAATAAGCGTGACGGCAAAGAACAGGGCCGCCCTGACCGGCACGTCGCGTTTTTTCGCGGCATGATGCGCAATCGCCATGAAAAATGGAATGACGACATAGTCAAATTGCCATCGAAAGGCTGGAAAGGGCGGCTTTAGATAAGCAAGAATAAGAAGATAGCAAGCGATTGATGAGAGATATATCGCTGCTGAAAAGATCTTTCCTCCCGCCCATTTAATACCCTGCGCTAAACTATACATTATGTGTGTCCACCATTATCTTGTAAGCTTTAAATTTTCTGTGTAATACGATCATTTTCTGGCCACAATACAAAGCGATCCGGAAAATTCACGAATCACAGGGATTCTCTCCAGGGCATACCCCAATACTCTTACAAAAGGTATCAACAATTCCGGTACCGCCGGATGAAGCCAATCAAAAGGGATTATTTTAACGCTCGAAAAACCGGCTGACTTTAACTGTCTTGACAATTTCCATCTAACAAAAGCGGTTTCATCTGGAGAAAAATTAGGAAAAAACTGCCTGAATCGGAGACAGAACCACACTTGCGGATTCAGCATGTTTGGCTCACAAAAACTTAAAACACCTCCCTGCTTAAGAAGATCATATATTTTTTTAAATGCTATATTACAATCAAGGTGATGGAGAACAGATGAGCCTATTATTGCGTCAAATGGTCCTCTCGCATCGCATTTTTCAAAGGGGCTTTCGAGAAATTCCACCTGACTGCCTGACAAATTTCGTTTTCTAGCTTCTTCCAACAAATCAGGCGATAGATCAACAGCAAGTATTTTTGCTCCATATCCAGCGAAAATTTCAGTGAACAAACCTGTTCCGCAACCTATCTCCAACGCTGTTATGCCATCTCGCAGATTAGCTCCGTTCGCGATCAAGCCGCCTCTTCTCTTTGCTCGTCTCTTTCCCGCGGGAGTACCCCAGCCCCACTGATACACGGGATCGTTTTCAACAAGCCATTTCCCATGCAACGATTCATTATGCTCTTTTTGATTTTGCTCCATATATATTATCTCCTCATAACCAATATATACTCGTGTGCCGTCACACAAATTTTATCTTAAACGCGGCATAAACGACCATCTTGAGCAGCATCCACCCGTGCCTCCATCGCTGTATATTCGTCTCCCCGTAAATTCTATCACGATATCGCACCGGCAGATCGACGATTCTGAGGTTTAACTTGGCCGCTCCAAAGAGCAGGTCGAAATCGCCAAAGGGGTCGAAGTCGCCGAAGTAAGCCCTGTTTTCGACTATTCGCTCGTAGTTCGGCCTGCTCAGAACCTTCGTTCCGCACAGAGAGTCCCTCAATGTCTGCCCAAGGAGCCATGAAAACGAGACGCTGAAAAATTTGTTGCCGAGGAGGTTGAAGAAGCGCATAGCCCTTCCCTCCATCGGATACACCAGTCTCACTCCATTGACGAACTCGGCGCGGCCCGAGCGTATCGCCTCGTAGAACTTGGGCAGTTCCTCCGGCGGAACGGTCATGTCGGCATCCAGGATCATCAGGACATCCCCGCGAGCCTCGGCAAAACCGGCCCTTACCGCGTCCCCCTTTCCCCTTCCGGGCTGCCTGTACAGGCGGCAGTCCCGGGACGATGCCTTTATCGCGGACTCTATGACTTCATACGTATTGTCGGTAGAGTTGCCCTCCACAAATATTATCTCGGTTCCTCCTCCCATGTCCGGTGTTCTTTCAAGTATGGCCTCGATATTGCCCGCCTCATTGCGAGCCGGGACAAGTACGCTGACTGAGGGAGGCCGGTCGAGCCACTCGGGTCTGACTCGCGGTTTGGGGCGGGCTATCATAAAATTCGCGAGGTCGAAGACCTTGAACGGCCAGATCTTGGCCAGGAGCGAATTGGAAATGCCGGCGAGCAGAGGAATATCGAACGGCATCAAAAACTCCGTCCAGGAACGGAAGACCTCGTAACCCGAGAGATACAGCAGGTTTACCATATCCTCCCGAGTGAGCCAGTTTTGAGGGAGGGTTTCGTTTGCCAGTCCGATACTTCTGACTAAGTTTAACGGTCCCTTCCACAGATGGCTGAAAAAGTTGAATATGAGCTTTGTCTCGCTGTGGTACAGGCCGCTAATCCCTGTCAAAATATCCTGAACGTTCCAGACGTCGTTCAGCAGATCCGACATGACAATATAGTCGAACTCGCCGTCGATCTTCAGAGAGTGGACATCCGCGCAGACAAACCTCAGACCGGGGTGACGCCTTTGCGCGTCGTCTATCATCCTCTGGGAGAAGTCCACTCCGACACCGTCGGACGGATTCAAAGACGCCAGCAGGTCTCCCTTTCCGCAACCCAGATCAAGAACCCTGGCTCCGGGCGGAATACAAAAACGGTAGACCTTGGCCAGCCACTCCCTGTAGTATGCTGTCCACTTCTTTCTCTCCGCCGCCGCTATGTCATCCCACTTGTCTCGGCGTTTCTCGGTATAGCTTTTAAACAACGCGTCGCTGAAACTCAAAAAAACACACCGCCTCTATGCCCCGGCATATCTTATGCCACCTCTCTAAACTCACGCCGCCTCCCGGCCATAAATACAATCGCCGCGGCCGTCGGAAGAAATTGTATCACTCGCATCAGAAACGCTATGCCCAGCGCCTGTTCTCGTTCGACTCCGAAAACGCCAGCGCTCCAAACTATGGAGGCCTCGAAGACTCCAAGAGAACCTGGAGAGGACGGGACGAGCTGACCCGCTGCCGAGACGAGAAATATTACGGCCGCATCCTCCAGGGATATCGGAAAATTCCCGGCAACGACAAACGCGGATGCCGAGTACGCGAAGTAGGTCACCCACACACCCGCGGTGGACACTACAGCCGCGAGGATCTGCCTTTGGGACATGCGTTGCGGCGGAATTATCCGCGGTTCATCGAGATATCTCACGTGCCCGAGCAGAGTAAACAAACCCCAAATCTTCAGGAGAACATCGTGACGAACCCTGAAGAATACAAACAATGACCAGAAAATAACGAAAAAAGCGCCCGCCCACCACTTGACAGACTGGTTTATCATATCACCTAACACGAGGATGGATAAGAAGTACAGGCAATTCGCGTCAAGAAAACGCTCCAAAAAGACAGCCGCTGTCGCGGTGGATGCCGGCCGGTTCAGAAACTTACTGACGTACGCCACCTTGACCACTTCGCCGCCCTTCGCCGGAAGCACATTGTTGAAACCGAGGCCCACCAGGACTGCCTTCAGAGCGTTCAGAACTCCAAGGCCCGGATCGAACAGCAACGACAACCGCAATGCCTGAATCCATACGCAGAGCGCGAATATAAACAAGACAGCCGCCACATTGATCTTCGAGTATTTCAGGAATACATTCCGCAACACGGCAACATCTACGCCTCTGAGCGCGTAAACCAAGCATATCACCGAGACCGTCACCCGAAGAAGAACTTTAAATAATTTGAAAAATTTTCCCCTGCCCCATCCCGGCCGATTATCCTCACTCGGTTTGGTCTTTTCCACAATTAGCGCCTCTTATTCTTTCTCCCCGCACCGGCGGGATTGTCCCATCTGTCGCTTGACGCCAGCCGCTGACAACCCTTACCGTAAGCCTGTTTTCAGCGCAACGCAAGGTAAAATTATGGATGCGTGTTCAAACGCGTCAATTTCGAGGGTAGATTTCCGAGGATACGATACAGACTTGAGCGAAATGGAATGGAAGAGGGTTGAACCACTAATTCCGGCAGCATTGGAGGGCGGCAGACCGAGAAACATTTTAAACTTCCTTAGATCTTGTTGTTTTAAGAAATGGTGCCGAGGACGAGTAAAAAATAAAATCGACGGAATCTGTAAGAATCACTTTCCATGGAACATAGCAAAATTTCTGTGTACAAATATGAGTACAAACAATCGTTTGTATCCGCAGTATCAGTCCCATTAGGCGTTTAAGGCCGTTGAATGAATTGGGCAGACACTATCTGACCAATTGGAGCCGTTTTTATCAGCTTTAATCGCTCGAAAGATTCATCAGGCAGTGTCTGATAAATTTTATCCATCAATTTAGAGTACCGTCAAACGCTTTAAGCAACAACAACTCGTCGTCAACGTCGAGTCCGCGCGTCATTGCCAAGGGCAGCCAGGTAATATCCTCCGTTTTTGGTTCCTTGTCACCCACGATTCCTTTGAGTTTTTCAAACGTTTTGGCGACTGCCAACTGTTCATCATCCTCATCCCGGGCGGTGTTTGACGAAATGCAATTCCTCACCGAACGCTTTACGCAATCGGGAGCGCTAGCGAACCAAGCCAGCGTCACCTCGATGTCGTATGGGTTGACTTCGTGTTTGAATTCGTCGGGGCCAAATGGAATGAGTTCAGCTTCTCCGTTTTCGGCTTCCTCAGACGATTTTTCGAGTTTTGCGCTTTCGGACGCCACCTTATCCGCGCTGAATCCCCAAAACGTGACTTCCCAAAGTATTTCAGCCGCGCACAGCCATTCGCCGTAATGATCAAGCGATGTTTGCGACACAGGCAGGTCGATGAGGTCTTTCCACGGCAAAAAAGAGAGGGAATAAGTTTTTCCGGCCTCTTTCAGTGTCACGTCAAAAAACGCATTTTCCCAATCGTCTGTTTTTTCCGCGAAGAAGTCGCAGGACAACTCTCCGCGTATTTCGTCCCGATTGAGCTCGAACGCGAGCAACTCACTCAGTGCAACACCGTACAATTCCCGTATCTTGCGGGCTTTAATCGGTTTGCTTTGAAGCTCGTGGCGCATAGAAAGATAATACCACAACTCATCCAGCGAAAATTTGCTTAACAGATCGCGAAGCGTCATAGAAATCGCCACCCTCTTAGTTTTCAATTAGCAAAAGATTGACTTGAAGAAATTCCCTCTTTTCGTCTAAACCAATCTTTTCATTTGCACTCAAGCCTTGCAGTGTCTGAGTTCGAGGCTTATTGCAAGAACGCGGATTGACTTAATAATTGGCTAAAAATTAGCTTCATATCCGCCAGTCAATCATTTTTAGTCAATCGCCAAGCTCCAGTGCGATGGTTACCGCTTGTACGCTCAATAGTACCGTCTTTATGCATCGACGTAAGAAAATTACGGATTTTATTGCTCTTTTGCTTCTCATCGAATATGTCAGGCAGTTTGTCACCCAAAAGTTCAACGAAATCGCCTTTCGTGCCCTTGCCCCATTTTTTCAGATAATCGACTATCATCTGTTTGTAATATTCGTCGCTTTGCCCTCGATTCTTTATATATTGCGCTTTTTCGTCGATGCTCTCCGCGATTGTCGCCGAGACAAAAACATTCGGCAATTTCCCCTCGATCACGCTTAGCGAGCGAAGGTATTTTGTCTGTTCTTTGTTCAGGGGTAATTTTTTCTGCACCCGGTCTATCAAAAACACCGTTTCGAGGTCATACTCCTGGTGCTCGAATAATAGCCGGGTATAGTTCTCGTCCAATGTTTTGCCGTACACACGCACAGCCAC
>JAIRWR010000040.1 GCA_031268885.1 Synergistaceae bacterium
CCGGCCGCTCCAGGCTCAGCCTCCCGAGCCTGCCGACGCTCAGCGATCCGATGAAGGCCTTTCCCGACGCCTCAAGATCTACAACTCCGCCGCGAAGCAGCCGTCCGAGCCGTCTTCCAACGGCCTCCAGAATATCGGCGGGAGAGCCGGACATATCGACTCCCAGAGCGGATGCCGCACCCGATGTCAGATCGCGTCTCTGTAAAAAACCGATGCACTCGCAAGCGTGGTTTGCCCACGAACCGATGACCTGCCCCTTTGTGGACGAAATCCAGGCCAGCATCCTGTGCGCGCGGGCATCCGAGTGGGGGTCCAAAATTCCGGGAGTGTCGGCCACAATATACCCTTCACCGTTGAACCACGAGACTCCCTTCGTAATGCCCGGCACGCCTCCGACCGGAGCCAGTCCGCGTCCAACTAGCCGATTCAGCAGCGTCGATTTTCCCACGTTCGGAGTGCCGACTACAGCAATCCTCACATCACGGTACACGCGGTTCCGCGAGGTCGAAGGGCGAAGTTCGTCTATGGCCCTCCTCAAGGTTTGGGGAACCCCGCCGTTTAAATCGACGGCCCATACGCGGCGCCCCGATCGCCCCAGATATTCAGTCCAATCGGATGTTATGCGCGAGTCGGCGAGATCGGCCTTTGAAAGCAGAATCCAAACGGACAGCTTTTCAGGTATTCCGCGCAGCGCCGGAGATGATGTAAGCCTGGGAGCGCGGGCATCTCGAACCTCCAGCAGGAGATCGAGATGTCCCGAAAGCTCCTCCAATCGTCTCCTCCCCTTGACCATGTGACCTGGAAACCAGACCGTCCTTCCCATAATGCCTCACCCCGCGTTCCGGTCATTCGAGCGCTCCTATTCTGCTTGGGGGCCAGTAACGAAATACGGCCGGACCTCGCACGAAGTCGTCTCTGACAAATCCCCAAAATCTGCTGTCCTGCGAATTGGCGCGGTTATCCCCCAGACAGAAGTAGCTGTTGTCCGGCACAACCTTCGGCGCCATCGAGAAGTTATCCGGGTGCTGCACGTACGGCTCAGCGATCTCACGACTGTTTATAAACACCCTCCCCTCTCGAATTTCAACCGTATCCCCAGGCAGGCCTATAAGCCTCTTGACGAAATCTCTCTGCGGGTCCACCGGATACTTGAACACAATGATCTGCCCCCGCTTTGGCTCGATCTTTGGAAGATGATACCAGAATTTGAGCACGAGCACGCGGTCTCCGGGTTCGAGCGCTGGAATCATCGACCCGCTCGGTATCCAGAATGCCTGTATTACGTATGTGCGAAGAACAAGCGCAAGGACAAGAGCATAGAGAACGGTCTCTATAACCTCGCGCCACCATGGTTTGGGCATAATCGAACCAACCTCCTAATTTAAATCAACGAGGAACAGTTTATACCGCACAGGTTAAGCATTCAAGTCCTCAAGTGAAAAACTGTCGGACGAACATCTTCTGAGGGACGCCCGGCAACTTGCAAGGGGGCATAACTTTAAGTATAATGCATTGTGGACTTTATCGCTGTACACGGTATGCCGTAGATCGGAGTGACATCAATGCACGAGGAATGGAGACATCTGAAGCTCGGAGACCTCCTGGTTGACGCCGGAGCGATTGCAAAGGCGACGCTTGACGCCGCGCTCGAAGAGCAAAAAATTTCGAGAATGCGGCTAGGGGAGATCTTGCTGAAAAACGGCTGGCTCACAGAGCGTCAACTTGCGGAAGCTCTGAGCAGACAGCTTAAACTTCCGCTCGTCTCCCTCTCCAAGTTCAAGCCCACCAAGGAGGTCATCAAGATAATTCCCGAGGCCGTTGCCCAGAGGCTCGAAATAGTGCCTCTGGCCATCCTGGAGTCCGGTAAGATAGCGATAGCGATGTCGGATCCCTTGAACATCATCGCCGTAGATGAGCTGCGCATGATAACGAACTCCGAATTCGAGATCAACGTCGCGACCGCGTCGGACGTCAGAAGGGCCCTCATGAACTTCTACAAAGCCCAGCACAGCCTTGATGACGCCATTGCGGAGGTGGCCGCGTCGGAGGATGATTTCGCCACAAGTATCTTAGCCGGCGGAGCCGCACAGGATGTAATGGGGGTTTCCGCGGACGACGCTCCTGTAGTAAGGCTCGTCAGCAACATCCTCGAACAGGCTGTCAGGGATAAGGTGTCCGACATTCATATAGAGGTCTACGAAAAAATTTCAAAGGTGCGTTTCCGTATAGACGGTTCGCTCTTCGAACATGTGGAGTTCCCCTCGGCATTGCACCCAGCTGTCGTTTCGCGTATCAAAATAATATCCAACATGGACATATCCGAGCGAAGGAAGCCGCAGGACGGCCGTATCCTGGTCAAAATTCAGGACAAGCGCATTGACCTTCGCGTCTCGTCTCTTCCGGCGATATACGGCGAGAAGGTGGTAATGAGACTCCTCGACCAGAGTTCGTCAAAGGTTGGCCTTGCCAATCTGGGACTCTTCGAGGACGATATACGGGTCATGACCAACAATATAAACGCCCCTCACGGAGTATTCCTCATGACGGGGCCGACTGGTTCCGGGAAGTCTACGACGCTGTACTCCCTTCTCGAAGTCCTGAACAAACCGGACGTCAATATAATAACCGTCGAGGACCCGGTCGAGTATACAGTTGAGGGAATCAATCAGGTTCAGGTCAACGAAAAGGCGGGACTGACGTTTACCGAGGCTCTGCGCGCGATCCTGAGACAAGATCCCGACAAGATAATGGTCGGAGAGGTTCGGGATTACCCAACGGCCGAACTCGCGATACGGGCGGCCCTCACTGGCCACCTCGTCCTCTCCACGCTCCACACAAACGACGCCCCAAGTTCCGTTATGAGGCTCATGGACATGGGGATCCCGTCATACCTCATATCCACCTCGCTGGTGACAGTGGTCGCGCAGAGGCTCCTCCGGCGGCTCTGTCCGAGATGCAAGGCTCAATACCAGATGCCGGCGGCGATCGCGGAGGCTCACGGAGTAGCGCCAGACACTATAGTTTATGAACCGGTCGGTTGCGACGAGTGCCGAAATACAGGCTACAAGGGCAGGGTGGCTGTTGTCGAAATAATGGAAGTCAACGAGAACATCAAGCTGCTGATAAATGAAAAAGCGTCCGCGCCCGTCATACGAAACGCCGCCATGGCTCATGGCATGAGGCTGCTCACCCAAAGCGCCATGAGAAACGTCGTAAACGGCGTTACCTCCGTTGAAGAGATGCTCGCTCTGAGCGTGCATCAAGATTGAGGGGGAGGTAGAGAACTATGGCGTACCCGATTCAAGCGCTTCTGGCAGAGGTTTTGAGGAGAAAGGGCAGCGACCTCCATCTGGGCGTTGGAATTCCCGCGGCGCTCAGGTTAGATGGGGAGCTGCGTTTCCTAGGAGAACCTATAAGCTCGGCTGAGCACTACGAAATGCTGTCCGCGATACTGTCGCCCAGCCAGATGGAAATTTTGAACAAGGACAAGGAGCTGGACTTCAGCTTCTCATTTCGGGCAAGCGAGGAGCTGAGTTCGCGCTTCAGGGGAAACTGCGCGTTTGAACGCGGGAACCTGTGCACGGCGTTGCGCGTTATCACGTCGAATATCCGCACCACAAAACAGCTGATGCTCTCTCCCGCCGTGGAAGATGTCGCAAACCGACTGAGAGGATTGTTCCTAGTGACGGGTCCGACCGGCTCCGGAAAATCGACTACATTGGCGGCGGTCGTCCAGCAGGTGAATATGACGCGCTCCTGCCATATAATCACCATAGAGGACCCGATTGAGTACATATACACCTCCGAGCGCTCGATAATACATCAGCGCGAGATAGGCAGCGATACCAAGAGTTTCTCTGAGGCTTTGAAGCGCGCGCTGCGGCAGGACCCCGACGTCATACTTATCGGCGAGATGAGGGACCTGGAGACAGTGAGCGCAGCTGTGACAGCGGCCGAAACGGGGCATCTCGTCTTCGGCACCCTGCACACTCCCGACGCTGCCCAGACCATCGACCGTATCATAGACGTCTTCCCTCCCCATCAGCAGCAGCAGGTGAGGATGCAGGTGGCGAATATTCTGGTCGGCATCTGCTCTCAGCAGCTTTTGCCACTTCCGGGCGGAGGCCGTATGGTGGCCACAGAGATTTTGATAGCGAATCCTGCAATAAGAAATTGTATCAAGGAGGGCAAGACGTCCCAGATCAAAGGAATCATGCAGACCGGCGCCGCGCTCGGCATGCACACGATGGACCAGGATTTGTCCAGGCTGGTGACGGAGGGTTTTATCGCGCGTTCAGACGCGTTTACATATTCTTACGATCCCAAGGAGCTGGAAAGGCTTCTTGGTTAGCTCGGTTAGCCCGGCTAGCATCGATACGGATTGGATCTGCCTGAACAACGCGCGTATCGTATTTATCTGCCGAGCGGCGGACAGAACGCGAGGCGGTCTCATAAGCGGCGTATCGCCGTAACTCTGTGGGGAGGTTTCTCAATGGCGCAAGTGGTGGATACCAGCGATTTCAGACCGGGTCTGAAAATCAAGTGGGAGAGCGGTATGTGGTCGATACTTGAGTGTTCCCATCATAAGATGGGCCGGGGTGGGGCGATTGTGCGCGGAAAACTCCGCAACCTTGAGACGGGCAGCTCGGTCGAGCAATCCTTTAAATCCGGGGAACGTTTCGAACGAATAGTTTTTGACGAACGCCCAGCCCAGTACCAATACAAGGATGGCGACGACTACGTATTTATGGACATGGAGTCTTACGATCAGGTGTTTTTGTCGAGAGATATTCTCGGCGACGCTATAAAATATTTGATAGATAACCTCGAAGTGAGCTTTGACATGTACGAGGGCCGCGTTATGGGGATAGAGCTTCCTAAATCCGTCGATTTGAGGATTACGGATACCGCTCCCGGCTTTAAGGGAGATACCGCGTCGGGAGGCGGCAAACCGGCGACGACAGAGACGGGGCTTGTAGTCACGGTTCCATTCTTCGTTGAAAATGGAGAGACTGTAGTTATCGACACCCGCACAGGAGAATACCTCGAAAGATCAAAGAAGGGATAGAAGGACGGCGGAATTAGTCTTTTCCCAGTCCGCGAGGCCCATACGGCGCGAGAGCATGCTGTGCCGCGTTAGCGGAAGCTCTAAAGTCTAGCAGTCATAAAATAAAATCCGGTGAGGGGGAGCATGTATGAGCGCACGAGAGAAGATCGCGTATTTGCGCGGATTGATCGAGGGTCAGAATGTGACCGAGAACGCGAGTATGACCAAGTTTCACGAAGCCCTGCTGGGAGCGCTCGACTCCATTGCCGAGGAGCTCGACGACATCGGCGGTTCTCAGGATGATCTTAGGGAGTATGTCGAAGATCTCGAGGACGATCTGATGGAATTACGCTCCGAACTTGGATCTGAGCTTGCCCTTGGGCATTGCGGACACGGAGATGATTCAAGCGAAGAAGAGGGTGAGGAGGAGTACGAGGCTATGACGTGCCAGCTTTGCGGGAAAGATTTCTTTTATCGGCCGGACGCCTATGATGAGGATGAAGATCTACTCTGTCCCCACTGCGGCGAACCGTTCGAGGGATAGGCCTGTACACTGCGCGCTTCGAGAGGGCTGATCTGATGCCATGGACAGATCCGCCGCGGACCGTTCGAGTGGTTGTTGGATATCGGTGTCGCAGTGAGGATCGGCGATATTGTAATTGAAAGGAGGTTTTTAAATGGACTCGAATGAGCAGCTGGATGCGGCGGCCGGTGACGATCATCAGGAGGGCATCGAATCGAGTGTTGTGAGCGAGACTGGTCTGGAGGGCAAGATACGCATCTCCGAGGATGTAATAGCGCAGTTAGCGGTGAAGGCGTTGTTGTCTGTAGATGGAGTTCAGCCGGCCAATCCAGGGCTGATGGCCAATCTGCGGATGGGGCGCAAAGCGGCCAATGGCGTGAGAATAACGATCGCGGATGGAGAAACTCCGGAGATCCAAGTGGACACCTACATCTCAGTCAAGTACAGCCTCAGGATCCCGGATGTCTGCTGGGATGTTCAAGAAGCCGTGAAAGACCAGGTGGAACGTTATACCGGGTATTCGGTCAAGGCGGTTAATGTTTATGTTCAGGGAATAACCTTCATTGAGAAAAAGTCTCAGTCAGGACAGCCCGATGAACAAGATTCGGGAGGGAATTCAACCGCGTATGGAGAGGAGATGTAAGTGGAAAAAAATCAGCGTACCCTAAGGGGGTTGTAGAATGTTGTTTCTATGGACGATCACAAAGAGGGGCAAAATATGGCTGGATGGCGAGGCCTTTCGCGAAATCGTCGCAAAGCGTCTGCCTACGGATTTCTATTGCCAGGAAGTCTCTTTCGTAGGTGATCAGAACTTGCTCAACATATATATAACTCTTCCGGACAAGGATGATCCTCAGAAGAGACTCGCCCTCATGGATAAGTTCGAGGCTTTTTTCAAACCCATGGGAATGGCCGTTCACATCCATTGGACGAGAAGCGCTCCAAGCGATCTTCCCATCGGACAGCCTATGTGGAAGAAGCCCCTCTTCTGGGCCGCGGCAACCGGGGGTGTCGCTGGACTCGCAAATCTCGGTATCGTGGGGATTGCTTGGGTTGCGGGGATGACTTGTTGTGGCTATGTAGTCTCTTGGCTAGCTATATCAGAGGATGGGAATAGACTGGTATCAAAGTTGATCAGGGACATAAAGGATTTCAGGAGATGATCTCTTGAGCAAGTCAAAGATGCCGCAGCGAAGGCGAAGGGCGAGGGAGATCGCTCTTCAATTGATGTATGAGCTGGACCTGCGTCCTAGCCTGTCTCTTGCTGAGGCGCTGGAGATGTTTCCGTGGGAGAATGAAAACCGCGATGTCGCCGACTACGCGCGGTCTATTGTGCTTACAGCCTCCGAGCGAAGCGAAGAGATAGACGAAATACTGCGCGAACATATAGTCGGATGGCGAACGGAGAGAATGGTAGCGGTGGATCGAGCCGCTTTGAGGATAGCTCTGTGCGAGGGTCTGGTCATTGAGAACGTCCCGGTCGCTGTTGCCATCTCAGAGGCGGTCGAGCTGACGAAGATGTTTGGCACTGTGGAGTCCAGCAGATTTGTAAACGGGGTTCTCGGCCGAATCGTACGGTCGAAAAGATCTGGCGTCCACGCGCCGGCCGGCGAAAACGAGCTGATAGGGGCGGACGCGTAAGATGTCACGCGCGGCATTCTCACTTCCGCCGATAGCCGATACTGTCCCGAGCGGACCGCGGACAGTCGATGAGTTGTCCGTCCTGATAAAGACCACGATAACGAGCGCCCCATCTCTCAGGAACCTTGCGGTTCGCGGAGAGTTGCAGAACTTCAAGAGACATGGCAGCGGGCATGTCTATTTCACGCTGTTAGGGCGCGAATCTCGCGTATCGGCAGTGCTCTTCAGATCGAACGCGGCTTATATTCTCACATGGCCGGAGGATGGGGACGAGGTTATGGTTACGGGGAGCGTGGATGTCTACCCGAAGGGCGGTACATATCAGCTCTACGCTACGCGGATCCTTCCCCTCGGGACCGGCGCTAAATCGAGAGCAAAGGAGTCGCTGAGAACCGTCCTCGAAGAGGAGGGACTCTTTGACATACGTCACAAGCGCCCCCTGCCCAAGTATCCGTCCAAGGTGGCAGTCATCACTTCGCCGACGGGAGCGGCTCTCCAGGATATACTTGAGGTATCGGTAAACAGATCGCCATTTACAGACATCGTAATTCTCCCGGCGATCGTACAGGGCGCCGATGCGCCAGGCCAGATCGCGCGCGCTCTTGCGATGGTCTGTCGGCTGAGGGATGCTGACTGCGTGATTCTGGCAAGGGGCGGTGGCGCGAAGGACGATCTCTCCCCCTTCGATGATGAGCATGTAGTCCGGGCGGTGAGGAGCTGCCCGATACCGGTCGTCACAGGTGTCGGACACCAGACCGACAGTTCTCTGGCGGATCTGGCGGCTGATGCCGCGCTGCCTACGCCATCGGCTGCCGCCGAGAGGGTGTTCCCGGACAGGGACGAGATCCGGGCACTGCTGTCGCATAGGCTGGATGCTATCTCATCGGGCGCTCTCCGGACGCTGGAGAGGTTCGAGATGAAGACCGAACGGTTTAGCGAAAAGCTGAATGGCAAGATGAGGGCTGTGCTGTGGGATTTGGAGGCCTCAGTCAGTCAGGCCGAGAGACGGACCGCGCGCGGTATCGAGAGGGTGATCGAAAGGAGCGAAGCGGCTCTGGCGTCTTCCGCTGCCTCGCTCAATGCTCTGTCGCCGCTCTCCGCCATGAGCAGAGGTTATGCGATATGTTGCGATCAAGGGGGCAGAGTGATCAAAAGCGCAACGGAGATCCGCGCGGGGGATGAAATAAATCTCCGCTTTAAGGATGGATCGGCGGAGGCAACTATAACGAGTGTAACGGATGCCGCGGTCATGACTGACGCTTAGCTGTTCCGGAATCAGGCGTTCGGCGTTGAATCGGCGTCTCCCCGGCATAAATTGGCATCGTTTACCTTTCTCCTATAAGTCAACAGGATTATCTCCCTCAATCCACGCCACTCTCCGGCCTTCGTCGTCTCGTTCCAGAAGTCGAATGTCCTCTTGAACTGTTCGTCCCTGAACGCGGTTCTGTCTTTCTCTATCGCGTCATACCCCGGGGCGAGGCTGACAAAATGCTTTGCCGTCCCAAAATAGATCTCCGTCCGCTCCATCTCAGCAACGGAGAGCAGCGGCGCCCGCTCAACCCACGCATCCGCGTCGTGAAGGTCGCCCAACAGACCCTGCAGCTCTTTGATCATTGCCATATACTCGTTCCACTTCTCCTCTATACCGGAGTAGACTTCGCCGAATATCTCCATCGCGTAGCGAAGGCGCTTCACCTCTATGCGCATTCTGTGATGCGCCTGATGAGCATCCCTCGATATCAGCGATATCGACTGTTGGATTACGAATTCGAGTTGAATGCCTATAACTCTGGTCGCGTACCAGATGTCCCCCTCTGCCGCCACCCCGTTCATCTCGGCTTCGAGGCGGGCGGAGAGGAGCTTTTCGACGGCGTTCTTAAAAACGGGATTGTCCGTTATGTTGGATACGGCTTGGACTATTTGGGGCTGCAGCTTCTGCCGTTCCTGTGATACACGCAGAATCAGGCGGTTCACGCCGCCCTTCTCGCGCTGAAGGCAGCGGCTCATAAACTCCTCCAGCCACGCCTTCTGTACATCGAGATCCCTGGCCGATCCAAGGATCCGCGTAATTGAGCGGACAAGCTTGAAAAGCGCCCTCGCATCCGCCAGTCCGACGCGTTCCGCCTGGAGGCGGAGGGCGCTCCTCAATCGGCGGGAAGCCACCCGCATCCTGTGGAGGCACTCTGGATTGTCGCCGTTCACGATGCCAGGTATCTCCCGAGTCAGAGGATCTATGCGATCTAAAATCGAATTTATCGCGAACAGCGCTTTTGCGTCTCTGCTAATCATCAGCAAATACCATTCTCGGGTTGTCCATCATCCACTGCTGTGAGTTTATCGGCGTCGATCCTTCCGGCACTCCGAGCCTAACGTACTCGCCATTGGGATTTAACTGGCTGCACTGCGTGTTGTCCCTGAGGTGAACCGGCAGGATCACGTTTAGTATCCTCTGGCGGATGGCCTCGTCCTCCACGGGAAACAGCGTCTCGACCCTGCGGTCTAAGTTGCGGGTCATGAGGTCGGCGCTCCCCAGGTAGATCTCTGACTGTCCGTCGTTGTGAAAGTAAAATATCCTCGTATGCTCAAGAAATCGCCCCACTATGCTCGTGACCTTTATATTTTCCGACAGACCCTTCACGCCAGGCCTGAGACAGCAGATGCCGCGAACCTGAAGATCTACCTTCACCCCTGCCATAGACGCTCTGTAAAGCGCGTCTATGCTCTCCTTGTCGGAGATGGAATTCAGCTTGAACACGATTCTCCCATCGCCGTTTCTCATGTGAACCTCGATCTCCCTGTCGATGCGGGCTATTATCTCTCTCCGAAGGGTGTACGGGGCGACGAGCAGCTTTCTATACTCCTTCTGTTTGGAGTAACCGGTCAGAACGTTGAACAGGTCCGAGACATCCGCTCCTATGTCCTGGTTTGCCGTGAAAAGCCCGAAGTCCGAGTAGATTCCCGCCGTTATATAGTTGTAGTTGCCCGTGCCCAGGTGGACGTATCTCCTGATCCCGCTCTTCTCTCTGCGCACGACCATACATAGCTTCGCGTGGGTTTTCAACCCTACAAAGCCGTAAACGACGTGCACTCCGGCGCTTTCCAGCGATTTGGCCCATCCTATGTTGTTCTCCTCGTCGAATCTGGCTTTGAGCTCCACGAGAGCCGCGACCTGCTTCCCCCTCTGGCATGCTTCCTTCAGCGCGGCAACGATGGGCGAGTTTACCCCTGCTCTGTAGAGTGTCTGCTTGATAGCGAGAACATCCGGATCCCTCGACGCCTCTCTTATGAAGTCGGTTACGGGAATGAAGCTGTCATATGGGTGATAGAGGAGAATATCCTGGGCCGCTATCGCCTGGAACAATCCCGGGGAATCTTTGAATTCGAGCGGTATGTTCGGCGTAAACGGCGAATCTTTCAGATCGGGACGGTCGAGCTTGTATATCTGCATGAGTGACGACATGCCGACCGGATTCTTCATAGAATATACCTGAAAGGAGTCCAGCTCCAGGTTGCGAACCAGTATTTCTCGGATGCGCTTTGGCGCCTCCTTCTCTATCTGAAGCCTCACCACGCTTCCAAAGCGCCTCCTGTCCACAACCTCGCTTATCGAGTGCAGAAGATCCTCCGCCTCGTCCACCTCTATCTCATAGTCGGCGTCCCTGGTCACCCGGAAGAGGACGGCATCCATTATCCTCATGCCCGGGAAGAGCATGTTCAGGTTCGCCTTGATCACATCTTCGAGCCAGACAAATTGATCGACCCTTGGGGCGTGACGCAAGCCCATCCTCTCCAGCTTGTCCTTCTCCTCCAGCGGGAGTGGCAGGAGCCTGGGAAACGACTCGGGGATCTTAAGCCTGGCGAACAGCTCGTTTTTCCCCTCGTCGCGGAGAGCGAGCGCAAAGCTGAGGCTTAGGTTTGATATATGGGGAAACGGATGCCCGGGGTCAAAGGCAAGCGGCGTGAGTATCGGGAAGATATTTTTCTTGAAATAATTATCGAGGTATTTTCTCTGCTTATCTTTTAGATTATTATATTCAAGGATCTCTATGCCATTTTTAGATAGTTCTGGCATTATGTCGTTGTGCCAGTAGTCGAGCCGCCGTTTTAGGTCCGGCATGATCGCCTTCCTTATCGCGGCGAGCTGCGTTGCCGGCGTCATTCCGTCGGGGAGCAGGTCTACAACGCCGCCGCGAAGCTGTTTGACCAGTCCGGACACCCTTATCATGAAGAATTCGTCCAAGTTGTTCGAAAATATGGATATAAACTTGACGCGCTCAAGAAGAGGTTTTTCCTTGTCCCCAGCCTCGTCCAAAACCCTTCGGTTGAAGAGGATCCAGCTCAGCTCCCTGTTTATATATCTTCCAAGATTCTCCGGCGAGGTCTTGTCCTTGCCATGCTCTGACTTTTCTTTTTCACTTTTTTCAGCTTTTTTTATCAGGTCGTCAGAGTTCACCGCGATTACCTCCCAGATTTGTCATGATAACCCTCATTAACAAACAAAAGTTGATGCTCATGCCGAATCCCCATAAACACTCGCGTCAACTCTTTTAACTTTAGTCCCCTGGTTTCAGGCTGGCATCGAGGTTTCCACGGATCAAGCCTGAGCGAACTTTGCAAGAAGATCGTCCACCGACATTCCCGCGCGAATTCCAAACCGCGTCAGGGCAAAATCATAGCGCACGGGATCATCGGGACACAGTCTCGCGAACGCGCCGGTAATCTCCATAGCGGTCTTTCCATCCGCCGATGAACGGGCTGTAAAGCCAAGTCCGGATGCGATATGAAACATGTGCGTATCCAACGGTACTATTATATCGCAAGGCGAGATTCCGCTCCACCCTCCTGGGTCTACGTCGTCGCGCCGGACCATCCAGCGGATGTAGAGCGCGAGCCTCTTGCACGCGCTGCCCTTTGACGCTCTCGGCAGCAGGTGGGAGGAGCCGAGCCCTCCGCCGCTCAAGATCGACGCGGCAAACGCGTCCATCGCGCGAATCACGCCTAAGCGCGAGTCATCCTCCTCGCGACGCTCTGACTCCATTCCGCGGCAGAACGCCCTTTCGAGCGTGCCGTACGCACGAACGGCCCTGCCTATGCCGAAGAGGAACGAAGCCATCTCGGCGCCGCCGGTGAAGCGATGCCTGAATCCGAGCAGACGGTCCGTAAGCGAGGAGATATCCGCCGACGCAAGAGTATCGGCGGGACTCTCTCCCAAGACAGAGAGTACCTTTCTCACGCTCGCTAGTATCGACGCGACACGGCCATAAGCCAGCGAGGATGCGATCAGGCCTACAATCTCCCGGTCCGCCGGCGAGTCGTACAGGTAGAGAAATTCGAGGGGATCCGGCGAGACGTACTCCCTCCGGTTATAGTCCGCGTATATATCCTCAAGGAGTTCATATGCTCTTCCGCGGTATGGTTCAAGCGCCTCCGGCACAAGCATTCTCTTTACATCAGCATCGCGCATGACATCATCTCAAATCATGCGAATTTTCTT
>JAIRWR010000070.1 GCA_031268885.1 Synergistaceae bacterium
GGAAAGAAAGGACAAGAAGAAAAACCCAAAACCCCAGAACCTCAAAACCAAGGGCATGACACAGAGAGAGGAGAAAAGATAGACCTAAAGACAGAGACAAAGGACAGAAACGAGGGGATGGAGCTATCTGTCTCCGAACCTTGCCTGCTCGACGCCATCTTGGCGGCCTACAACGAAACGCTTTTCGAACTGCCCCGCGCGGAGAGACTTACATCCTCGCGGATCAAAACGCTGAATCTGCGTATAAGGGAAGGTCCGGACCGAGAGGAACCGGACCTGGTGGAGGAAATATTTCGAGAGGGTCAGGATCTACCCCTGGCTCATGGGGAATAACCCCAACGGCTGGAAGGCGACGTTCGACTGGCTCATCGGCGAGGACGGAATGCGGAAGGTCATTGAGGGAAGCTTTAAGAGACGCCCGGAGCACTCTCAGGAAGAACTGAGGGAATGGCAGAAAAGATACACAGACGAAAGGGGTGTCATAGATGCAAAAGCACTGCTGCGAGACTGGAGAGCGAGCGCGGCAAACACGGCTGGCGCAGCCCGAACAGGACCGAATGGACGCTGGAATTGAACATATCGACGCGGCGCTTGCCAGGTCCTTTGAGGGCATTCTGGGCATGTCCGGAGAGATGAGAGAAAAGCTGTCCGAGATCGAAGAATGCCCGAAACCCTGCAACGACGGTACGGTGGACATCCACCTGTCGTCGGGACAGGTGAAAAATTTCCCCTGCCCGCTGCTCGCGCCCGGATGCCATTACGGAGAACGGATGGAACAGGGGCTGGACCGCCACGTCATCGGAGTCATGTCGGGGATCGGAGTCCCCTTGAGACATCTGGATAACTTCCAGGAGCGTCAGGATACGGAGGAGAGGGCTGAGGCCGCGAAATGGCCCGTTCGCGGATTCCTCATCCTCACCGGCGAAGCCGGGTCCGGCAAATCGTTTCTCGCGGCTTTCACCCTGCGAGAATATTTGAAAGATCAGGTCGTGAACCATTTTGACCGGAGATCGTGGAAGAGCGCGGATGGGGCCGGAGGCTGCGTCATGTGGTGTACGGCGACGGAGATTGCCGACGACAGGGAGATTGCCGCGCAAACCAGGAGAGAGCGTCTAGTGATTATCGACGACCTGGGCTGCGAGAACGACACGCCGGTCGGAGGGGCGGCCGTACGCGGCGTCCTCATGAAACGCTATGACATGAAGCTCCCGACGATAATAACCACGCCGCTGACGATGCTGGACATGGACATCCGTTACGGGAGCCGCATAGCGAATCGCCTTATCGAAGACATCGGAAATGGCGGCAGGATAGTCTGCTGCCGGGGCGAGTTCACTCGGACCGAATGCGCGTTCAATATGCTGGGGGGAAGATGAGACCGCTCCAAGCTCGCAAAAAGGACATCGTTCTCGTTCTGGCCTCGGCCTGTATAGGATATGCGGGATTCACCACTGTTCCTCGCATGGCGGTCTTTGTCCTCGCCGTTCCCGTCTTATGGACTCTGGCGGAGTCGAGGTATTCGGCCTTTGCCGTTATCCTGGCCTATAAACTGGCGGCATCGAGAGGCCTGATCTCAGGCGCCGCGGTCTTCCTCGCGGAGGATCACACGCCGTTACGGGCCGCCGCCCTGTATCTCCTCATGTCGTTAGGCGTGTCGCTGCCGTTCCTCGTATTCTGGAGCGAAAAAAGACTGAAACCGGTGTGTCTCATCCTGGCTTTCGCGACGGCCTACGTCCTCCCGCCCATATCACTCATCGGCATAATCAATCCCCTCCTTGCCGCTGGAACAGTCTTCAGGGGCTGGGGATTGGCCGGGATGACCGCGGCGTTGGGGATTTACGCGCTCTGCGCTGTATCCCGCAGAACGGCATACGCTGCCCTGTGCGTCATAGCGATATTCGCGGCGCTGCCGAGCGACAACTGGTATTCCCCTCCGTCGGCGGAGGGAATCATGGCGGTTGATACATCCTTCGGCAGGCTCGGAAGCGGCAGCTATGACTTCGAGAGGGATTACGAGCGAGCGGGTATGGTCTTTGGCAATCTCAGAAGGCGATATATCGGCGGATCAGACGCTCAAATCGTCGTTCTGCCGGAGACGATAGCTGGACGTCTCAACAACGCCGGACTCAATCTATGGCAGGGCGGGCTTCGACGATCCCTGCCGGATAAAACCTTGATATTCGGCGCGAAGCTGCCAACGGGCGAAGGACGAAAGTACGACAACGCTATGGTCATGCTTCACGAGGACAGGATAACCGTGTCGCGTCAACGAATCCCAGTTCCTTATTCGATGTACGTTGGGCCGTTAGCAGCGGCCGGCGCGAACCTCCATCTTGGAGAGAGCGGAATACTCCCTCTCCCCGATGGGAGAAAGGCGGCGGCCATCATCTGCTACGAGGCTTTTCTCACATGGCCGTATCTCGCCTCGATGATTCGAAAGCCGGACGTGATTATCTGCATCGCGAACCTCTGGTGGTGCAGGGAGAGCTCGATCCCTGACGCGCAGAGAAGAATCGTCTCTCTCTGGTCCCTGACGTTCGGCACACCGGCAGTCTTCGCGAGGAATATCTGAGTTACTGAGCGGGAAAGGAGGTGAGGAGATGCGGGACATAAAGAAAATGACAAGGGAAGAAATACTGGCAATGCTGTGCTCGCCTGGCGCGACGGACGAGCCGGAGGAATCGGATTTCGAGAGGAGCGACGATCGGAAAGAGGAAGAGTTCGTCAAGAAGCAGATTGAAAGGGAGATGAGCTGACATGGCATCCGCGACGGAAAAAAGACGGGAGGAGTTCGCCGAGAGAGTGGCGCGCGCGCTCGACACCGGGGTTGTCCCCTGGCAGAGGAAGGGTGTGCCGGACACGCCGGTGCGAAGCGCCGTCTCCGGCAGAAATTACAACGGATTGAACGCGCTATACCTCATGGAAGAGTGCGCGGACAAGGATTATAGGGATCCGCGCTTCATTACAGCGAGCGAGGCGAACAAAAACGGCCTCTATGTCCGCAAGGGCGAGCATGGGACGGTTCTGGAGTATTGGGCGCAGGGAAGCGACGGCAAAATAAAACCGCACGGCTACTCCGTCTTCAACGTACAGCAGTTGAATGGCCGCCTTACCATACCTGAGAGTGATAAGCCGAATCTCGAACACGCGGCTCAGATGCTGAAAAACGCCGGAATAGAGATAAAACCGGGGAGCGGCGTCAAAGAGTACCAGGACGCGATAAAGAGACTAACGGTCAAGAACGGGGAAGAAGCGGGTTTTAATCATTCCGCCCACACGCCGGAGCTTCTCGCGCTCCGATACAGCGTAGCCAGCACACTCGCCATGCGCAAGGCCGGAATACCGGTGGAGCGGGTGGAGGGTGCTCCGACAAAATCATGGGCCAGGAGCATAAAAAATGATCCCTCTCAACTCTCCAAAGCGGCGAGGGACGGAAGTCTTCTGGCAGATGCCGTACTCGCGGACATGGGACATATCCGTGAATCGGAGTTGTTTCGGGCCGGACAAGAACGCGCTGAAGCCCAAAGGGGACAGGAGATCGTCTCGGAAGTCAGCACAATCCCCAGGGGGCTCGACTCCAATCTCCCCAACGCCGACCTATCGGGAGTACAGGAGGCCGTTATCGCGGCGTCTGACAAGGCGGCGTCACAGGTGAACGGCCTGCGGGCATCAGCGTCGTCCCGCGAAGCGGGAGCGGGCATCGATAAGATATCGGCGGCGGGGAACATCGCCAAACAGCGTCTGGGCGATGGCGCATTCGTCACGAACGCTCAGCCTGGCAAAACGTACAGCGGGAAGGTAATCGGGATTTTAGGCGGGCTTACCAGCTCTCCGAACAGGGACGCGATACAGGCGATATCCGATAACCACGCGATACTGCACGACATTCGTAATATCTCGGCTGAATCTAACCTCAAGATTGGGGAGGATATAACGCTTGC
>JAIRWR010000066.1 GCA_031268885.1 Synergistaceae bacterium
CCGTGACGATCTGCCGGTGAGCGATTTGGTAAGCCATATCCGATACGCGCGTGGAAAGATCAGATCAAGTATCCCTGTCGGGACGGCGGACATACCAGCCGCGTTTTTGGAGAATCCAGCGCTTACGGAAGCTTGCGATGTCGTGTGTGTGAATATATATCCTTTCCACAGCGGCATACGGGCGGATATTGCTATCCAAGATCTGGACGCTGTCTATAAGAGTGTCGCGGGTGCGGCTGTTGGCAAAAAGATTATCGTTACTGAGACCGGATGGCCTTCAGAAGGAACACGTCAGGGCAACGCCGTTCCAAGCGGCGTGAATTCAGGAAGATACTTCGAGGATGTCTACCATTTCAGCAGAGAGGAGGATATCGAAATCGTCTGGTTTTCGAGCTACTCTGAACCCTGGAAGGCTGCTGGCGCTGATTATGAGGCACATTTCGGGCTGTTCACATCGGATGAAAGACTCAAGGGACAGTTTGGGGCAATCTTACGTACAATCCTAGATGTGCCATCTGACGATGACAATGATGAATCATCCGAATCCGAAACATCATCATCATCCGAATCCGAAACATCATCATCCGAATCATCAGTCGGCGGTTGCGCGACATCACCAGGAATATGGGGATTCACGAATTTATCCTTTTGTGCGGTGACCGGATTGTTTGTTGTGAAGCTGTTCAAAAAACGATCATGAAACTATGATCACTTATTCTGGCAGATTGACGCGAGCGCGTATAGAAATCTTTTGACAGATACGCTGCCACGTTCTTTTGTTCTGCCCTTTATAAAATTCATCTCCGCGCGTACCTGTTCAAACTGATAAAGAGTTCCGGCGTAATCGACAAAAGCCTCATTCCCGTAGTCCTCGACTCCGATGCTTGCCAGGTTGACGAGTCCGGAGGCAATTGTGCGGCGAATGCGCTGTTCCAAAGTTTTGGGGTTATCGCTGAACATCGCGCAAAGGTCTGAAAGATTGGACCTCGCGCCCTCTCCCCCGCATTCGGCGAGGTACAGCGCTATCCTGCATATATCACGGCTCGTAGCGCTGCCGCTGATCCCGAGCTTCTGCAGCACGACATTCATCCTCTGCGTGCAAGAATCCTGATTTTCGGGCAGGGAATCGCGTTTATCCAAGTTCAGGTCCCGAACGGCCTGTATGACGGAGCGCAATTGATCCAGGACCGACTCTATCTGCCGCGATCTGTTTACCTTTGCGATAACGTTCGACACTTCAACCACATCAACCGGCTTTTGGATATAAAATTCCGCGCCAGCCTTGTACGCCTTAGACACTGCCTCCTTCTCCGAAACTTGGGAGAGTATTATAAAACGCACATTAGGAAAACGCTCCTTCGCGGCCCTTACAAGATCAACACCATCCCTCGCTGGCATCATAAGATCTGCTATAACAATGTCGGGGGAGACGTACTCAATCTCCTTCAGCGCATCCGCTCTGTTCTCCGCAAAACCGCATACCTCTCCCAGGCATTTTTCCTCTACTATAGATGTCAAGACCTCGATCACGGTCTTATCTTCGTCCGCAATGAAAACCCGCAATGTGTAGCCACCCGCCAACCCTTATTACATTAACAAAACAACTCAGCCAGCCGTCGGGCTCAGCAGATGGCTCTTCTAAAAACAGCCGGAGGTCCAAGACTTCGACCACCGGCCGTAACAATCGCCATCCCTTATCTCTCGAATATTTTATCCTCGCTGCGCTCGACTGCCGTATATACTTCCTTTACTCTCATACTCTCAGGAGAAACCCGCGGCTGCCAAGACATCTCTCCTCGATACAGGAATTAGAGAGGTCCGTCTTTAATTCGGCCTGATCCTCTTGAAGAATACGGCACGACCGTCCTTTGCCTCGAGTATTATCCCATCCTTGTCCTTTGGATTGTGGAGCTCGTCCATCGTCAGGGTCGCGTGCATGAGTTTGAGGCCGCTTGTAGACTCCAGCGCGTCGCGGATCTTGGATGGGTCCGCGCTGCCGGCGCGCTCAATGGCATCCTTCAGCCAGTAAACAGAGTCATACGCCATTACGGCGTTCATAAACTCCTGACACTCCGTTCCGGTCTGCTCCTTGTACTTTCTGAAAAAGTCGGCTAGGGCCGGATCGGCTTTGTCTACGTGACTTACCCAGAATGTGTTTGCCATTGCGCTCTCGCCAGTGATCTCCCACATGAAGTCACCGTATCCATCGCCGCCAATGATCGGCTGTGTAAGGCCAAGTTCCCTCGCCTGTTTGACGGCAAGGGGAAGAACCCTGCCCATCGTAGGCAGTACTATGACGTCAGGGTTTGCCTCCTTTATCTTTGTGAGCTGCGCTCTGAAATCGACATCTTCACCCCTGTGACCTTCATCAGCTACAACCTCTCCGCCGCCGGCAACGAAATCATTGACGAAAAACTCACGCAATCCCTGTGAGTAGTCGCTGCCTATGTCATAAAGAACAGCGGCTCTCTTAGCTTTGAGATCATCCTTCGCGAAGATCGCCAACATCCTTCCCTGATACGGATCGAGGAAGCAAATTCTGAAGTTGTAAGGCTTTACCTTGCCGTCATCATCGACGGTCACGAGTGGGTTTGTCGGCAGCGTCCCAATGTGCGGCACTCCGCCCTGGTTGAACACCGGCGACGCCGCGATACAAAGCCCGGATCCGCTCGGGCCTATAACCGCCACTACTTTGTCCTGCTGAACCAGCCTGCGCGCCGCGTTGACCATATCCTCGTTACGCGTGCGGCAGTCGTACATGACGAGTTCAATCTGTTTCCCCAGAATTCCGCCAGATCTATTGATCTCGCTTACCGCCATCTTGACGGATTCCACCTCGGCCACTCCATATGCCGCGAAGTCACCGGTGACAGTCGCTATCTCGCCGATTTTGATCGTGTCGGCAGCTAATGCAGCTGTAGCGAACAACATGAGCGCTAACATCGCAGTTACAAAGAATCTTTTCAAAAAAAAACCTCCCTTTTTGAGTAACCGATATGGAACAACCCTGCCAGAGATTATACGTTCTGATGCTTTACGGCAGTCCAGCCCATATCAAAAACCAAAGACCAGAACACACAAGACACTTTTGGGCCATGCCGCCGTGTTAACAAGTATTAAGTACGATAACCGCCTTTTAGGATTGCTCTTCACCGGAACCTATGTTTTGCGGGCCCAGCCCACCATATATAATCTATCACATTTTCGCTCTAAAATACATACAAAAAACTATGTATTTACACCGATAATTCACAAAGATCGGACATACAAGTGATAGCAATGCTTCACGGTGTCTGACGCGTCCGCTGTGGATTTCCGTTCATTAGCTCTGGCGGAAAATACTGAATTGCAATATAATTAAGTGACCCATTATTTTCTATAAAAAAGGAGAACGTAATTATATGGAAACAAGGACTTACAAGAATAGTGACGAGCGCGTATCTCTGCTGGGCTTCGGATGCATGAGGCTTCCGCTTGTCGGAGATACTCAGGAGATCGATGTGAGATACGCCGAGGAGATGATTGACCGCGCCGTGGAAGACGGAGTGAACTACTTTGACACGGCATATGTATATCATCAGGAAAAATCCGAATCCTTCATCGGCAACGCGCTGGCGAAATACCAGAGGAGTTCGTTCAACCTGGCGGACAAACTTCCAACGTGGTTCGTGGAGAAGGAATCCGACGTCCCAAGGCTCTTCGACGAGCAGCTGAGGAGGTGCAAGGTTGACTACTTCGATTATTACCTCGTTCACAATATAAACGAGGAACGGGTGAAGATAGTCGAGGATAACAGGATCTACGAGCAATTGAAGGAAATTCAGAGACAAGGAAGGATAAGGCATCTGGGGTTCTCCTTCCACGACAGGCCGGAGTTGCTGAAACGCGTTGTGGATCGATACGACTGGGATTTCACACAGATTCAGTTCAACTACGTCGATTGGGAGCTGCAGGATGCCAGAAGGCAATACCTGATTTTAAAGGAGAAGGGGATTCCTGTCGTTGTGATGGAACCGGTGCGCGGAGGCGCTCTGGCAAATCTCCGCGATGAGGCCGTCGCCGTTTTAAAGGACGCGGACCCCAACGCGAGTCCAGCGTCGTGGGCCATACGTTACGCGGCGTCGTTCCCAGAGGTGCTCACAGTTTTGAGCGGCATGACCGAAATGTCTCAGTTGGAGGACAACCTCGGTACGATGAGGAACTTCAAGCCGATTTCGCCCTACGAACATGAGATCATCGGGCGAGCCCTGTCGGCGTACAAGCTCGCCTCGACGGTTCCGTGCACGTCGTGCAGGTACTGTATGGACTGCCCTGCCGGCGTGGACATTCCAAAGGTCCTCATGATCTACAACAACTACTGCCAGAGAAAGGGCGATCCGCGAAACGAGATGACCTTTTGTCTGGAGTACGAAATCCTCGGCGCTGAGTCTCAGGCTCACCACTGCGTCAACTGCGGCGCTTGCGCTGAACACTGCCCTCAGAGGATTGATATCCCTGGCTGGATGCGGACCATAACCGAATTGGCTAAAGAGACGGCGGAGGCATCCTGATTCTTTCGCGGCAGATATCTTAGAAGTAGGAGGCCGCCCGCGACAGGCGGCCTCCTACTTGATTATTTTCAGTATGGTTTGTATTTTTATCTGGTTTCTTCGGCGGCGCCCTCTTCGATAATGTCGCTCACTGTCATATTGTTGTCAATATCCGTCAGAATAGCGACCTGTGACCGCTTTACTTTCAGCAGGCTGCCCGTGTTTACGTTAAGGACGTTTACCTCTGGTCCCTTTGGCATCCAAACGATATTGACCGCCTCGGCTTCCCTGCCTATAGAGAAGATCAGTTCGCAGTTGCTTGCGGTAATCACGCTTCTTGGCGTCGTGATGCTAATCCCCGACTTGTTCTTCAGGCCGATTGATCCGGTGCGCAGCCTGATGTCGCCCCTGTTTATTCCGATGTTGAGCCTCGCCGCGTCCGGCGAGAACGCGACGTCCACAATATGAGCCTCGCTGTTCAGGGCAAGCTCTATAATCGTACCGTCGATCAGCTGGATCATCGCGTAACCCATCAAGCCAGTCTTTATGATGTCAAAGGCATTGATCTCCGAACCCTGGACAAGTTCGATCTCGCGCCCTCCCCTTGTCACCATGACGGTGCGGTCGAGCTCTTTGATAAACCCGACCGGGGCTCCCTCCGCGACAGAGACCCCGCGATGCGCGAATAGCAACGCGGCGAGCGCCAAGAACAGAATCCCTCTCCGGGCAACAATCTTCGATGACATTGTACTACCCCCAGTTCTCCGCAATCTGAGCACTTCAGCTTGGCCTATTATATCAACAGGGACGGACCTCGCCATATTATGACTGTTTGACAATCATATCGCGCCGTCGCGAATTATTCCGCCTCCCCTTTGAAGGCATGCTCCGGAACTCTCCTCATTCCGCCCAGTTCCGCAATCTTCTCCCTGCTCTGCCGCACGGATTCGGCTGATCTTTCCGCCCACTCCGCGAGTTTCCCGCTCAGGGATTCGTCACGGACCGCCGCTATGCGCAGGGCCATGAGCGCCGCGTTTCTCGCGCCGTCTATGCCCATGCAGGCTACCGGTACGCCTGGTGGCATCTGCGCGATGGCGGTCAGCGCGTCGAAACCCGAGAGAGGTTCTGACGCTATCGGAACTCCTATCACTGGAAGCGTCGTGTGGGCCGCGATTACGCCGGGAAGCGCCGCCGACAGGCCGGCCATCGCGATTATCGCCAATATTCCGCGGGCCGCCGCCCCGGTCGCGTAACGTACGACGTCGTCAGGCGTGCGGTGCGCGGACGCTATGCCCACCTCGAACTGGACGCCGAACTCCTCCAGCAGGCCGGACGCTTTCGCCGCGACGTTCAGATCCGACGCGGAGCCGACTATGATACCGATGACAGCGCTCATCTTACTCCTCACTCCATCCTATATCGCTTCTATAGCGCATGTCCTCGAAGGATATCGCCGATATGCGCGTATATGCCCTGTCACGCGCTTCCTTGAACGTATCGCCCAGCCCTACCACGGTAAGCACCCGCCCGCCGGCGGTCACGAATTCTCCGTCGATTCCGGCTGCCGTGCCGGCGTGATATACAAACGAGCCGGGAAACTCGGGCGACTCAACACGGCCGCGATTCAGCCCGGCAATGGGCAGCCCGCGCCTGAACTCGCCTGGGTATCCCCCTGAAGCTAGCACTACGCATAACGCCGCCCCTTGCGCGTCGGCCGAGACGTTCGGTTCGATGCGTCCTTCCGCGCAGGAGAGCAGCATCGACGCGAAATCTCCGTCCAATAGCGGCAGTACGGCCTGCGTCTCGGGGTCTCCAAAGCGGACGTTGTATTCGATCACCGAGATTTTATCCTCGCCGCTCGCGTCTCTGGTGATCATGAGCCCCATGTATATTACGCCCCGGTAATCTATACCCTCGCTCCTCAGCCCGTTCAGCGTCGGGCGCAGCACCGCGTCTTCAACGATCCCCATAATGCTTCGAGGAATACTGACCGGCGAGTACGCGCCCATGCCCCCCGTATTCGGGCCTCGGTCTCCGTCGTGGGCCCTTTTATGATCGCGGCTCGGAGGGAGCGTGATGTATGACTCTCCGTCGGTTACGGCGAACACCGTCAGCTCCAGCCCCGGCGCGAAGTCCTCTATCACGAGCGGAGATCCGGCCTCGCCGAGTTTTTTGTGTACGATCAGATCTTCACACGCCCTGATAGCGTCCGATTCGTCGTCTGAAAGGAACACTCCCTTGCCTGCCGCGAGTCCGTCAGCCTTGACGACATAGGGAGGGGTCCGCTTCGATATTGCCAGACGGCACTCGTCAAGCGTCGCGCAGATATCGAAATCCGGCGTGGGTATGCCGTGACGCCGCATGAATTTTTTCGAGAAAGCCTTGCTGGATTCGAGCATAGCCCCGTCCCTTCCGGGGCCGAATACCCTGATGCCGGCCTGGCGGAGGATGTCGGCCACACCAGCGGCGAGTGGAGCCTCCGGTCCGATTACCACCAGAGCGATATCATGCGCGGCGCACAGATCCAGTACAGCCGCTCCGTCGCGGATGTCCGCGCTGTGCGTGACCGCCAGCTCCATTATGCCAGGATTTCCGGGGGCGCAGTGCAGCTCTCCTGTTATGCCGGACTTCGACAGGGCGTGCGTCATCGCGTGTTCCCGTCCTCCCGAACCGAGCACCAGAATGTTTATCCTGTCGTCCTTTTTCATGATCAGTGCCTGAACGTGCGGGTTCCGCCGATGAACATGCTCAATCCGAGCTCCGCGGCCCGACGCTCTACGTCTGCGTCCTTGACCGATCCGCCGGGCTGAATTATCGCGGCTATCCCGGCCTGTGCCGCTATCTCGACCGTGTCTGGAAACGGAAAGAACGCGTCCGATGCCATAACGGCTCCGCGCGCCCTCTCTCCGGCCTGGGATATGGCATACTTCGCCGCGTCCACCCTGTTAGTGAAGCCGCCGCCTATGCCGACTGACGCGCAACCATGGGCGAGCGCGATGGCGTTGCTCTTGGCGAGGGCGGCCGTCCTCCACGCAAAGAGTATGTCGCCCCAGAGGTCGTCCCGAGGCGTTCCAATCCACCGGCCCGCCGACCTGTCCGGCAGAGGCGGCAGCGTCTCGCTCTGAATCAAAAAGCCCGATCTGTTGGATACAATCTGTTCGCGGGGGGTGTAGCGGCCCGTAAAGACAAGCAACCTCATATTGGGCCGTCTCGACCTGAGAAATTCGATAGCGTCCGGGTCTATCTCGGGAGCGGCCGCAATTTCAAAGAAGTGGGACGACAGCCGCTCGGCGAGAGGCATATCTATCCTCTCGGTAAATCCGACTATGCCGCCATAAGCGGAGACCGGATCGCAGCCGAGAGCGCGCTCGTATGCCTCAATCGCCGTTCCAGCCTCGGCCGTGCCGCAAGGGGTCGTGTGTTTTACGATAATACAGGCACATGACCCACGGAATATCGCGTCTCCCTTCAGGAGGGTGTCTATGTCGAGCAGATTGTTGTACGACAGTTCTTTGCCAGAGTGCTGGATAAATGCCGGATCTGAGAGAGCCGGCCCGCAGAGGGCCGCCTCCTGATACGGGTT
This sequence comes from Synergistaceae bacterium, assembly GCA_031268885.1. Taxonomy (GTDB): domain Bacteria; phylum Synergistota; class Synergistia; order Synergistales; family Synergistaceae; genus JAIRWR01. The sequence goes on from JAIRWR010000066.1 coordinate 8,113, forward strand.
CTCGCCGTAACGGAGCCTCTGTTCCACGCGGAGCGGGATCACTCTGCGCGACTCATCTGGATCCTTGGGGCGGCCAAGAGCGTCGATGAGCCCCTCGTGAATCGTCGCGTCATAGAACGCCGTGACAAGAAAGGCCTTGACGGCCAGATCGCGCCGCATCTCCTCCGTCGTCCCTCCGCCGGTTAAAGCTCTCGCTACTCGCTCATAGTCCGCCCTGTCGGTGACGATCGTCACCCGCTCATAATTCTTGGCGGCCGCCCTTATGAGGGAGACGCCGCCTATGTCAATTTTTTCTATCAGATCATCCTTTGGCGCGTTAGCCCTCGCCGTCTCCTCAAAGGGGTATAGGGTGCAGACTACGACGTCGATCAGGGGTATCCCGTGTTCCGCGCGGTCGGCATCGTCCGCGGGATGTCCGCGCCGCGCGAGTATTCCCCCCATTATGACAGGATGCAGCGTCTTGACCCTCCCTCCGAGTATCGACGGAAGGCCGGTAAGGTCAAGCGCTTCCGTGACCTCTATCCCGCGCTCCCGGAGATATCTTGCGGTGCCGGAGCTGGAGATTATCTCGTAACCGGCGTCCGCGAGCGACAAAGCAAACTCGGATATTCCATCCTTATCCCATACGGATATAAACGCCTTAGGTCTGTCCATTGGGATCACTCACCTCCATAAATGCCACAGCCATAATTTAGCGCGTAGAATGCCCATGTACTAAACGGACATCGGCAATAGATCGGCATCTTTTTAAATATCATCGTGGAACAGTTGTTGCAGCGTCCTGGGATAGAGTCTGTGCTCGGCCTCGTGAATCCTTTCCGCGAGGGATTCCTCCGTATCGTTTGGGAGTATGGGAACCTCCTCCTGGGCGATTATCGGTCCGTGATCGACCAGTTCGTCCACTATATGAATCGTCACCCCGGTGAAATCAGCGCCTGCCTTCAGAGCGTCCCGGATGGCGTGAGCCCCCGGAAATGACGGTAACAGAGCGGGATGGATGTTTACTATCCTGCCTCGGAACATCTTGACGAAGCCGGGCGAAAGGACCCTCATGAATCCCGCGAGAACTATCCAGTCAATGCCTCGTTTTACTATGACATCAGCAATCTCGGATTCGTTCTCCTCGCGCGGCCTCTCCTTCCGATACCGTGAGACAAACGTCTCTATACGGGCGGATCTGGCTTTTTTTACGCCAGGCGCGTCGGGATTGTCGCTTATGACGATCGCTGTCTCGGCCTCCAACTGTCCGGACCGGCATGATCTGATTATCTCGTCCATATTGCCGCCTGTCCCGGATATCAGTATCGCTATGCGTGGTCTGTCTGATCCGCGCATCTCCGGCCTATGCCCTAATTACCGTTCCTACGGCGATGGGCGACTCGCCAGCGCTCTTTAAGGCATCGAGCAATGGCCGTGTCTCCTCCCTTGAAACTATGAACGCATACCCGACCCCCAGATTGAAAACCTTCCGCATCTCGGCCTCTTCAACGCCGGCCGATTCTATCAGCTTGAAAATACCGGGACGTTCCCACGATTCGTAATCTATCTTGGAGACGAACCCGTCCGGAAATATCCTGTTGATGTTCGCCTCAAGCCCGCCACCCGTGATATTTGCCATACCCTTGACCGCTGCCGAATCCATCGCCGCGCGCGTCTGTCTCACATAAAGCCTCGTCGGTGTCATGAGCGTCTCGGCAAGGGTTTCTCCACCCAGTGGCCCCGGTTTCGCGTCGAGGGGCAGTTTCAGGCCTCCGTCTGTCAGGGCGTGTCTCACGAGGCTGAACCCGTTGCTGTGGACTCCGGAGCTTGGAAGGCCGATTATCTCGTCTCCCTCGTTTATCCCTGAGCCGCTCACAATTTCGGCGTCGTTTACCAAGCCGACCGCGAAGCCCGCCAGATCGAAACCGTCAACAGGGTAGATTCCAGGCATCTCGGCAGTCTCTCCCCCGAGAAGGGCACAGCCCGACTCCACGCAGGCATCCAGGATGCCCTCTATTACCGATTCCATCTTTCCGGCGTCGAGCCTGCCGCACGCAATGTAGTCGAGGAAGAATAGAGGACTCGCGCCGCAGGTAACAAGGTCGTTAACGTTCATCGCGACTAGATCCTGGCCGAGTCCCCGCAGAATTCCGGTTGCCTCGCCAAGGGCGAGTTTTGTCCCGACTCCGTCGCAGCAGGCAGCCAGGGACCTGCCGCCGCCTATGCCAAAGAGCCCGCTGAACCCCCCTATCGCGCCGGATGAGGGGAGGGAAGAACCTCTCCGCGCGACCAGGCGTCTGACGACCTGAACCCACGCGTCACCCGCTTCTATATCGACACCCGCGCTCCTGTAGTCCATGGCCGCGCTACTTGTTCCTCTCCGACAGGCGTCTCCAAATCTCCTCATAAGCGCCGAGCACGTCGCCGAGGTCCTTGCGAAACCGATCCTTGTCCAGCCTGTCGCCGGTGGAGGAATCCCAGAATCGGCACGTGTCGGGCGATATTTCGTCGGAGAGGAGAAGCTGGCCGGACCCATCCTTGCCAAACTCCAGCTTGAAATCGACGAGCACGATGCCAAGGGAGGAGAAGAGGTTTTTTAAAAGGTCGTTGACCCGCATGGTCATACGCTTTATCTGAAATAAATCCTCCTCGGTGGACCAGCCGAACAAGATTGCGTGATCCTCAGTCACCAGGGGATCGCCCAGCGCGTCGTCCTTGTAGTAGAATTCGAGCAGCGGGCGTTTGAGCTTTATCCCCTCCTGTACCCCGAGGCGCTTGCAGAGTGACCCGGTCGTGATATTTCTGACCACGACTTCGAGCGGCAGTATTTTTACCCTGACCGCCGCCTGACGATTTTCGTCAATGCGTTCGATGAAGTGCGACGGCACATCACTGCCGGCCAGGTATTCGAAGACGGCGGAGCTGATCAGGTTGTTCAGCCTCCCCTTACCGGACATCTCGGCGCGCTTTTCGCCGTTGAAGGCAGTGAAGCTGTCCTTATACTCAATGATGGTTTTATTCGGGTCATCGGTAGCGTAGAGCCGTTTTGCCTTGCCCTCGTAGATCATGTCGCCCTGAACTAAATCCTTGGAATTCTTTGAACTGGTCAAGAAAAATCGCTCCTTTGAAATCTCTATGGCGTTAATGTATTAAAGCGTATCTTGCGACGCTAAAAGTTAAGCGCTTTTTACATCAGTGCCTCACGCGCTCTCAACGCGATACCGAAACCCGGCGTCGGTTATAATTTTTATGGTGTCGTCAATACTCTGCCCGCCGGCGGTTAAATAACCCGAGGCAAAAATAGAGTCTACCGCATGGAACATCCACTTTTCCCTTCCCTTCAGATACACTTCCCTTCCGGCCGCGCAGCGTATATCCGATTTTGGGTTCAGGAGCCGGGCAAGACACAGTGTTTTCAGGCAATATTCGGGAGTCAGGTGAGATGTATCCGCATTCGACAGGGCGGTTCCCTCGATTGGCAGCAGAAAGTTGACTGGCACCGCCTGCGGACCTATCGCCCGTATTTCAAAGAACATATCGACGACATCCGGCTTGTCCTCGCCAAGGCCGATAATGCCCCCGCAGCAAATTTCAAATCCAATGCCCTGCAGCATCTTTATATTTGCTATTCTCTCCTGATAAGTATGGGTGGTACAGATCTTAGGATAAAAGTTCCGGCTTGTGTTCAGATTATGGTTGATCCTGCCGACTCCCGCCTCTTTGAGTTTTCGAGCCTGTTCAGGCGTCAGGAAACCAATGGAACAGCATATCGGAGTTTGAACCTCCTTTTTAAGTTTTCGGATCTCGCCCGCAAACTCGTTTATTTCAAGGTCGCTGAATTGTATGCCACTCAGCCCGATACAGTGCCGCGCAAGGCCTTTATCCCGGATGACATGGCCGTCACGCAGCAATTTATCGTGCGACACGAGCTTATATTTATCGATATCCGCCTTGGAATCATGGGATTGGGCGCAATAAGCGCAGTTCTGCGAACAGTTGCCGCTGCGGGCGCTCGTCAGGAGATGTATGCTGACCATGTCGCCCTTATACTTTTTCCTGACCGCGTAAACGGCATCAAGCAGTTCAGGAAGGTCCTCATCCGGTAAATCGAGTATGGATAAAGCCTCCTGCCGGGATAAATTTTCGTTGTAAAAATTCATCTTTACGCTCCTCCTCATCCTAGACCGCCTTACAAGCATAGATCGCTGTCCACCCGGCACGCGCGACTAATATAGACGCCCCAACCGAGCTTCCGGTCAAATCTTTAGATTTAGGCCCCCTGATTTCAGTATCGATATAAATCCGCCGGCGGCATCCCGCGGTTTTAGAACACAGGCTCTGTCACTATTTGAGTCTTTATTCAGCGAATCGGCATTTGCGCGATCAGCCCATATCCACGCCGTCTCGAACGGCTTGGAGCGCTCGGTTCAGCTCCGCTCCGAATTCATTCAGCAGTTGATCGAGGTCCGGCGTCTTTTCCCCTCCCTTCGCGACGAGCTCCAAGTTGCGGCTGGCCTCCTGAAGGGCGTCAGCGCCCAGGTTGCCGGCAAGTCCCTTCATGGTGTGAGACAGATGCACCGCATCCTCGAAGCTGCCACTGTCGAACGCGGTTTTGACCTTATCCCCGTAATCGGAATAGCCCTTCTCGAACTTGTCCAGCAGCCTTTTGTAAAGATTTTTGTTGTTCATCAGGCGTCCAAGAGCATCTGTTACATTAAATGGCTGACTGTCAGACATTGATGCCTGATTATGATCAACTCTACCGCTCATTTCACTGCCTCCCCATTATTTATTTTTTATAAATACCTCTACGATCGTTCCCTCTTTAAATCAGCTCCGCGACACGATCACCGCGCCAGCGGCATACAGTTTAGCGCGCCGCGTGTTTGCGGGGATCTCATCGGTTGCCATCTGACTGACGGACATATCTTCCGCCAAGAAGATCTTGATTTTACACCAATTTCCTTATCTCTTGGCAACACCTGAAATTTGTGTCATTTTCACTGAGCAGTCCTATCTCAGGGATTCCTCCAGTATAATCCTCTCCCCGTGAACAACCGGCATCCTGAGTATAATATTTATTATCAGCGCGTGTGTAAAGTCTTTATTTTCACATTCCGCGCTTACCAAGATAGGTGATGTTTAAACGCCATGGAATGGGGGACGAGACCGGCCAGTCCCTGACTAAACAAAAGCGCGCGATAAGAGCGGATGCCATAAGTAACGCAGATAAGGCATAAGGCGCCTCCATCTTGCAAAAACGTTCTTCGTCTGTTGCTATGCCTGAGAAGGAGCTGCCTGAGAAAGACAGCCTGAGAAAGATCAAAGGTATTTTTGATATCGTTATGTAAATGAAACAGTTTGAGGGTATATTTAAGAGGATTGATAAAAGAGACCTGCTCTGATAAAATCACGGAGTAAGAAATTATTAAAAAAGAACGCGGACATATCACGTTATTCAATATCGTAAACAGTGTCAACAGGTTGAGTAAATACACTGAAAACGCTCAGCTTGTCAACATAAGTTAGTTTTTTTATACGGTCATATTTCAAATTAAAAGTTGAGGTCATTTTCAATGAGGTCCAATCAAAAAACAACAGAAGAGATATGTTTTGCGGGATCGGATTCCGCGGCGTCCGCGCCGAAGATACGCCTTCTTGCGATGGACGTTGACGGGACATTGGCAGACGGTAAAATCTATATGGGAGAGCACGGAGAGGCGTTGAAGGCGTTTGACGTCAAAGATGGATACGCAATCCGCAATCTTCTTCCGAAGCACGGAATTATCCCCGCGATTATCACTGGCCGCCAATCAAAAATTGTGGAGAACAGGGCGAAAGAACTCGCTGTTTCCTTGACCTACCAAAATGTGAATGATAAGATTTCTCTGTTAAAGAGAATACTTGCCGAACATGGGCTTTCGTTTGAGGAGGCCGCGTTTATAGGTGATGATGTGTCCGATTTGGACTGCCTGAAAGCTTGTGGCTTGAGCGGTTGTCCGAGTGACGCTGTTGAGCGTGTCAGATCGGCGTGTTCCTTTGTCTCTAATAAGAGGGGCGGAGAAGGCGCAGTGAGGGAATTCATCGAGTACATTACAGAAAGAAATACAAGATGTAATGGTCTTACGGGTTAGGGCCATTATTCGCGCCAAGTAAGAATTCGGCTTTCAATCGTGGAGTGGGGTGGCGATTTTAGTGGTTTTTACTGATATATGTTTGATGACTAATGTGAGACAGACAGACAGACAGACAGACAGACAGACAGACAGACAGACAGACAGACATCTTCTAAATAATTCCCAACCTCTCCACGGTAAAATATCACGCCGGAGTCCATTTGAACATTCCAAATTTTCAAGACCCAAGACGATAAAAAAAACTTTGCTCAGCGCGGTTGTATGGGCGCGTAAAACGTGCCCTGTATTTTTGCGTGGCAATGTGCGGGACGATGGCTGTGCTTGTCCCAAGGCAGACCTGAATTACCGCGTATCTATCGCGTACTGTGGATTTTCCCCTTAATTTGATAACAGTGATGTTCTGTTTATGCCTATTATGAGTTCAGGGACTTGAGATTATAAAAGAGTTGAATCGAGTGTTTATGAGCACTCAGTGAGGTGTATACTGATGGGGAAAAAGAATACTTCCGAGCGTATAGAGCGCGAAAAAGATTTATATGACAGAGGCATAGATAGACAGAAATATACTCTTGCGTTTGGTCATGCGCAAAGCGGATATGCGCAAGATAGAAGTAAAAAGAAAACAAGATCTCTAATGGAAATCTGTAAAGGAAAAGACGTATTGGAAATCGGCAGCCAAACGTGGAGCGGTTGGATTGATTTAGAACATTTTGCGCCGAAGCGGCTGATTTGCATAAATATATCTGATGAAGAATTGAATAAAGGGATTGCTCTGTCAGAAAAGATGTCTTCTACTAAAAACATTGCCGAACATAAATTTTGTCTCATGGACGCGCATAATTTGGATTTTCCGGAAGGTACTTTCGATTTTGTTTTCGGAGGAGGAATAATTCATCATCTTGAAGTGGAAAGCGCGATAAAGGAAATACACCGTGTCCTAAAAGAAGATGGACAAATGCTTTTTGCAGAACCGTTAGGAAGAAATCCTGTCGGTAAGCTTGTTCGGAAATTTACTCCTAATGCTCGCACGCCAGATGAAAAACCTCTGGACAAAGAAGAATTTCGAATTTTAAAAAAATATTTCGATCTAAATATATCTTATTATCAGTTGTTTTATGTTCCAGCTGGCTTTTTGTCGAAATATTTTTTTAAATCTCCATACAATTGGCTGATGCGTTGTGCCGATAGCGTAGATTGTTTGATAGAGAAGGTTTTTAAGAACACCTCTCTGCCATTGTACTTTAGGGCCGCTTTGATACATGGATCGAAGCGATAGCCCATATAAACCCGGCGAGACATGATATAATCCATCGGTGAGCGTGAGGGGCGAATATTCGCGCCTCGGGAGGAAATTACCTTATTTATCCATCAATCGGCGTCCTTCGGACTTCTCTCTCCGTGCTTGCTCCTGCGAAGGGCTAGTACTATCTAATTGTGCTATCACTGTTGTCAACTTAAGCGAAAAATTCACAGTATGTGCATAGGTACGCGGTGATTCCAGCTTGCCGAATTCAGCATGATAATTCCGAACTTGGGACTCTCAAGTCCTTAAGTTGACAA
>JAIRWR010000103.1 GCA_031268885.1 Synergistaceae bacterium
ATCCAGGATCTGTCCGCGATAATCAATCTCAGGTGAAGGGAGAGGGTGTTGGGGATTATTATTAATCGTGCGCCGGCCGTTCACGGCAAGTCGTAGGTGTTCTGTTCTTTAGGATGCAATTTTAGCTTGGTATTGGCAATACATTATCGAGGAGGATGACGAAATGAAGAGGATAATGTGTCTGTTGATCGTGACCGCGTTTGTATTCTTGCTTGGCGGTAATCTGATCGCCGAGAGCGCCGCCACGCTGACGCCGGATGTCATCAAAATGGGCATCGTCATGAAGTCCTTTGACGAGTTCCAAAACGCGCTTATCGCTGGCGCGACTGATGAGGCGATCAAGCAGGGAGTCAAGAAAGAGAACATCATGGCCCTTGCTCCCAAGAATGAGTCGGATCTCGAGGGACAGGTCAAGATGATAGAGAACTGCATCGCGCAGGGCGTGAATATCCTGGTGCTCTCAGCGGAGAATCCAGACGTGGTGAACGCGCCTCTTGCCGTGGCCTCGGCACAGGGGATCAAGATCGTAATGGCCGATACCGACGCGCCGAAGTTCAATGATCCCAACAAAGTAACCTACATAGGCACCGATAACTACGCGGCGGCTCATGACGGCGCGGCCGAGTTCATCAAGAGATTCATGAAAAAGGGTGAGAACGTGGTCATCCTGAGAGGCAAGCTTGGGGATACAAACCACGACGCGAGAACGAACGGCCTTGAGGATGCATGCAAAGAGGCCGGCATCAACGTCCTTGAAACGCAAGACGCCAACTGCGAGTCCGAAAAAGCTGCCAGCATCATGGAAAACCTGATTACGAAGTATGGAGACAAGATCAACGGCCTGCTCGTTACGAGCGACAATATGTCTGTTGGCGCGATTACGTCGATCAGGGCGGTTAACATGATTGACAAGGTCGCGGTGTGCGGATTCGACGGCTTTCAGGTTTCGATTCAGTGCGTAGCCGATGGTACTGAAGAGATGATTATCGCGCAGAAACCCTATTGGATGGGTCAGGAAGCGGCGAAGGCAGGTCTCGCCGCGCTGCTCAAGGAGGAGAAATTCCCGGAGTATATCAATCCCGGCATCTCCATCATCGACTCGAACAACTTCAAGGATTTTCTGCAGTAAATTAGGCGGCACGGACAGTTTGAGGCCGAATGAGGAGATCCCTGAGCGACGATAGAGACAGTCAATCGGGGTTATTCGATGAGATAACCCCGATAGTTTCTTCATCATTAATTATTAATTATTTTTTAAGAAATGCATAAATTTAATATTAGAACTTAAATGGTAAATATTTAAACCGTGAGAGCGCCTGTATTCCAAAAACGGCTGAATGTCGCTCTGACAATTTGACCGGCGTTCCCTAAGCTGACATGCAAAGGGGGTGTTTGCTTCTTGGGCGAGGCTGTTGTTGAACTGAAAAATATTACCAAGATATTTCCGGGTGTTACCGCGCTCGACAGTATGTCCATTACCTTGGAGAGTGGACGGATTCATGGGCTTATAGGTGAAAATGGCGCTGGCAAGTCTACCTTGATAAAGGTGCTGACAGGAGTATACATTCCCGATAAGGGCGATATTTACGTGAAAGACAGGCGTGTGAAGTTTTCAAATCCCTTGGAGGCAAAGCGCATGGGGATAACGTGCGTCTATCAGGAGCTGAACATAGCCAAGGATCTGTCCGTTACGGACAATCTCTTCATGGGCGAATATGTAAAAAACAAGCTGGGTTTTCTAGACTATAAATTCATGAACGCCAAAGCCGCGGAGATAATGGGTGATATGGGGCAGAATATAGATCCTTCAAAGTACTGCGGACAGCTTGGCATGGGACAGCAGCAGCTAGTTGAAATAGGTAAATCAATACTCACCGACGCAAAGGTTGTCATACTCGATGAACCGACGTCGAGCCTCGGCTCAAAGGAGGCGGCTGCGCTCTTCTCCATCGTCCGAAAACTCAAGGATAAGGGCAAGGCTATATTGTTCGTCTCGCACAAGTTGGAGGAGATCTTCGAGTTGTGTGACGTCGTGACAGTCATGAGGGATTCAAAGCACATAGTCACGCTGCCAAGCTCTGAGGTAACAAAGGACCGGCTGATCTCCTACATGGTTGGGCGCACCCTGAACAATCTGTTTCCAAAGGAGCGGGTAGAACCGGGCGGGACAGCGCTGGAGGTAAAAAACTTTTCATGCGCCGGAGCGTATAAGGGCGTCAGTTTCACGGCGAAATACAGCGAGATACTTGGCTTTGCCGGTCTTGTAGGCGCGGGCAGGACGGAGTTGTTCAGAGGTCTTTTCGCCGCGGACAGGCGAGACGGCGGAGAAGTATTTATCGATGACAGAAAGCGTGACATAAGAAATCCAGCTGGAGCGATAAAAAACAAAATTGCCTTTCTGACCGAGGACAGGAAGCTTCAGGGCCTTGTGCTCTCCGAGAGCATCATGAGGAACATCTGTCTCGTCAACCTCGACGCGTTGAAGAAGGGGTTTCTGCTCGACAGAAAGAGAATGGTAAAGCAGGCCGAGGACTGTGCGGCGCGGCTGAAGATCAAGACGGATTCCATTTACAAGCTGGCTGGCGAACTGAGCGGAGGAAATCAGCAGAAGGTGGTCATTGGAAAGTGGATGAACGTCGATGCCAATATCTACATATTCGACGAGCCGACGAGGGGTATAGATGTAGGCGCGAAGATAGAAGTGTACAATATTATGACGTCACTCGTAAAACAGGGGAAATGCGTCATCATGATCTCGTCCGAGTTACCCGAGATACTCGGCATGAGCGACCGGGTTATAGTAATGCGCGGAGGCAGAATCATGGCCGAGGTGGAGAGGTCCGGCGTCAACTTCAATCAGGAAGATATTATGCGAGCGGCGTGGGGAGGAAGTTTACAAAATGAGCCTATTTAAAACCGGCGGAAGAAAGATGCCAGAGTTCGTAGGACCTTTGATGGCTGTTCTGGCTCTGGCATTCATCCTATCAGTGACGACCGAAAGGTTTCTCAGCCTGCCAAACATCATGAATATCCTTCGGCAGACCGCCATAAACGCCCTGATAGCGCTTGGCATGCTCATGGTCATGCTGACAGGCGGGATTGACCTGTCGGTTGGTTCGACCGCCGTACTGAGCGGCTGTGTCATGGGAGTGCTCCTGAAGAATGGCGTAACGAACGAGATCTTATTGATCCTCGCGGGCCTGGGGACCGGTATTCTCGCGGGGACTCTGAACGCGCTGCTGTACACGCGCCTGGAACTGCCGCATCCATTCGTATCGACTATGGGCACTCGAATGATGTACCGGGGCCTTGCGCTTTTCATCACAGGCGCGGCTCCTATTGCCGGATTCAGCACGGGGATACTCTTCCTCGGCTACAGAAACCTGTTCAAGGTAATCCCCAGCGGATTTGTGCTGGTTATCATACTCTACACCGCTATCAACGTGATGCTGACGAGAACCGCGCTGGGCAGAAAGATATACTCTGTCGGAGGGAACAGGGAGGCGGCAAGGCTGTCCGGCATCAACGTCAAATGGGTGCTTAATTATACCTATATCATGTCGGGGCTCATGTCGTCCATTGCGGGAATTGTCCTTCTTGGCCGCATAAGCTCGGCGTCTCCCATCGCTAGCGAGACTGCCGACATGGACGCCATAGCGTCCTGCGTGGTGGGCGGCACGTCGTTTCTGGGAGGAAAGGGAACTGTCGCCGGAACTCTGGCCGGAGCCATGTTGATTGGAGTGATCAACAACGGCCTCGATCTCCTCGGCGCGCAGACGGATTCGAAGTATATCGTGATAGGCTCCGTCATAATCTGCGCGGTATTCCTCGACGTCGTCAGGAACAAGACTGAAGAGAAAGGCAGAAGACTTGCCCAGGCTAGGTCCATGAGCGAACGGGACAACGAGAATCCATAAGTTGACAGAACTAACGGGGGTATTCAGATGCTGTTGAAGGGTAAGGTCGCGCTGGTCACAGGAGGCGGTAGTGGCATAGGAAGAGGGATATCGATTGAGTTTGCTAAAGAGGGAGCAAGAGTAGTGGTAGCCGACCTGAATCTGGAAGACGCGAAGGCCACGGAGGCCGAACTGAAGCGTATGGGTGCTCTTTCCGCCTCAGTGCGGGTTGACGTGAGTTCTCCGGAGCAGGTGGAGGCCATGGTAGAGCTTGCGGTCAGAGAGTATGGAACAGTGGATATCGCGGCGTGCGCCGCTGGTATAGACCTTCCCGCGCCAGCGTTTGAACAGAGCTTTGATGTATGGAAGAAGACCCTGGCCGTAAACCTGGATGGCGTATATCTCGTAAATATAGCGGTCGGAAGGGTTATGAGAAAAAACGGCGGCGGCAAGATAGTCAATCTGGGGTCGTGCTGTTCGAAGACCGGCGAGTTGAGCAACAGCGCGTACTGCGCGTCAAAGGCCGGCGTGATGCTCTTGACAGACTGCCTTTCAAAGGAGTGGGCACAGTACAACATCAGGGTAAACGCGATCTGCCCAGCTACTATAGACACCCCAATGATAGATCACTCTATCAAGACAAGGGCTAAAAAGGCCGGTCGTGATGCGGAAGAGTTTGAGCGTGAACTGCTCTCGTCCATCCCCATGAACAGGAGGGGTAAACCGAGCGAGGTTGGGCGTCTGGCCGTATTCCTCGCCTCCGGCGAATCGTCGTTCATGACAGGACAGGCTATAAATATCACAGGCGGACTGGAGGTGCACTGACCCGATTATCCGTTGGCCAAGCCAGCGTGGGGTGAATTATGATGAACGATGTGAAGATTGGCGCGTGTGACTGGGCACTGCCAGGCGCGGGCCTGAACGCGGCGAGAATTGCGGCCGATTTCGGGCTGGAGGCGCTTTCGCTGAAAATAGGCCTGTATGAAAACGATTATCCGATATCGCACGGAAGAATGCAGAGGTATTACCTGGACGACCAGCAGAGATACGGCATTGATTATTGCGCGATAGCTCTCAATGATTTCGATAATATTCCGATTTACGCCGAGAAGGGGTCCCCTGATTTTCAAAGGGTCAGGACTCTCTTCGACAGAGGCGTTCGCACAGCAGCCGCTCTCCATATACCGGTGATTCAGGTCCCCTGTTTTGCCGCGAGCGAACTAAAGACAGAGAGTCACTTCGAGCGCGCCTCCGAAGGTTTGCGATATCTGTGCGGCGAGGCTGGGGAACGCGGCATAACTGTCGCCGGCGAGAACCTCCTGAATCCGAGCGAGTTCGAGAAGTTGCTGCATATGGTGGATAAGGAGAACTTCAGGGCTTATTACGACAGTCAGAACTATCACCTGTTCAGAGGATACGATCAGTTGGAGATCCTGAAGGGCCTGTATCCCCATATGACGGGGCAGCTTCATGTTAAGGATGGCAGGGGCGCGATGAGCGGAGCGTTACTCGGGACCGGCGGCTCGAATTTTCACGGGACGATGCGAACGCTGAAGGAGCACGGTTTCAAGGGGTACATTCTCCTGGAAAACTATTATGATCAGCTCCCGCTAAGGCTTGAGTCCGATGATCCTTACAGCCTGCTCGCCATGGATATAGACACTCTGAGGCAGGCTCTCGGAGACGGCTAATGGTATTTGAAGCGGTGCGTTCGGACAAAAGACTAAGGGGGCAGTGATTTGAAAGCATACGTACTGGATGCTGTTTGGGCGCCTAAGCCCGAATATCAGCCTAAAGAGAGGGAGATAAGCGATAAGAGGGCCGTTCGGGGGGACATGGTATACAGAGATTTACGAGCTGGGCTCAAGGATGTTCCTGACCCGGCGCCCGGACCCGGTGATGTCCTGATCAGAGTTGGGGCGTGCGGAGTCTGCGGCAGCGATATGCACGCAGGGAGCGCGGCTGACGATGGCTACACGAATTATGCCGGACATCTGAAGCTGCCAGTGATAATGGGGCACGAGCTGTCGGGCGAGGTAATTGAGGCCGGAGTAAATGTCAGGAAATTTAAGCCAGGGGATCTTATAGCTGTGGAGCAGATGCGTCCATGCGGCCTATGCGACGCGTGCAAAACAGGTTTCTTCAACAGCTGCCGAAATATCGAGGAGGTCGGGTTATCAATCGACGGCGGTTTTTGCGAGTATGCCGTGGTCCCTGAAACATATTGTATAGACATCAACGATATCGTTGAGCGATTGGGTGATAAAATCGCCGCGTTCGAGGCCGGCGCGCTGGCTGAGCCGACTGGGGTGGCATATAACGGACTCTTTGTCAGAGGAAAGGGCATTACGCCAGGATCGAACGTCTCCGTGTTCGGCGCGGGGCCGATAGGCCTGGCCTCAATATCGCTCGCAAGGGTAGCTGGCGCGGCAAAGATCTTTGCCATCGATGTCAATGAGGAGAGGCTGAAGCTGGCGAAGCTGTGTGGGGCTGATTACTCGGTAAATCCAGCCGCGTTGGACGGTAAGAATGACACGGTTTCCAGTATTGTCCTGGATCAAACAGGAGGCGTTGGCTGCAAGACGGTAGTTGAAGCCGCTGGAGCTCCGGACAGCACTTATCCTGAGATCGTCAAGCTTATGTCGATAAACGCCAACGTCTCAGCCATAGGAAGGAGTCCCAGGCTAGCGCCCATCGATCTGGAGCGGTTCATTGTAAAAGGCTGCTCTCTGTCGGGATCGATAGGCACGGCAGGCAACGATATTATCCCATCTGTCTTGAAGCTGATGGGCAGCGGGAAACTCGACATGCGCGGAATCATAACGGGAAGGTACGATCTGTCACGCGTACAGGAGGGAATTGGCGACGCAAAGCGCGGAAATCACGGTAAGGTCATGATCAGTCAATTCTACGGCTGATTGCGCGAGCTATATAAACCTAATTCGCATAATCAGAATTTAATTCCATATAAGTCTTGACATTCGCTCAAATATGAAATATATTTATAAAAGGCTGATTTGATATCATATTTATGTTGCCGTGTGCCGGAAGGGGTTTCGTGATGGAAAGACTGAGGATGTTTATCAATGGGCAGTATGTAGAGTCAAAGTCCGATGCTTGCATGGATATTTACGATCCCAGCATCGGAGAGGTCATAGCCCGAACGCCGCGCTGCACCGAGGAAGAGGTAAAGTCTGCCGTAGAGGCGGCGCGCGCCGCTTATCCCGGCTGGAAGAGAACTCCTCCGGGGCAGAGAGCGCAGTTGCTGTTCAACCTTCGAAACCTTATAAAGGAAAATCTCGAGGAACTCACGTATTCAGTCTGCCTGGAGAATGGAAAAGCGTGGGGCGAGGCCGAGGGGGATGTCGGCAAGGCTCTGGAGATGGTGGAGTTCGCGTGCGGCATCCCGACTCTGATGAAGGGCGAGAGTCTGATGAACGCTTCCCGCGGCGTGGATACGACTGAATATCGCGAGCCGCTCGGCGTGTTTGCCGGAATAGCCCCGTGGAACTTCCCCGCGATGATCCCGATGGGCTGGATGACCCCCTTGGCCGTGGCCTGCGGGAATACATACGTCCTCAAGGCGGCGAGCTTCACTCCCATGACGTCTTTGAAGATGGCCAAACTATACAAAGACGCCGGTTTTCCAGACGGAGTGGTCAACGTAGTGACGTGTTCCCGCAAGGAGGCCGAGACCCTCCTCTCCCATCCCGACATCCGCGGTGTTACATTTGTCGGTTCGACTAGCGTCGGTCTGCACGTCTATTCGACGGCGGCCAAAAACGGCAAGAGGGTGCAGGCCCTGTGCGAGGCGAAGAATCACGCCCTCGTCCTTAGGGACGCGCCTATCACCAGGACGGCCGCTGGAATTTTGAATTCGGCGTTTGGCTGCGCGGGAGAGAGATGCATGGCGCTGCCGTGCGTGGTCGTCGAGGAGGAGATTGCCGACAGACTTGTGGCGGAGATAGTGCGTCTCTGCAAAAAACAGGTTATTGGGCCTGCCTATGACAAAAACACGAATTTAGGCCCGGTCGCGACGGCAGAGCATAGGGATTTTGTCCTCGAATGGATCGGCAAGGGCATCGAAGAAGGCGCCGAGATCGTGCTGGATGGACGAAACGTCAAGGTCGAGGGTTACGAGAAGGGCTTCTACATCGGGCATACGATACTTGATCACGTCGCCCCCTCCATGCAGGTCGGCCAGAGCGAGATCTTCGGGCCTGTGCTATGCGTCAAACGCTGCAAGGGATTTGAGGACGGTCTTGAGATGATGAACGCGAATCCCTTTGCGAACGGTTCGGTGATATACACTCAGAACGGTTTCTACGCCCGCGAATTCACTGAGCGCACCGATGGTGGCATGGTTGGGATAAATGTCGGGATACCGGTTCCGATTGGAGTTTTTTCATTTACAGGACACAAGAGGAGCTTTTTTGGGGATCTTCACTGTCACGGCAGAGACGCGATCAGATTTTTCACCGACGCCAAGACCGTGACGAGCCGCTGGTTTGACGAGGAAGAGATGAAGAGCGAAAAGGTAAGCACGTGGGACGGCGCTGTCTGACCTGCGGGCGTGACGTACTATGAAAGGAGAATGAGCTATGAGTTTCAAAAGCCCGCTTGAAGAGATGAGCAGGACGACCCCCACTCAGTTTTGGAACGATAACTGTTCGGAAGGGGATCTGGCCTTTGCCATTGAGCACGGCGCTGTCGGGGCAACGACGAATCCGGTAATAGTCGGACAAGTTTTGGAAGCGGAACTCAATAAATATCTGCCCCGGATCAGGGAGCTCATCAGCGGAAACCCCTCCGCCACCGAGGACGAAATAGCGTGGATTGTGAACGAGAATATGGCTGTTGCCGGAGCCAAGCTTCTGGAGCCGGTCTTCAGTGAGACTGGCGGCAAAGCTGGGTATATTTCGATTCAAACCAATGCCAAGTACTACCGTAACTCGGAAAAGATAGTCGAACAGGCGGTTCATTTCAAGTCGCTCGCTCCCAACATAATGGTGAAGATGCCGGTAACGCGCGCGGGCGTCGAGGCGATAGAGGAGAGCACTTACCGCGGTGTCAACGTAAACGCCACAGTGAGTTTTACCGTGCCGCAGGCGCTTGCCGTCGCGGAAGCCATCTCCAGGGGGATGAAGCGCCGTGAATCCGAAGGCATGGATAATTCCGCCCTTCACCCCGTGTGTACGATTATGGTGGGGCGCACGGACGACTGGTTGAAGAGAGCCGCGAACGACACAGGGGCTACCGTCTCCCCGCTCGCTCTTGAGATGGCCGGTGTCGCGGTCTTCAAACGCGCCTATGAGCTTTACAAGGAGCGCGGCTACCATCATACGAGGCTACTGGCGGCCGCGTTTCGGAGTCACTATCACTGGACGGAGTTCATCGGCGGAGAGGTGTCCATGACCATCACTCCATCGTGGATCAAGCGTTTCATAAAGAGCGGTATCGCCATTGAAAATCGTATAGACCGCCCTGTCGATCCCGCGATACTCTCAGAACTTCAAAAAAACCTGAAGGATTTCAATCGCGCGTACGACGCGGACGGGATGAAGCCAGAGGAGTTCGACGGATACGGCGCCACGAGAAATACGCTCACGCAATTTCTGAACGGTTACGACAGTATGGTCGGCATAATTCGTAAATACATGATCAACGGCTGATTTTGGCCGGGTGGGATCGGGTTGGGTTCGGTGCCTGTCAACAGTAAGGAACAGAGCAGCCAGTCTACCGAAAAGTTGTTCGCGATACTGGAGTACCTGACCAACAGCAGGTTGCCAGTGCGCCTTCAGGATGTGTCCGAGAGTTTGGGGATACCGCAGTCCACGTTGCTGAGGTATTTCAGCACCTTGATAAAGGAGAACTATGTCTATCAGGATGAGGACACGAAGCGTTACGCTATGACCTGGAAGATATGCCGATTCGGTTATATGCTGCGCTCTAATCTGGGCATTCGCAGCATCATAGGCCCATATCTGAATCTGCTGGCCAATAAACTCGGCCTGAACTCTTGCGCGGTCATCCTCGACGGGTACGAATCTATCTACATCGACCTCGTCGAGGATCCGTCCGGGATGACCAATACACTGCTGAGGATAGGCAAGCGGGCGCCGCTCCATTCGACTGGATCGGGGAAGGTGATGTTATCCACGTTTTCCGATTACGATCTGGAGAAGTACATAAAGGAGAGAGGCCTGCTCAAGCTGACGGAGAACACTATAACTGACGAGACTCAACTGAGGGAGCAGCTCAAGGAGATCCGGACGCGAAGGTATGCGACTGATAACGAGGAGTGCGAGCAGGGTTTGAGGTGCATCTCCGTGCCGGTTTTTGACTACACAAACGGAGTAATAGCCGCGGTAAGCATGTTCGGAAACGTCAGCAAAACGGATGATGAATTCATGACGGGCAAGGTGCTGTATGAATTGCTTCAGGTCTCCAGGGTTCTTTCGTTCAAGTTTGGGTGTGGAGCGGAGGTTTGGGAGAACTTTGAGATGCCGGCGAATGGAGAGTGCGTGACGGGCCCTGGAAATCTCGGAGGTGGCGCTTTATGAAAAGAGAGAAAAATTTTGGAATATCTGGAGAGCGGCTTAAGTATGGCCTAGTGGGCGGAGGTCCGGGATCGTTTATTGCGGCCGTACATAGAACTGGGATAGATTTTACCAGGGCAGCCGATCTCGTCGCTGGGTGCTTCTCGCGTGACTCGGTGAAAAACCGAACAGCCGCGCTTGAGTTCGGAATCTCGAATGACAGGACGTACTCGACGTTTGACGAGATGGCAAAGCGCGAGGCGGCCAGAGACGACGGAATAGATTTTGCGGTTATCGCCACTCCTAACAACACTCACTACGCGGCGAGCCGTGCGTTTCTCGAGAACGATATAAATGTCTCCTGCGACAAACCGCTTTGCTTCACAGTCGAGGAAGCGCTTGAACTGGCCAGCCTCGCGAGAGATAAGGGACTGCTCTTTATGGTGACGTACGCCTATACAGGATATCCGTTGATACATCACGCTCGTGAACTAGTACGGAGCGGTCAGCTTGGCGCCATCCGAGTGGTCATGTGCGAGTATCCTCAAGGCTGGCTGTCAGACAGGACTGAGGACTCCGGCAACTTACAGGCGAAATGGCGGGAAGACCCGGCGCAGGCCGGAATAGCCGGTTGCGTCGGCGACATCGGAACGCACGTCGAGAACCTCGCTCACACCGTGACTGGGCTTGAGATTGAATCCCTCTCCGCGACTCTCGCCACGTTCGTAGAGGGGCGAACTCTTGAGGATAACGCAATGATCACTGTGAGATACAAGGGAGGGGCTGTCGGGCACTATTGGCCCTCTCAGGTGGCGATTGGGCATGAGAACAGTCTCGCGATACGCGTATACGGCTCTGAGGCGTCTATAGAATGGGAGCAGGAGAAGCCTAACGTGATGCGCATGATGAAAAAGGGACAGCCGCCGATGATTCTGACCAGGGGCGGTCCTGGACTTGGAAGGGCCGCTGCCCGTTGGACGCGCATACATGCTGGTCACCCGGAGGGCGCCTTTGAGGCATGGGCAAATATTTACGAGGCATTCTGCAATTCTCTGAAGCGTCACATCAAAGGACAGCCGAGCGATGATCTGGAGTATTTCCCAACTGTGATTGACGGGATGCGTGGGGTAAAGTTCATTCATGACTGCGTCAAGAGCAGCAAGGCAGACTCCGCGTGGGTCAATGGCGCTTCACAATATTGTGTCTAAGAAACACTGCGGAATATACGCTTGATTAAGACCAAGGCGATGGAACTTCATATATAGGAACTTTTTGTCGATCAATGCGCAAAGTCTTGATTTATTAGAACTATTCTCCATAAAAAATACGCAAAAACGCTTAAGTTGACGGCAGTGATGTATAGGTGAGAAATTAAGCCTGGATTACGGTCTGTGCTATTGTGTGAAAAAATTGGTACACGTGTTACTTGCGGTTCTTTATTATAATAATTTGTTCTCACGATTACGAATTATCGGACGGAGGAAGTCGATGAACAAGATATCT
The DNA here is from genome assembly GCA_031268885.1 of Synergistaceae bacterium. Lineage (GTDB taxonomy): Bacteria > Synergistota > Synergistia > Synergistales > Synergistaceae > JAIRWR01. The sequence continues at coordinate 11,939 of JAIRWR010000103.1, forward strand.
CAGACGATACCCTATCAATTCGACACTATCTTTTCCCCGTTCAAGGCGGGGGAGTTCGAAGACGCTCTCACGTTTCTCCGTGACGTTGGTTTTACCGGCGTCGAAGTGGCGGTGGCCGACCCTCGGCCCGTCGATGCCGGAGAGCTCGCCCGTCAGGTCAGCAGGCGAGGTCTCTCTATCACATCCATCTCGACCGGACAGGCCTACGACAAATATGGGATTTCCCTCTCGTCTTCTGACGAAGAGAAGCGCGGCGAGGCCGTCGAGTTTGTGAAAGGGCACGTAGATATATCGGAAGCGACAGGATCTCCGGTGGTGACTGTCGGATTGCTTCGCGGGAAGATCGAGAAGGACAACAAGGCATCCCTTACGCAAAATCTCAGGATGTCCATGCTGCGCTGCGTCGAGTATGCCGCCAGTCACGGTGTGAATTTACAGTTGGAGCCTATCAACAGGTCCGAGACAGTGCTAATCAACAACGTCGCGGAAGCGCTCGGGTTTCTGGAAGAGCTGGGCAATCCTGAAAACCTCGGAATTCTCTACGACACATACCACTCCAATCTAGAAGACGGCGACATGATAAGCGCTGTAAAAGCGGCATCCGGCAGGATAATGAACGTACACCTAGCCGACTCTCACAGGGGTCTTCCGGGATATGGAAGTATCGATTTCGCCTCTATATACGAAGCGATTCAAGGAACCGGATATAAAGGAGCGTACGCTCTGGAGACGCTCTCTATTCCGTCCTCGGAATTTGTAAAGGAGCACTGCTTCGAAAGCGTTTCGGCGTTCATTAAAGCGTAGCGCTGGCTTGCGGCCGCGGTTTTTATTTTTTGCCGGATGGAGTGATTTCAATGGATAGGGTGAAGCTGGGTATTGTGGGACTTGGTAGACTGGGCCGTCAGCATGCGCACAACATAAGCGGCTTGATCCCGGAGGCCAGGCTTTACGCGGCTTGTTCTCTGGTTGCGGAAGAGGTGGAGGCCGCAAAGAGGGATTTTTCTCCGGAGATTGTAACGATGGATTTTGACGAACTCATCTCGCTTCCGAAGATGGACGGACTCGTGATCGCGTCGAATTCTCAGGCACACTGTGACATGATATGCCGCGCGTTGAAGGCCGGGGTGCACAATATTTATTCGGAAAAGCCGGTGGGCATGACTCTGGAGGAGATTGACCAAATCAGGGAGACCGTCAAGGAGCATAAGGCGAACATCTTTCAAGTCGGGTATAATCGCCGCTTCGATCACAACTATCAGAGAATGAAGGCGGAGATTGACTCAGGCCGCATTGGGAAACCCATCATAGTCAAGATGATCAACAGGGATAACCTGTGGCGGGAGGAGGATCTCGTCAGGTTTGCTCCGTCGAGCGGCGGGTTCATATTTGACATGTGCACTCACGACTTCGACGCCGCCCGCTGGTTTTTGGGCAGCGAGTGTAGCAAGGTGTACGCGGCGGGAGGGGTATTCAGATTCGAGGGGATACGTGGCATTGACATCGACAACGTGGTTCTCTCGGTTGTCTTTAAAAATGGAGCGATCGGAATATTCGAAGCCTCCCGCAACAGCGCGTCGGGTTATCACATGGAGACCGAGATCTTCGGGACGAACGGAGACATACGCGTGAACTCGGAACCGTACGAGGACCGATTGATCTTTGCCGATGAAAATGGCTATCATCGCAAGGGATTTTCATGGTTTTACTCTTACTGGGAGAAAACATATATCGCCGAGATCAGACACTTTGCCGAGTGCGTATTAAATAACAGCCGGCCGATCGTGACACTGGCGGACGGCTGCAAGACAGTCGAGTGGGCATTTGCCGCGAACAGGGCGCTTGACACCGGCGAAGTGGTCCGCATGGACTGATAAATTTTGGTTGTGCCCAACCGCGAGGAGGCGATCTTATTTGCCAAACGGTGAATATGTTCTTGAAGTCAAGAACGTGACCAAGCGTTTTCCGGGCGTTTTAGCTTTGGATAACGCGCATCTCAGGGTAAAGCCGGGCCAGGTTCACGCTCTGATGGGTGAAAATGGAGCCGGCAAATCCACGCTGATGAAAGTTATTTTGGGGATGTACGTGCCAGACGGCGGTGAAATTTATTTTGAAGGCGGACATGTGAACATCAGGAATTCTTCAGAAGCCCTCAATATGGGGATATCCATGATTCATCAGGAGATAAGCCTGGTAAGGCACCGGACGATCGCTGAAAATATATGGATTGGCCGGGAGCCGGGCAGGTTTGGTCTGCTGGATTGGAAAGAACTTTACAGGATGACCGACGAACTTCTAAAGAAACTCGGTCTCGAATTTAACCCCAAAACACTGGTGAGAAACCTCAGCGTGGCCGGAATGCAGATGGTCGAAATAGCTCGCGCGGTCTCCTATGACGCGAAGGTAATCATCATGGACGAACCGACCTCAGCGTTGATGGAAGCCGAGGTCAACAAGTTGTTTGA
>JAIRWR010000116.1 GCA_031268885.1 Synergistaceae bacterium
GGATTCCGCTTTGGGCCTGTATGTCAGATGTATCAGCCTGGGAGGGATCGCCGATCCGCGGCCGACGGAGAGCAGCGCGTTCATACCCTTTCGTTCGAGCTCCGGCGCTTGGAGGACGGTTATCTCCAGTCCGAGATCCTCCGCTGTTCTTCTCGCCTCCAGCTCGAACGTCTCCGGGTTGATGACGTTGCCCGGCTCATTTGCCAGATCGCGCGCCCAGCACTCTCCAGCGGAGATCACGCCCCCTTCCTCCAGCGCTTCGAGATCCGCTCCAGGCACGTACATCGTGTCGATGGGCTTGAAACGATCGTCCTCATCCGCGGAGCGATACTTTTCAAACCTGTATCCGGCGAGGACCGCTCCGCTGGCTATATGGCGTGATACCTCCCGGTCTTGCCCGATTCCGTGCCCGAACGCGTCCGGCACGACGACCGACAGACCCGGCGCTCCCCGTCGCGCCGCGGCGCGCGCCATCGTAAACGCGGCAAGACGATAGCCTACAGCCTTGACTTCCTCTTTCTTTCCCATGCCGGCCAGTATCGCGCACTGAGGCTCCTCGCCGGAGAGCGGAACGACCAACGAGTCCCCTCTCTTCGCCCTGAAATTTTCGCGGGAGATCTCCAATTCGGCGAACGCGACCGTGTCCGACGGAAGCGCGGAGAGATCCTCCTTAGAAAAACCTTCACAGAGAGCAAGCCCAAGCGCGCCCTTAACACCGATTCGAGCGTCGCCGCCCGAAACCTCAAATTTCATTATCTGCCTTCCTCCTCGAATGACACGAAACATAGGCACAGCTCCCGTCTGAACGCGGGTTGATATAAGTGCCCTGGATTCGTCAATTATATACTACTTTTGGTGTATAATCACGGCGGTCTCGGCATTTGTCCGGCGGCCATACTGTTGTTGGTTTGGGGAGAATCACTGATGAAAGATCAATATGACGTAATAGTCGTCGGAGCCGGGCCTGCTGGACTGTTTGCCGCGCTGGAGCTGTCGCGCGGGGGTATGGGGGTTTTAGTGCTCGACAAGGGCCGCCACATCGACAGACGATCCTGCCCTTTGAAGCTCGGGGCCGCCGAGTGTGCCCACTGCAAGCCGTGCGGCGTGGTCTGCGGCTGGGGCGGAGCTGGCGCGTTCAGTGACGGAAAGCTCACCCTGACGCCGGAGTTCGGCGGTAATATGGAACAGTACTGCGGAAGGGAGGAGTTGCTCTCACTCATCGCGGAGGTCGACCGCGTCTACCTGGAACACGGGGCATCCACAGATATATTCAACCCGGAGGGTAAGCTGGCGACGAGGATAATCGACAAGGCCAGAAGGGCCGGTCTCAACGTGCTGCCATCTATCATACGTCACATGGGAACCGACCGCTCCAAGGACATCCTGCGCAGCCTCTATCTGTGCGCGAAGGACCTATGCGACATCAGCATGGATACCACCGTCAGCGAGATCCTCCTTGACACGGACGGCAAGATTCGCGGCGTCAGTCTATCGGGCGGCGGCACTGTCACCGCGCGAAACGTCCTCCTTGCGCCGGGGCGCGAAGGGGCGCCGTGGATGGAGGAGACGATAAATAAACTTGGTTTGGAGATAGCGTCGCTGCCGGTGGACATCGGCGTGAGGGTCGAGATCCCATACGCATGGGCAAAGGACATCACCGACCAGTTCTACGAGATAAAGGCCATCCTTGATACCCCCACCTTCGACGACAGGGTCAGAACGTTCTGCATGTGCCCAAACGGGGAGGTCACGACGGAGTATCAGTCGCGCCAGAGCATATTGACCGTAAACGGCCACTCGAACAGGGACGAGGAGCGCAAGACGGACAACACGAACTTTGCCATTCTAGTCTCGACGATGTTCTCCAAGCCGTTCAAGAATCCGACCGGCTACGGCAGCCACATAGCCCGTCTCGCGAATATGCTGACGGGAGGCATCATGATCCAGCGCCTCGGCGACCTCCGCAAGGGGAGGCGCTCTACCGCGGAGCGAATCTCTCGCGGGCTGGTCAGGCCAACCCTGGCGAGCGCGGAGCCAGGCGATCTCTCGTTTGTCCTTCCCTACAGGCACCTGACTGGAATAGTTGAGATGATAGAGTCGCTCGACGAGATAATTCCTGGCATAAACAGCCCCAATACCCTCCTCTATGGGGTGGAGGTGAAGTTCTTCAGCCTCAAGCTCGAACTTGATTCATCCCTTATGACGAGGATACCTGGGCTCTGGGCCGCGGGAGATGGCGCCGGCGTGACAAGAGGGGTGGTGCAAGCGTCGGCTTCCGGTATATGGGCCGCGAGGTCGATCCTGCGTGCGGCGCGGAATAAAACCGTCTGAGCCTCCACACGGAGCGAGCGTCATAACGCGTTCATTGAAGGACGGAGAGAGATTGCCGTACAGAGGTAGGTTGTTGCGCATACTGACTCTTCGTCCGGATGGGGGACCGCTTGATGGTATAAGTCCAAAGGTCGAGGCGTCTGACGCTCTCGCGGCCATAATCCTGCGCATTCCCCCATCCGAGGACAGGCGCAAACGTCTCGTATACTGGTATACGGCTGAGACCGAGGGGATAGTCGGAAGGCTCGCGCCGGCATGGTCGAAAAAAATCGGCGTCCGTCCCAGACAGGCGAGCGTGAAGTACGCGCTCTCGCAGTGGGGTTCGTGTTCGAGCAGCCGGGCGCTCTCTTTCAACTCACGGCTTGCCATGCTCTCCGACACGGTGGCCGAGTACGTCATAGTCCATGAGCTCTGCCACCTAAAGCACATGAACCACAGCAGGGCATTCTGGGACGAAGTGGAGTCGGTCCTCCCGGGAAGCCGCGGATTGCGCCGAAGACTTCGCGTTGAAGAACGCACGGCCTGGATATAATTTGTACAGATAACGCCGAGAAGGGGTGGGTATATTGTCCGAGTTTGTGGAAAACCTAGCTGCGCCCGTGCAGTGGTGCGTCAGCGCCTTTTATCTCCTTGTGGAGTGGCTGGCGGGCATTGTCGAAACGCTGGGATATCCCGGTGTTGTGTTCCTGATGTTTCTAGAATCGTCATTCTTCCCATTCCCAAGCGAGGTCGTGATGCCGCCGGCGGGGTATCTAGCCAGCAAGGGGCAGATGACCTTGTTGGCGGTAGTTGTGTGCGGCATCATCGGCAGTCTTTTAGGAGCTGTATTTAACTATTGGATAGCCATAAAATGGGGGAGGCGCTTTTTCGAGAGATATGGGAGATATTTCTTCGTAACGCCGGAGACCTTAGACAAGGCCGAGGAGTTCTTCAACAGGCATGGGCACGTGAGCACCTTCACGGCTCGGCTTCTCCCTGTGATCAGGCAGTACGTCTCACTCCCCGCGGGGCTTGCGAGGATGAACTTCGCCAAGTTCTGTTTCTACACCGCGCTCGGCAGCGGGATATGGGTGACGGCGCTGTCGCTCGTCGGGTATTGTCTGGGCAGCGACCAGGGCAGTGTCTCCACAGCGCTTCACGGAATCACGATGGGGCTTGTGGCATTCTGCGTCATAGTTCTGGCGGGTTATGCCTGCTATAACATGTTATCCAAGCGGCGCGGAGACCAGAACAGATGACCCTCCCGAAGTACTCCGTTTTTTCTCTTCTCCTGATTTTTGCTGTATTTTTCGAGCGAACGAGCCTCGCGTTCGCCGGAGTGAAGCTGATCCCGCCGGCCGTTGGCGTGTACCACTCGGCCCATCCCTACTTTGGGCTGTACGACGACGAAGTTGATATCGAAGAGGCAAAAACCTTTACATCGTTGGCGGGCAAGATGATCGTATGGTCGTACATCAGCTTCAACTGGTTTGAAGGGATTGAGTTTCCGGTGGAGTCGTGCAGGACGCTTCACAAGAATGGGATCGTCCCGTTGGTCGGGATAATGCCATGGAGTTCACCCGTTCAGGGCCGTGTGGAACAGCTTTACACGCTGGACGCGATTCTTCGCGGAGATTTCGACGGCAACCTCGCCCGATGCGCGAAAGACGCGGCATCGCTCGGTTTTCCGATAATGGCGGAGTTCGGCCCAGAGGCTAACGGATCATGGTTCCCGTGGAGCGGAGCGTGGAATGGAGGCTCTTCAGACATATATGGCGAACGAGGGCTGCCGGACGGGCCGGAGCGCTTTCGTGACGCGTATAGGCATGTCGTGGACATATTCAGGAGCGCCGGCGCCGTTGACGTGACGTGGGTGTTTCACGTCTCATCGAGCGCTTCGCCGAACGAGGCGTGGAACTCGGCAAAAAACTACTACCCCGGAGACGAATGGACAGATTGGATTGGAATCAGCCTTTACGGAAGGTTGAGGGGCGACGCGCCGGCAGAGTCGTTCGAGAGCGTGATCAAAAAGGTCTACCCTGGACTCTGTTCGATCTCATATAAGAGGCCGATTGCGATTCTTGAGTTTGGCGTGACCGAAAATCACAGGCTCGCGGACAAAGCCGGCTGGATTCGGAGCGCTCTGGATTCGATAAACTCTGGCAATTATCCGAGACTTAGGGCGATCAGCTGGTGGAACAAGAAATTCAGGCCAGATGGAAGCCGTTCAACCCTGGAGATCAACAGCTCCCAAGCCAGCCTCGAAGCATACCGCAACGGCGTAAAAAACCTGGTTGACAGGCCATCTTGGAGCGAGTGAGTCTGTTTGCTCCCACCCGCTCACATAATACTCCACTACCGTTGCACTCTATATACGCGCACATTCGTGTTCAACCCTTCACGTCTTTTACACGCGCTCTCTGGACCTGTTGCTTTAACAATAGACATATAACGTATAACGTGTAAAATGGCATGAATGATAGATGACACTGAGGGGGGATGAAAATGCAACGAAAATTGACCTTAACAATCGATGAAGATGTGTATTATGGATTATATCGAACTGTCGCCAAACGGCGCATAAGTAAATTCATCGAGGAGTTGATACGGCCTCACGTGACTGACATGTCGCTCGATGAAGATTATGCGGCTATGGCAAACGACAAAGATAGGGAAGCGGAAGCGGCTGTCTGGTGCGAATCGCTCGGCGGTGAGGTTGATGAAACGCGGTGAAGTCTGGCGGGTTGAGATCAGGGAGTCGTCAGGCAGCGAGATACGCAAGACGCGCCCGGCGGTCATAGTGAGCAATGACGCGGCTAACCGCCACTTACCACGCGTTATCGTAGTGCCTGTTACGAGCAACGCTGGCCGATTATATCCTGGAGAAGCCATAATAACTGTCTGTGGACTGAGAAATAAAGCCATGACCGATCAGATTATGGCAGTCGATAAGATGAGACTGAAAAATTGTCTTGATACTCTCTCGAAAAACGACATGATGGCCGTGGAAGAAGCTATAAAAATACACTTGGCGTTACCGCGCGGTGCAGAGTTAGAGGAGGTCCGCTCTCGAGACGTCAAGTAGATTTGATTTGTATGCGTAAACACAAGAATACGCCCAATAAGGTCCCTCGTAAATTTGAGGGACCTTATCAGACGCTAATTCCGTTGTCGTCACGCGCGGATCACTTCTCCCTTGTCCACGGTATCTCCGAGTAACCCCATGGCGTTACTAGCAGAAAGTGCAGCTGTATTCCCTTGCTCAGCAGCGCTTTTATGTGGGGAACGTAGGATAATATGTCTCCTATGATCCAAGTGTCCGATATCATCCAAATTCTGCGGCATGTTTCGCTCGCGAAGAGCGCGGCGTGATCGACCATCATCCGCATCCCCTCGTCCAGCAGAATCGGGCCTATGGATAGTATTATCACATCCTCGCGGCTGCCGCTCTCCTTCAAGAGCGGAACGAGGTCAGCATACCTGCCAGCCCACTCGATCCGAGAGAAAAGATATTCGAGGTCGGCAGTCCACTGCCTCTCTCCTCCTGCCATATCCGTGGGATCAATAATCAACTCCTCCGACACCGCGGACGAGAGCCATGCCTGAATCTCGTTCACGATCTCCATCACGTAATCTGGAGGATTCGGGCCAGACATTGCATCCAGCACGTCCCCCACAGTCCACAAATCTCTCGAGTCGTTCATATTCCCACACCTCCATATCTGCGTCTTTCAGCCTTAACGAGCATATCACAAAAGAGCCATTCGGCACAGACTCGACTTAAAATCACACATTCTCATCCGTATGACCCTCCAACGGGATATAATACATCCGTGGTCAGATTGGCGCAAGGAGAAAATTTTATGGAGGATTGTCAGTTGGAGCGTGAAGAGAGAATTGCCTCATACCCGCGCAGCTTCGTTAGATTCCTTGGAACCGCGGGCTCTCGCTTTATAATGCTGTCTCAGAGAAGGTCGTCCGGCGGGTTGTGGTTTTCATACGGAGGAGCCATGGGGGTGATCGACCCGGGTCCGGGGAGCTTGGTGCGGATCTGCGCCGCGTGTCCGCAGCTGTCCGCCCTGGACATAAACACGATCATCCTGACGCATCGTCACATTGATCACAGCTCCGACCTGAACGCACTGGTCGAGGGGATGACCCTCAGGTCGGCGGAAAAGCGCGGAATGGTTCTGCTGACGGACGACTGCGTCAGCCAGGGTGATTCCGTCCTGTTGAATTTCGCCGCGCGAAAGCTCAAGGAGATCCCAAAACACGCCGACGGGCACAGGACAGAGCTGTCGCCAACCGCCACGGTGGAGTCCGTGATACACAAGCATCACGGAATTCAGTGCTATGGCCTCATATTCAGGGGAGCTGGGCTCCCGACGTGGGGCATAATAAGCGACACAGCCGCGCTGCCCGATTTTCCCAAAAGATACGAGGAGTGCGGCATGATTGTAATAAATACTACAATTCCGCTTCCGAGGGCCGGCCTCGAACATATGTCCCTGTCTGACGTGAGATCGTTGCTGCAGGTTCTCCACCCGCAACTCGCCATACTCACCCACATGGGGGGATGGGTTCTGGATTTGGGGCCGGACGAGGCTGTTGGTGATCTTTCTACAGAGAAGACCAGGGTCATAGCGGCTCGTGACGGAATGATAGTGGACCTCGAAGGACAAAACCCGATACAGGAGGGATGAAACATGGAAAACGTCGAGAGGATGGAAGCCCTTGAATTTCACAGAAAGGCATGCGGTAAGGTTCAGACGTTCCCGACGGTCAATATCCGCACGGACCGCCAGATGGCTATCGCTTACATACCAGGCAGCACAGCCGCCTGCGAGGAGATAAGGACAGACCCGGCCCGCGCGTACGACTACACGGGAAAGGCCAATCGCGTCGCCGAGGTAAGCAATGGAACCGCCGTTCTGAGCATGGGGGACGTCGGCCCCTCTGTTTCCATTCCCGTGCTTGAGGGAAAGTGCCTGATGCTCAAGCTCATGGGCGATATAAACGCTATCCCCATGGCTATCGATGCCAGAAACGCCGAGGAAGTGATATCATTCTGCCGAATGATCGCCCCAACCGTCGGAGGAATAAACATCGAGGACATATGCTGTCCGGAGTCGTTCCTCGTTGTCCGGAAGCTCGCGGAGACGCTCGACATCCCCATCTTCTGCGATGACCAGCAAGGATCAGCCGCCGTAGTCCTCTCAGCGGTCAAAAATTCGTTGAGGCTCATAAACATCAAAATAGAGGAGGCCAGGATAGTTGTGCTCGGCGCGGGATCCGCTGGGATATCGGCCGCTGACCTGCTGGTAAAATCCGGCGCTAAGGATGTGGTAGCGCTGAATGAAGACGGGATTCTCGGAAGCTCCAATCCAAACATGAACCAAGCACAGGAGTCCCTGGCGGGAAGGATCAACCCCAGAGGCATATCGGGCGGGCTCGACGCGGCGATAAAAGACGCGGACATCCTCGTCGGACTCTCTCGAGGCGGAATCGTTTCGAAGGAACAGATCAAGATGATGAACAAAAACCCCATCGTTCTCGCTCTCGCGCTGCCGGAACCCGAGATAACGTCTGCGGAAGCTCTCGAAGCCGGGGCGCGTATATATGCTTCGGGCCGGGTCGAGGACTCGAACACCATCCTGAACATCCACGCGTTCCCCGGGATTATCAGGGGAGCGCTTGATGTAAGGGCGCGAAAGGTCACCGATTCTATGCTTATAGCGGCGTCCGACGCGCTGGCCAACATGGTGGACAAGAGACACCTGTCTACAGATCACATCTGCCCGAGGTTCTTTGGCAGCGAAACGACGCCGAGGATTGCGGAAGCTGTGGGACAGGCCGCCATCGATGACGGAGTAGCGGCTCTCTCCGTCGAAAAGGGGAAGATATACAATGACACGTGGGAGAGGCTGTTTGGCGATATGGAACACATCTAAAATCAGCGTACTGTGACGTCTATGAGGGCTCGTGCCATTAATATCAGCGCGCCCAAAACAGCCTGGCGAGGACGAGGAGCGTCAGCGCCGCGTTCATGCGTAACGAGTGGCGCTCCATAATCCAGGACCTGTTCCAGTCGAACCCATCTCGGCGCTCTCGAACCGACCTGCCGATTTCAGTGACGTGAGGGATCAGACTCGGTGTCGTTCTCTTGTAAGTAGTATAGCTATCACCGAATTTTCGAAGGAGAAATCCCTCCTCCCACGGAATTATGATAACCGAATATATCACGAAGAACGCGGCGATAAATGCCAGCAACCAAGCGCGACCGGCCATGAGAGACCAGCCGCACCCCAAGAGAGCGTTGCCCGCGTACAGGGGGTTGCGAATCAACGCGTACGGTCCGTGCGTGACGAGAACTGGAGCATCTACGACGAGGGTCCTGTATTTTGGGATGACGCCGGCAGCCCAAAACCTCAGCGACTGTCCTCCCGCAAGCAACGGAACCGACGCCGCCAGCCTCAAAGGGGAGGCTCCGACGGGGAAAAACAGTATCGCCAGCGCGAAGATACCCCACAAAAGACCTCTGTATTTGAAGACGAGCGAACTCAAACCGGATCGTCTCCGCTGGGGTTCTTTACCTTCCTCTCGCCGTCCTCTGTCATTATCTGATTTACCAGACCCCAACCCACGAGCTTCACGATCACAATCCCGCCGAGAAGAATCCCGGTATACTCAGTCAGAAGGCGCCACCCGATTCCAAGCACACCCGCGACGCTGCGCGGGGCAAAGACGCTGAAGACGAGCGCCGCGCCACCCTCAGCCGCGCCGCTGCCTCCCGGCGTGGGAATGAAGTACAGCAGAAACAGAAAGAGCGATTGCATTATGACACAGTGGAAGAACTCCACCGGCAGGCCAATCGCCCATATCATGCATGGCATTATGGAGAGGTAAGCGATCATCTGCAAAAACGCCGCGGCCACCCCACACAAGAAATGCCGCCTTCCCGTGGTCAAAAAGGCTCGAAGAATCTGGTTGTAGGAGTCTATCTCCCGGTTCGTACTCCTGATGATCCTCCTGACCCTCCCCTGCTTTAAGATGCCGAATCTTTTGAGCGTTATGATGATTATCCCAACCCACCTCTTTATGATCCTGGGACGTAGGAGGCTCAGCACAAAACAAAGCCACGCCGCCATCACGAAGAGTATCACATAGACGATGAATCCTCTCATCATCCAGTCCAGATCTGGGAGGTCTTGTTGAATCAAAAGACTCAAGGGTATGCTCAATCCGAGGATCAGCAGGGTAAGAATAGTTCGGACCAACGTTATCGCCACTGACTTGCCGAAACTGATGTTGTTCTTATAAAGAAGATACATCTGAAAGGGGCCGCCACCGCTCTGCATCGGGGTGATTGCCGCCCCGAAGTAGTTCAGCCAGACAAGCTCTATGGACAAGCCGTATGATAGGCGTTCGCCGGCCGCCTTCGCGAGCATCGATAGCTTTACGGCGTCAAGCAACCACATTAAGACGACTAGGAGCAGTGACAGTACAACTCCGAGCTTATTCGCGCCGGCCAAAAACTTCAGCGAGGACTTGTCCACTGTAAAATACAGAAGCGCGCTGCTCACCGCGGCACTAAGCAATAGGAAGATTGACAGACCCTTTTTTACAGACAAAAGGCCACTCCCCTTCCTCCAGTGATTATGAAAACACTGACTAAAATCGCTAAAAAGACACTCAGCGGTCTTAGAACACAGACGCTATCATCGTCTGGAAGGCTGATTCGATATCAGAGGCCCAATGATGGAGATTTGAACTTTGAAGAGCCCGTTTCCCCCAAACGGCTGGATGTCGTTTTATGATTTCAATCAGCGCTTCCTTGAAACATCTGCCCTTCAGGCCTCCGATGGGAATAGCCTTCTTGAGCCAATATATTATAACATAGTGTTTTATTGAAGCGGTATCTCCAAAAAAGATGAGATTTCTTTCCAATAATCCGAAAATACCCCTATAGACGGCAACAGCTTGTCTCTTATAATATATGCTTGGTTCATCGTCTTCCCGCTCTCCATCGAACTGGCTATATCATCAAGAGCGCGGTTTAAGTCCTTCAAGTCCCTCTCGAAGCTGCCTGTTTTCAAACTCCTCTCCGTCACGCCGAGCAGCATGCAACACCTGTTAAATGTCTCCGTAAGCCATCTGATACCCTCTATCGCAAGGGAGAAATTGGATTGCGCCTCTCGGTCGCGCGATTCCTCCAGCAGGGTCGCAACGGAGTCGAGACCGCTCTTCAAGGACGTTAAGTACCTCTGCCCCTCTTGCAAACTCTCCCGCACCAGCTCTCTGATCGGCTTGGTCACGAAAATAAACTCCGAACCTCCAGAAAGAGACATGAACGTGTCCTCGTCCCCAACCGACTCACCATCGACAATTATATCCACTATCACCCGGTTCGAGAGCAAGGATCTCTTTCTCATCTCCTCATAGATAGCCTCTCTGTCATCTTCGATAATATCCTCGCTCAACTTGAACTCAATATTGTCAAGAAAAACCCTCATTCCGCAATAATTCCCCCGTTCATATAAAAGCGACGGCTTAGGACCGCAAAGCCGCGCTTAATATCATTACTTGCGTAATACCCTCAAGTCAAATTCAGGCTTTATTCTTCGATCTGACGAACTCGTCGATTGCCAAGGCCGAACTCTTGCCAGCTCCCATGGCGAGTATTACGGTAGCCGCCCCGGTTACGATGTCGCCTCCCGCGAAAATCCCAGGGACGGACGTCGCCCCCGTCTTGGGATCGGCGTCTATGTAGCCGTACCTGTTTAAGCGCAGTTCAGGGAAGGTGGATAAAAGAACCCTGTTCGCTCCTTGCCCTATGGCCTCTATTGCGGTATCCGCCTCTATGAAAAACTCGCTCCCCGGGATGGGTATGGGACGCCGTCTTCCCGACGAGTCGGGTTCGCCGAGGTCCATTTTTATGCACTTGACTCCTCTGAGCTTGCCGGAACCGTCATCGGAGTACTCAGTCGGGTTTGTCTGCCAGTGAAAGGCTATTCCCTCCTCGACCGCGTGATGATACTCCTCTATGCGGGCCGGCATCTCCGTAAGGGACCTGCGGTAGACAATCGCGACATCCTCCGCGCCAAGCCGCTTTGCGGAACGGGCCGCGTCCATCGCGACATTCCCGCCTCCTATCACGACTACGCTTCTGGATCTCTTAGTTGGAGTGTCGTAGACCGGAAATTCGTAGGCGTGCATCAGGTTAATTCTCGTCAGATATTCGCTCGCGGAGTAAACCCCGGAGAGCGCGGTGCCTGGAACACCCTGAAAACGAGGAGCCCCCGCCCCGACTCCTATGAAGCAGGCGTCGAAATCCCTCATTATCTCCCGCATGGTGACCGCCAGGCCTGTCACGGAATTCAGCTCTAATTTGACTCCAAGGCTCGTGATAGCCTCAATCTCCTTTGCCACGATGAACTTTGGAAGCCTGAACTCCGGAATCCCGTACAGCAGTACGCCTCCGGGCGCGTGCAGTGCTTCGTATACCGTAACATCGTATCCTAGCTTCGCCAGATCGCCGGCTACGGTGAGTCCGGCTGGTCCTGAACCTATGACCGCGACTCTCCCGATCTTGACCCGCGGAATCTCGGCGTTGACCGCCGCCGGCCGCGCGTAATTCCAATCGGCGACGAGGCGTTCGAGCTTGCCGACAGCCACCGGCTCGAAGCCCTTCGCGCGGCCGAGCTTGCACACTCCCTCGCACTGTGTCTCCTGAGGACACACCCTTCCGCAGACGGCCGGCAGGTTGGTGTGCCTGGACATGATCTCAACCGCGGCGGGCATGTCCCCCTCTCTGATTGCGTGTATGAAGGAGGGAATATCTATCGCGACCGGACATTCGGAGATGCAGGGGGCGTCTTTGCACTGCAGGCAACGTGACGCTTCGGCTTGCCCTTCCTCGAGCGTGTAGCCAAGGCAGACCTCTTTGAAATTTCTGATCCGTTCATGAGGAGACTGTTCTGAAATTGGAGTTTTGGTCTTGCTCACAGCCACGAAAGATCACCCACTTCCTCCTGATACTTTTCCATCGAAATTTTCTCCTCGTCCTTATATTGCCTCATGCGGCTCATGAACTCATCCCAGTTGATAAGAGATCCGTCGAACTCCGGCCCATCCACACAGCCGAATTTTATCTCTCCATCAACGGTGAGCCTGCAACATCCGCACATTCCTGTTCCATCCAGCATGATCGGGTTCATCGAGACCCAAATTGACAGACCAAGCTCGGACGCGGTCATAGCACAGAACTTCATCATTATCGTCGGCCCTATCGCCCAGCACTGGCTGATCTCGTCACCGCGGCCGACAATCATCTTCATGGCGTCAGTAACAAGCCCCTTCATGCCGTCCGACCCATCGTCTGTGGTTATTATCAGTTCGTCGGAGAATCCGCCGCACTCTTTTTTCATTATAACAAGATCGGATGTCCTGCCTCCGAGTACGGTGATCACCCTGTTTCCAGCTTGCTTGAGCGCCCTGAGAATTGGGAAGAGCGCCGCTATTCCAACTCCGCCGCCTATCATCATCACGGTTCCGAGTTTTTCGATCTCGCTGGGCCTTCCCAGCGGGCCGGAGATATCCAGTATCGCGTCGCCCGCTCTGATCGACGCCATCCTGGTTGTAGTCTTCCCAACCGCCTGAAATATGACGCGAATAGCTTCGCGCTCAATATCGAAATCGGCTATAGTCAGCGGGATCCTCTCGCCGCGCTCATCCGGCCTTATCACGACAAATTGCCCTGGCCGTGCGTGCTTGGCTATTTTGGGCGCTTTCACCCAAAGATCGTACTCCTTCGGAGCGATTCGCTCCGACGAAAGAACCTCAAACATACCGTACCCTCCCAACTTATGTGTCCGCGAAAACTCCACTTTAATTCTATGATTATACACATTCAGCACGCCAATTTCAGCGGATATAAAAAAGCCGAGTCTCCGAAGGATAAGATAATTCGGAGACTCGGCAAAGAAAAGAGAAGACAAAGGAAAGAGGAAAAAAATCTGGCAGCGACCTACTCTCCCACAAGTACCCCTTGCAGTACCATCGGCGCTGGAGGGCTTAACTGCCGGGTTCGGCATGTTACCGGGTGTGTCACCTCCGCTCTGGCCACCA
>JAIRWR010000049.1 GCA_031268885.1 Synergistaceae bacterium
TCTCCGGCACTGACTAAGATGGACTTCTGGCTCGTCAATAATTGACTCCCACAACAGAGATGTCGCTCGACGCCGCGACGGACGAGAATTCCCCGGGAGAGAGAATCAGCGTCCAGCCTGAGTGCACCGCGAGGCATGTCAATCCGGCCCGCGACATCAGGTTAAGTGTCGATGGCCCCACTACCGGGATGTCGTAGCGTGAATCCTGTCCCAGCTTTATCATCTTTACCAGAACGCCGCTTCCGCAGATAGAACCGGCCCGCCGTATAGCGGCGTCGGTCCCCTCCATGGCCTCTATCGCGACAACCGATCTCCCGTTTACGATCACGCTCTGGCCGAATGAGAGCGGCACTACGACCCGCGCTATCTCGACCCCGTATCTGACGTCAATATCCTCGCTCTCCGTAGGGGCCCGGCCAGCTATGACACCGCTCCCGGCGAGGAGATCCCCCAGGATGTCCCGATATCCAATGACGTCGAATCCAAACCTTTCAAGGAGAGCGACTATTCCCCCAAGGAGGGAGTGGTCGTCGCGAGCCTCCAGTGAAGCCAAAAAGTTGCGGGACATAGCGTCGAGAGCCTCGCTTCCGTAAATCAGGGTCTTTGGCACAAACCCCGCCAACATCACCTTCTTTATCCCGCGCAGCGACATATCTTCCAGCGCCGAGGCAATCTCCGAACTGAGTACCGGAACAACATCCAGCGCATTAGCCGCCAGTGAATCGCTGTTCTCTCTGAGGGTGTACACAACGGGTTTGGACCCCCCCTCGGCCAGCCTTCGCGCTATCTCCTCAGGCAGAAGTCCCTCCCCTGCAACAATGGCAACTGTCATACTGTGACCTCCTTAAAAATTGAGACTGTCGAACTGCCTCGGCCGCATTCGCCATAACATCGGCGCGCCTCGCGCGGTCTTTATCCAAACCTGTTGGCGCGCCGCGTCAACACGGAACCTATCGCGAGAAATATCACGTTTGGGATCCACGCGGCGAAAATGCCGGGAAGAAACCCAGCCTCGCCGAGGGTTTTGCAAAACGACATAATGACATAATAAATAAAAACTATAACGACAGAGAGACCTAGACCCATTCCGGATGACGAACGCTGCGGCCGGCTGCCCACAGACGCGCCGACCAGCACGAGTACCACGCTGGACCAGGGTATCGCTATTCTCAGGTTGAAGAGCATCCACAGCTTGCCGGTATCGTTGCCCTGCGTCGCCGCGAGTTTTATCGTTCTATAAAGCTCGGGGAGGCTCATCTCGGAGGGATCGGCCATACTGCTGTCTATGTCCGATGGCGCGGAGAGAAGGTTCAGTCTCTGTCTCTCAAATGAGAACAGGGCTCTTACTGAGCCCTCATCGGAAACCTCGAAGACCTGGCCGTTCTCAAGCCACCAGATGCCATCCACCCAGTCGCCCTTTGGAGCGGAGACAAATCGCCTTATCCTGCCATCCTCAAACTCCTGGACCAATATATCGCTCATCTCTCCGGACCTCGGCTTTATCGCTCCGATATAGAGGACCCTCTTCAACACTCCGCCCTCATCCTCCCTGATAAATACGCTCTCCTTGAGAATCGGCGGCACCGAACGGAACACCTCGAAACGCATCACATTGGCGGCGGCTCTGGAACAGAGCGGAACTAAGGTTTCGTTCGCGAAAAACGCCGTTATCGAGACGGCTATGCCAGCAAGCACAAGGGGTCTGACTATACGACCGAAGGAGACCCCTACCGACTTGAGCGCCACAAGTTCCGAGTTGGCGGACATGCTGCCAAAACCTAGAAGGGACGCGAGAAGACAGCTCATTGGCATACTGAGCGCGATTATTCGCGGCAAGGAATACAAAAACAACCTCGTGACCACTCCCAGGGACACGCCTCGTTGAACGACCATGGCCGCGAGCTTGAACAGCAGGTCTCCCGCCACCAGAATTACGGAGAACGACATGATTCCAAATATGAATGGAGCGACAACCTGCCCCAGCACGAAACGATCAAGGACAAACTCGTCGCTGTTGCGCTTGCCGAAGAGCATCGTCTTTCAGGCCGCGCGCGGAGTGACCGTGTGACGATCGGTCAGGGAGCCGAAACTGATCACAGTGACGTCTCCGAACTCCGCTCATGGCTGTATGCGCTTTTTCCGGCCCATAGAGAGAGACCTCTCCTGAGCGACCTCGAAAAGGCTGCTATGACACCCGCCAATTCGTCGCCAGGGTAGCTCTCCTCCACAAGCGAGATCGCCTTACTTCTGCTCAGCCTCTTATCGTACAGCAATTTATAGATATTCTTTATGCGCGCGCGCTGTTCGCTGGAAAAACCCCTCCTCCTAAGTCCCACTACGTTTAGGCCGTAGATTCTGGCCGGACGCCCGTCGGCAAGGGAGTAGGGGGGGATATCCTTCGTCACCTTCGACATTCCGCCGACCATCGCGTAACAGCCAACGCTGACAAACTGGTGGAATCCTGTCATTCCTCCAACTACCACATAGTCGCCTACGGTCACGTGACCGGAAAAACCGACTTTATTCGTAATCGTGCAGTGACACCCTATTTTGACGTTATGCCCCAGATGACAACCCTCCATTATCATGGTTCCATCGCCAACGGAGGTTTCGCCTCCCTCTCCCGTCGCCCTGTTTATCGTCACGTTCTCTCGAATTGTCACATCGTCTCCGATGCGCACGAAAGAATCCTCTCCGCCGAAATCTCGATCCTGAGGCTCTTCTCCGAGAGTCGAATTTTGAAATATATGACAGTTTTTCCCTATCTCAACGGAACCTGTAACGTGCACAAAGGGCTCGATGACCGAGCCGTCCCCGATCTTGGCTCCGGAGTCAACTATCACACAGGGACCGATTCTCACGTCACAGCCCAGCTCAGCCAGGGGAGAGAGTATGGCTGACGGGTGTATTACGCAGTCCCCCATTTCATCATTCATCCCCTTCCTGAGACGTGAGATTGGAAGCTATTACAAATCCGAGGACCGCCTCGGCAACGACTTCGCCATCCACTGTCCCGACAAACTTCATCTTGCCGATCCTCCCCCGAAACCTCAGCAGAGTCGCCTCCGTGCGAAGCTGGTCCCCCGGGACGACGGGTTTTCTGAACTTCGCCTCATATACCGTCGTGAGAAACGCGCTTCCGAGCTCGCTCTCCGGGATATCGTTCTCCATTCGCGCTATGGCCATCATCACGCTTCCGACCTGTCCCATCGACTCAAGTATCAATACGCCTGGCATGACGGGTTCATCTGGAAAATGTCCCTGAAAGAACGGTTCGTTCACGGTGACATTCTTATAGCCAACTATCTTCTTCACGTCTCCCGCCGTGTCGATCTCGACTATGCGATCCACCATAAGAAAGGGATACCTGTGTGGGAGGCACTTTCTTATCATGTTTATGTCGTACACTCCCTTCACTTCCTTGTCGCTTTGAGACACCGACCTTACCTCCCTCCATCCGCCATCTGGCGAACCATGCGAATAAGCCGGTCCATGAGTTTTAAGTGAAGTCTGTGTCCCCCACGGACGCATGTATAACGCGCCTTGGGGATGACACCCAGGAGCGCCAGGTCGCCCAGCATATCCAATGCTTTGTGCGCGGCGCACTCGCGGTCCACTCTGTAACCGACGCGGTTCAGCGGGCCGTCATCTCCTATTATGGTCACGTTGTCGAAATTGCCCCCCAGCCCCAGGCCAGAGGAGCGCAGCGCGTCTACTTCGGATTGCAGGGCGAACGTTCGGGCTGGAGCTATCTCCTCGGCGTACGCGCCGCTCGAAAGAATTATGTCCTTCATCTCGGTGCCTATCCCCGTCCCAGGATAGTCTATGACATAAGTGATCCTGGTGACGTCCGACGGCGCCGCCGATATGGACGAGCCATCCATATCGACGCAGACCGGAGCTGGCAGCGCAAAACAAAACTTGGGAGTATCCTTCTCGACGAGCCCCAGTTCCAAAATGCGGCTGGCAAACGGCATGGCGCTGCCGTCCATTATCGGGATCTCCGTCCCTAAGGGTTCGATCAGCACATCATCCAAACCTACCCCGACAACTGCCGACAGCAGATGTTCCACGGTCTGGACCGTCCGCCCCTCCGGGAATGTTATGGTAGTGCTCCTGCGCGCCTCCCAATGCTCGGCGTCGGTGACGCGATAGCGTCTGCCGCCGAACCCAAAATAAATTCCCCTCTCATCCGTGAGCGGTGAAATTCGTACTGATGTATTCTCTCCCGTGTGAATGCCGACGCCCTCGAAAATAGCGCTGCCGGCGATGGTGTATCTGTTCGTGGTCAATCTTCAGTTTCCTCCAGTTATCGTATCATCGATAAATCTCTCTATGTTCTTCAGCCTCTTCAGTATATCGGGTATCCTTCGCAGAGAAGCCTGAAACCTCGTCTCCTCGGAGTGGTTCCTGGCCGGGAAGCCCGATATCGTGTCGCCATCCTTTATATCCTTCGTCACTCCCGCCCTTCCGGCAACTGTCACCCCATTCCCGAGCTTTGTATGATCCGCTATTCCGGCCTGACCGGCCACGATCGAGGATCTGCCTATTCTAACGCTCCCGCCTATCGCGACGCACCCTACAATTATGCAGTCCTCCCCAATGTCGCAGTTGTGGGCTATGTGAACGAGGCTGCCGATCTTGGCGCCGCGCCGGATTCGGGTGACGCCAAACGTGGCCCTGTCTACGGTGCTGTTAGCCCCAATCTCCACGTTATCCTCTATTATAACAGTTCCTATCTGCGGAATTTTTACTATGCGCCCGTCGTCTTCACGCACGTAGCCAAAGCCGTCGCTGCCGATCACCACGCCCGAGTGGACGCAAACCCCTCTTCCGAGTCTTGTGAGATCCTGGATCACAACAGACGCCGATATCGCGCACCCGTCGCCTATCTCGACCCCCCTGCCGACGAAGACGTTGGCCTGGAGAACGACGCCTCTGCCTATAACCGCCCCCTCAGATACAACACACCCTGGGCCTATCGCCGAACCTTCTCCGACCGAAGCCTGATCGTGCACGGCAGCTCCAGGGCTTATTCCGATTTCGCCGGCGGCGCGTCTGTCGAAGCGTGGCAACAATCTGACGAGCGATCTCTTCGGATTGTCGAGTTCAACCCCGTCGCGGCCGGATATCGAACCCGCGTCCGAGATCACCGGCACGCTGAGTGGAATCATGGCCATCAGCCCCTTCTCCCACACCACGCACAGCATGTCGTCCCTCGGGTCATCAGGGGCACAAATCCCGCGTATCTGTCTGGCTCCGTCGCCCACAACCACACCGCCCGTGAGCTGGGCAACGTCGTCAAGGGTCATAAAGTCTTCTCCTGTACCCTCCGGTACCGATATCGGCATCACAAATTCACCAGGCCTCTCACGAACCATGAGTCCGGGAATCTGGAATCATAGTTCAATTCGATGGACATAAAATCGTTGAACCTATAGCCCACAGCTCCGTTCGTATATCCGTCCAAGCTGTAACGCAGCCACGCGTAAGGTTTTAGTGGTCTTGCCTCGATTGATGCCTTAATCCACCACGAACTGTCAGAGTCGCTCCACTCTCCGCCAAGCCATATATTCCGCGATGGAGCCCATCTGACTCCGAACCTCGATTCCGGATCCCAGTCATTGAGGGACACTATAAACTCGCCGTACAGCTCGACCTCCCAGCCGCTGAATGGAAGCGTGCGTCTGCCAAAGTGCAACCCGGCTTCGGGATATCTGTCCTCCGCCCCGCCATAGACGGCAAACCACACCCACGCGGCATATCTTCTGCTTTCGAGGTCTATGTTCAGCTCGGAGACCACTCCTGTCTTGACAGTCACGTCCGGCACAGCCCGCGCCTCCTCCACCAGGGATTCGCCGTTCAGTATCTCTCGGCCAAGGGCGGCGAAGTCCTCGCTGTGAATGTCGAGCCAGGGAACCGGAATCCCTATGATGGGAGCGAATCCCCTCAGAAGATCTTCTCTCATATTGGAGTGAAGCAGAACAGGGATGGATGCCGAGTTTATCCTGGGCATGACGACAAGTGTCAGGGGCTGTTCGGGGGTGAAAGAGACGTCTATAGTGACGCTGTCGCCCGAGTCTCTCCGAACGATGAGAGACGCTCTCCAACCCGGCAGCCTCGGCTGACAGAGCGCATCCACCTCTCTCTTCAGGTCCAGGTCGCCCCATGTCAGCGCCTCCACAGGAACTCCATCGAGCAGAGACGCTATTTCAGCGTTGAGCCCCTCCAAGTCCGATTCAAACCAGAGGTTCACCGGAGGGCTCAGGTTTGGAACCGCGATAGAGACTCTCCATCTGGGAACTAGCGCGTGTTCATCCAATACAATCAGCACATCCGACCCCATCCAGAGAATGTCCTTGACGATGTAACCTGAAAGCAGCTTTTCGGCGACGACCTCCAAGAGGGCCACTTTATAGTCCGGCGTCTCTCCCGGAGGGATATGATCATAGACTGCCTCCAGGCTTCTCACCGCTCCAGCCGCAAGCCATGAGTTCAGCCCCTCCACTCTCACCGAGGCCGCAAGCGGCGATGCCTGAGCCAGAAGACAGAGGACCAGCACAAAAACAAACGGAGTTGCGGCAGCGCGGGCAGCCACAACTCCATCGGCATATTCAAGACGCACCCGGGCGGTTCTAAAACATCTCGCCAAATCCGAAGTGTACCCTCGACTCCTCGTTGCCCTGGGCGAAATCAAGCCTGAGATTGCCCAACGGAGTGCGAACCCGGACACCCAAGCCGTATGAATCCGCGAGGTCGCCAAAGTCGAAGTCCTCCCCTCTGAAGCTGTCCCAGACCCCTCCGGTGTCGTAGAAAAACACTAAAGACGCGCTCTTGTGGACGGGTAGGCGCACTTCAGCGTTGAAAAGGAAGATCTGGTCTCCTCGAAAACGCTTGTCCTTGTACCCTCGAAGCGTGTTGTCGCCTCCAATGGTATAATCGACCGCCCAGGGAAGATAGCCGTCCGCGTCTCCGAGAATAAGACGAGCAGCGACTATCGGCGGTATATCGTCCACCGTAAAGTTTCTCTCGAACATCTCCGTCAGTAAATTTAAAGAGAGGTAATAGCGCATCTCCAGCCAATACTTCCAATACGACCAGTCACCGTCAAGGGCCTCCAGGCCTTTTTCAACGTTGATTGCCTCGACATCCCCCTTTGGATACGGCGTGTAAGGATCCATGTTGTCCCTTGTGATCCTTCCGGTCAGCATGAAATTCTTCCCGCTCTCCATCTCCTCAAGCTGCAACTGAGTGGGAGCGGCCCCCTGCCTCGATTCTATCTCCACCCTCTGCCACTCCGTCGTGAAGTACCAGCTGAGCTTCGACCGCTCCGAGAACTTCCGTCCCGTCCCGATATACGCGCCAGTCCTGTCCTCATCGTAGTCGAACTGGTATGTGTCGTCATCGTAATACGCCAGATCGTCCCATGCCCGCTTGTATGCCCCCACTTTCCAGGCGAATACCTTATGATCCATGTACGGCTGTTCCAGGGTGAGCCAATACTGTTCTCTGTCTCCCAGGTCGAAGCCGATTCCAAACCGCTCTCCCCGTCCGCCCCAGTTGTTATCGTTATATGACAGTCCGCCGCTGAACCCGCTCTGTGTGCCGTAGCCGACCGATATGCCTATACGGCCCGTCTTGGCCTCCACTACAGTGAGGACAAGGTTTATCGTATCCGGGGACTCCGCCGGTTCGAATCCGACGTTGACATCCTCGAAGTATCCGGTACCCTGAAGTTTACTCAGTGTATACCTAAGCCTTACGGAGTTAAAAAATTCCCCCTCTTTGACGCTCAGCTGACGTTCTATCACGTAGGTCTTGGTCCTCTTATTTCCCTGGATTATGATCTCTCCGAACTTGGGCTCGGATATGTATACGTTGACCACTGTGCCCTCGATACGCACATCGTTGACTCGGGCCATTACATACCCGTCCTGCTGGTATTTCTCCTTTATGCGCTGAAGGTCGTTCCTGAAGAAGACGCGGTTGAATATCATCCCCGGCTTGGTGAAGCAGATCTCGCTCAACTCCTCGGAGGAGTATATTTCGTTGCCGAAAAATCTTATGCCATCAATCGACGGGTTTTCGACAACCATGAATATGACATTGGAACCGTCGCTCTCATCCTCTATGCGGTAGTCCACAGTCGAGAAGAACCCTAGTTCGAATATCGCGTCGGCATCCTTTCCAAGCCTGTTCTGATCCATCGGCGAACCAACCCGGGATGTTACGGCGGAGAGGATGTACTCCTTGTCAACCTCGGAATTTCCCTCCACTGAAACGGAAAGAAGCGGAAGGAACTGAATGTCGCGGCGCTCGCCGCCCCTGCCTCTCGGCCTCCCCTCGGAGAGCGGTTCTGGCTCGTCCCGCGACATCTCCGACGTGTCGATGTCCGGCACCGGCTTCCTCTCATTCTCAGGGTTTCCAATGACTATTGGAACACCTCCGATTTCACTCTCATCCGCTGCCCATCCGGGCATCGGATAGACTGAGGACAGCATCAGCACAAGGAGCGCAACGGCACACACGCATCTCAAGGGACTGAGACGCCGCGGATAGACGCCAAAATCAGGATTGAAGCGCAATTTAATCATCTCCCACCGTACGTTTCTTCTATATCACTATGGATACACGCTCACCGCGCGCTCTGAAACCCTAAGGGCCCTCTGTCCCACCTGAATGAGCGATATCACATCATCCAGCGACGGCTCGTGCCGCGCTGGAATCTTCTCGGCTTCCACCATCGTCTGGTCCAGGCCGGGCTTTTCTGTTGGTTTTATCGGTTCTGTCGGCTCCGCCGTCACCTTCGCGGATGTCCTCTGTCTCTCCGCGGCAGGATTCTCACTTTCGCGAGCCTTCGCCGCACTGGTCAACTCTCCACCGCCAATCGATGACGCATCCGCGTACAATGCGGCTCTACCTCTATTTCCACCGCTTAGCGTTCGTTTCAGGGCATTTAAGATCTCGCCCTCCCTGTTGACAGAGAGTCCCTCCGGCTCCATGGAAAAAACCGGCTGCGGCCGGTCCTGATCAACAGAGAGCGGAAACGCGGACGAGAGCAGTATGAGCATGGCGATGAGCGACACCCTGGCTCCTACAGCGAGAACCACTGTCAGAGACCTTCGCACGGCAAGACATACTTCGTTCTCCACCGTTCGCCACAGATCATCCCTCAACTCCTTTGTTTCGGCCTCCATACACTCCACTTCCATCAGGGCGGAACTCCACTCCCCGCAGCCACACGCCGACATGAGACGCCTCAGCCAGCGCTCTATCCTCCTAAGTCTTCTGTCGAATGACGCAACCCCTTTTTCCTTCACTCTGCCACCCCCGGTATCAACAGCGAACTCAATAAATTAAATTCTCACATGTCAGGCCCCGGATGTGACATCTCCCCTTGCAAACCAGCTCCGCAACCTGGAGATCGCCCTGCGCTGAAGTCTGTATATATGACTTACCCCAACTCCGTGCTCAATGGCGACTTCAGCGGCTCGCCGCCCTTCTATGATCAGGGAGCTGATTATCTCCTTCTCCCTTGCTGGGAGTTGTTCGAAGCCCTCTTTTATCGCAAGCCGCCACTCCATATTGTCGATATCGGCCTCAAACGAGTCCATCCTTTCGAGAAACTCGTCCTCCACAGGTTTCGGCGCCTTTGCCTCCGAGCGCTGAAGGAAGTTTGCCATCCTGCCGCGCACTTTGTAATACGCGTATGTTATAAACCTATTGCTGCGGCTGACGTCGAAGTTGTCGACGGCAGAGATAAGACCTATCATACCCTCCTGAATGAGGTCGGCGTAAGAGTTGTAAGGAGCCCTGAATTTTTTTGCCAGCCAGAAGACCATAGGCCTGTACGCCATTATTATCTTCTCTCTGGATTCGTCGTCTCCGGCGCCAATCGCATCCCAGAGCGCACTCTCCTCAGCCGGATTCATCGATGAGACGTTTTTCCCGTCACTCACGCCAACACCTCCCGCTCCTTCAAATCAGCGAATTTTCACGTATCATAACATATAACACGGCGCCTGTGAACGCGATCCCCTGCCGCTACAACGAAAAAGAGAGGGCCGCCGCCAATTCGTCGCCCGGCATTCTGCAGTGGTGAGAGTCGTTCAGAATATACAGCGACGTCCTGTTCTCCCATATATCGACCGCGGTTATCGAGCAGTTGTCCATGCGCATCCTCCATGTGATGTTCATGTCATCGAATTTCATAAGAATCGCGAGTAATGCTCTGAGGATGCCGCCGTGCGCGACGACAAAGATGGCCTCCCCCGGCATTCCAGGCTCAGTCAAACCTCGCGCCGCGCGAGACGCCCTGATAGTCAGTTCCTCCATCGTCTCGCCGCCGTTGGGAGTAACCGAGAAGGGAGCCGCGCGCCATCTGATCAGCTTGTCATAATCCAGCTCTTTCACCTCGGATGGAGTATGTCCCTCCCAGATGCCGAACGATATCTCACGGAGGTCCGGGTCTTTTTCTATCTCCACTCCTTCCGCGTTGTGCTCCATGATTATCCTCGCCGTCTCGTAAGCCCGCGACAACGGACTCGACACGACACGCGCGGGGACCGTCGTACCAAGTCTTATACCCAGCATACGCGCCTGCTCGCGACCCGCTCCGCTGAGCTCAACGTCGGAACTGCCCTGATACCTGAACGACTTATTCCAATCCGTCTCTCCATGCCTGATTAAAAAAATTCTGTAACCGCCATCTTTGACCATCCGATGCTCCATCTCCGAATATAATTTCACACCGTAACCCGCATCCATTCAGAATGTTATCATTAACTCCCCTCCATGTACAGATATGAGGGCAAACAAAAAAACAGAGCCCCTCTTCACGCGGGCTCTGCTGAAATTTTATCTGCCGACGCCATCTCCGCTTACTTGGAGAACAGCTCGACTACCAGTATCTCGTTTACGTCTATGGGGATCTCGTTGCGCATCGGCTCCCTCGTCAAAGTTCCACTGAACTGCTCGGTGTTCTTCTCTATGAACGGCACCTCGAAACTCCTCAAATCTTGAAAGTTTATCCGAAATTGCTCGTTTTCACGGGATTTCTCCCGAAGTGAGATGACGTCGCCAGGTTTGCACGAGAACGACGGGATATCGACCTTGCGGCCGTTAACCAAGATATGGCCGTGGTTCACTATCTGGCGTGACTGGCGGATCGACCGCCCAAAACCGATGCGATAGACGACGTTGTCCAGCCGGCACTCCAGTCCTTTGAGCATTGCAGTGCCGGTTGCCTCCGAACTCTTCTGTCCGCGCTTATAATAGCGAACGAACTGACGTTCAAGGACCCCATAGTAGGCCTTGATCTTCTGCTTTTCCATAAGCTGAAGGCCGTACTCAGATGTCTTCTTGCCAGCGCGACCGGCCTTCTGGGCCTGTCCGCTCACCCTCTTCATTGCCTTTGGATGATTATAAACATTGACGCCCAGACGGCGACAGAGCTTAAATCTCGGCTCTCTTCTAGTTGCCATGACGACACTCCCTTGATTTATATTAATTTAAAATATATTCACGGACCAACGGATGAAAGCCTATGATCCCTTTTATTCAACTAAAGAATTTTACCACCGGAGGGTGGAAAAGTAAACAACCTTTTTCCAGCCGGAGCTAGGTTGTGCGTTGACAGAATATATCATGATATTTTATACTTGTTACATGGAGATCACAGAAAAGCGATACAACAAAATTAAGGATGTTCTTCCGATACAGTGAGGCAATGTGAAGTTAAGAACCTGACGTCTCTTAACGCGTTGCTGTACATCACGGAAAAATGGCTGTAAATCAAGATCATTCCCTATGATGTGGTAAGGGAGTATAGAAAAAATGGACTACTTAAAAATTTTTTTCGGGCTTGTATGCTTGATAATACCCATTTTATTTATCGGTTTTAAGTTTAACATTTTTGGCGGCAAACACTCATTCGAGATTACGCAAGCTTCTATTACGCAAACAATACGGGAAACCCCGATACAATTGGTTGCTAACACTATAACAACAATGGTTTTTTGTACAATTGACGATATTCCGCAAAATTCAGCAAGAAAAATCAGTAATGTCATACTGGGTAAGGACGAGGGAATTTTCATAGCAAAGGTTAAATATGTCTACGGTATTGATCTGCTCGATAGTATGACTGAGGATAATGTTTCCATAGACGACCAATCTATCACTATTATATTGCCAGAACCCAAGATGTTATACAAAGAGATAGACCTTGATTATGAAGTGCAGACTAAATCAACCGTCTGGCGTAGTCTTGTAAATAAATTCACCGGAATGAACGTTGAGAAAGAAATGAGGATTGTATTCCAAGAAAAAGCGGAAGAATTCGCGAAAGCCAATGGATTGGAACCTAGCAAAAGAGATATTATTAACACGTTAACTCCATTTTTTAACAAATTATTTGCTGAAAAAACGAGTAAATCAATAATTTTCAAGTAAAGGATATGACATCTGTGGGAATTGTCGTAATTATTATTGCTGTAATTGTAATATATTTAATAGGCCGTTTTTTGCACTTTTAGCGTGGCGGCTCATGCAAAATGTCCGTGAACACACAACCCACTGTGATCACATGAGGCCATAGCTCACTTTGCGCCGTACGTCGAGTTTCTATTGTATGAATACGAGATGCAGGAAACAGAACTGACAGGAGCCGCCGCGACACAGGCAGCTATCGCCGAACTCAGTGCCGGTAAAGGTGAGAGGGTGACTATCGAACAGATTATGGCTGAACTAATATGTAGAGCGGGCAAATTTTACTGAGCCGAGAAGAAAGGCAACGCAGCTTGGCTTATCCCTCGCTCGTCCGTCGAATCCTATACTCCCGGCAAGCGTGGCCGTCACGCAAAGAAAGAGACGCTGGCCGCCAAACTGGAGAGCATCAGAGCTGAGATATCCGCCTCCAAGGAGGAATAGCCATATGAAGAGACTGCGTATTTACCTCGACACCAGCGTTATCAGTCACCTTGACCAGCAGGACGCGCCTGCGCTTATGGCTGAGACCCACAAGCTATGGGATAAGATCAAGGCGGGGGAATATGAGGCAGTCATATCAGATGTTGATTTTATCGAGATAGGAAAATGCAATGAGGCGAAAAGAAACACTCTGCTTGATTATCTCAAAGAAATTGAATGCACCGTTGTTGAGGTACAAGGCGATGAACAAGCGACCGAGATTGCCAACCAGATTATTAGTCTGGGTATTTTGCGGCAAAAAAGCTTTGATGATTGTCAGCATATAGCCGCCGCCATAAAAAGTGGATGTGACGCTATCGTATCGTGGAACTTCAAGCACATGGTAAATATTCGCACCATAAAAGGAGTGCATGCCGTAACCACTTTAGGGGGTTATAAAGATATTTTGATTCTTGATCCGTTTTCACTTATAGGAGGTGATATAGAATGATACATTACGACATACCCGAACCCGAAATAAGCCCAAATTTCACTATCGACGACATACATAAAATCCGTGAATGGAACTACGAACGCTTGAAAGACGCCACGATGGAGGAGCGAAAAGAAGATACCCGCGCGCGAATTGCGCCTATGCTTGCCGAAATAGAAGCTGCCCGTGCCGCGCGAAAAACTAAGGCGGTCTGACACAAAACTATAACCACAGGGGGATAGACAAGGTGCCCCGGGCCAAAATCCAAATCACTATCGTTCGGACGGCTGAAAGGTTGCCCCGCAACCTTTTTGCCGTCTTGGGAAGACACGTCCAGTTCTCACACATCTTCTCTCGAAGCGGCTTTAGGTTCAAAAGATTTTAAAGATTTGCCGGCGAATCTTTTAAAAGATTTTAAAGGAAAATGCGGATAGGCCAGGTGCACCTTGTCTGCCTTTGATTTACAGTCAGCCAGCGTTGATTTTTTGTTTTC
>JAIRWR010000071.1 GCA_031268885.1 Synergistaceae bacterium
GACTAAGATTAAACGTAAAGTCAAGTCTATTTTCATAGGGAATATTCTTTTGGCCTAGACAAAGCAAGAATCATATTGGTGTAGGTTGGTCAATTTAAAATCTTCGTTGTAGTGTTAACTCGCACAAGAACTGTCAGCTTTATGAGCTTCAGACGAAAAGCCGCCCAGATTCCCGCTGGACGGTTCTTTTTTATCCTTAGCGCCTGTCTTAATACTCAGATTTTGTTTTATATCGGATGGACATCTCTGGTATGTTCATGAGAATTGGCGGCTTCAGCCGCGGCGGGGAGGGATTATCTCCAGCCAGTAGCCGTCAGGGTCCTCGATAAAGTAAATCCCCATATCTCTGTTCTCGAAGCAGATACACCCCATCTCCTCATGCAGCTTATGGGCCGCGTCGAAATCCAAGGCCTCAAAGGCGATGTGCGATTCGTTATCGCCCAAATTGTAGGGTTCCTTCCTGTCCTTTAAGAGCGTCAATTCCAGGAAGAAACCGCCCGAACCGTCGGAGAGGAAGACTATCGTAAAGTTCTCCCGGTCGCCGCGCTTTACCTCCTCAAGGCCGAGCGCCTTTGCGTAAAACGCCGTGCTTCTTTCGATGTTCATAACGTTGATGTTGCAATGAAGAAAACGCGCTCTCATCTTTACCGCACCTCTCTGTTGTTTACTCTGACTCTCTCTTCAGGTTCCTGATTTCAGATCGAAAAAACTTACCAGCAACGTTCGGTTATTATGCCGGATGATATGGAAAAGATCAACTTCAAATCCCGGACTCCTAAAGCGCGGCCGAACAGATTTGAATCTCCGCGGGCGCGAAAGCTCATGACCTTATCCTGTCCGTATTCATGGCGCGCATGGCGTTCAGGACAGCGATCAGCGCGACGCCCACGTCGCCGAACACGGCTTCCCACATGGTCGCGATACCCATCGCGCCAAGCGCGAGGATCACGGCCTTGACGCCAAGGGCAAAGACAATGTTCTGCCAGACGATGGTCCTCGTCTTTTTGGCTATGCGGATAGCGTCCGCGATCTTGGAGGGCTCGTCCGTCATCAGCACCACATCGGCGGCCTCGACAGCGGCGTCCGAACCGACCCCGCCCATCGCGATACCCACATCCGCCCTGGCCAGCACCGGCGCGTCATTGATCCCATCACCCACGAACACCAACGCGCCCTTCCCTGATCTTGTCCTGCCCAGCTCCTCCAGCATCTCAACCTTCTGATGCGGCAGAAGCTCCGCGTGAACGGCATCGAGACCCAGGTCCAGCCCGATCTTCTCTCCGACGGCGCGGGAGTCGCCAGTAAACATGACGGTTTTTTTGATGCCGATTGCCTTGAGGTCGGCGATTGCCCTTTTACTATCCGGCTTGAGTTCGTCCGAGATGACGATATATCCGGCAAACACGCCATTTACAGCGAGATAGACGACGGTCCCAAGCGCGCTTGCCCTCTCATGGGGGATGCCGGCGTTCTGGAGCAGTTTGTCGTTTCCGGCTAGAACCATCCTGCCGTCCACTCGAACTCGCACTCCCTGGCCGGCGATCTCCCTGTGCTCAGAGATTCTTTCGACAGAGACCCTCCCGCCATGCGCTCTTTGTATGGACAGGGCTATGGGGTGGTTGGAGTTGCTCTCCGCGCCCGCCGCGATATACAGTAGTTCGCCGCTCGAAAAGCCGTCCGCTGGAACAATCTCCGTCACGGAGAAAATTCCCTTCGTCAAGGTGCCAGTCTTATCGAACACGACGGTATCTATGCTGTTCAAGGCCTCCAAAAAATTACTCCCCTTGACGAGAATACCGCCGCGTGACGCTCCGCCGATGCCGCCAAAGAAACTCAGCGGGATGGAGATGACTAGGGCGCAGGGACAGGAGACGACGAGTAACACAAGCGCGCGGTTCAGCCAGTCGGCTAACGCGGCGCCCGGCAGGGCGAGCGGAGGGACGACAGCGAGCGCAACGGCGGCAAATACCACCGCCGGCGTATAATAACGCGCGAATTTGGTGATGAAGTTCTCTATCGGAGCCTTCGCGCCGCTCGCGCTCCGCGTGAGATCGAGAATCTTGGAGACGGTGGATTCCCCGAACTCCTTTGTAACCTCGATAGTTAGGAGTCCGTTTTTATTGATGGCCCCTGACAATACCTCACTGCCCGCCTCCACGTCACGTGGCAGGGATTCGCCCGTCAACGCGGATGTATCGAGCGCGGACCGTCCATCGGCGACAACGCCGTCGAGCGGAATCTTCTCGCCTGGCTTTACGATGATGAAATCGCCGATGCCGACCTCCTCCGGCGAAACCCGCCGCACTTCATCGCCGCTCTTCAGGTTCGCGAAGTCCGGGCGGATGTCCATTAGCGCCGCGATGGATCTACGGCTCCGTCCGACGGCGTATCGCTGAAATGCCTCGCCTGCCTGATAAAACAGCATGACCGCGACGCCCTCCGGGTATTCGCCGATGGCAAACGCGCCGATTGTCGCAACGCTCATCAGAAAGTTCTCATCAAAAACCTGTCCCCTGGAGATGTTCTTTAATGCCCGCCAGATCACCTCGCCGCCTACAAGCAGATAGCTCGCCAGGAAGATCGCTAACTCCGCCTGCCAGGGGAAGTCCGAGAGCACCCCAGCGACAAACAGGATGACGCCCGATCCGATTTCCGCGCGCTTCAGCCATGATCTTCGTTCTAAGTCGGCATTTTCACTGTCGCGCCTTTCAGCGTAGGAGATCTTTACCTCCGGCTCGATCTCCAGCACAATCCGCGAAGCCCGCCGCAGCAGAGCTGGCAGCTTAGCGCTATCGTCGGCGGTGATCGTGAGCTTTTGCGCCATCACATCGACGGCGGCAGTCCGAATACCGGGGAGACCGCCGACGGCTCTCTCAATCTTCGCGGCGCAATCGGCGCAGTCGAGCCCCAACAGCCAGACGCTCTTTGTTCCATGGGAGCTGATAATCTTCTCTCTCATGGCGACTACGGGCTCTATGCTTCGCACTACGGACTCCGCCTGCCTTACGACGGCCTTCGCCTCCGTCCCGCCGCCGATCTCCATCGTGAGCCTCTGCTCCGCGAAATCGACGGTAACGGCGTTCACGCCCGGTATCTCGCCCACGTTCTCTTCAATCTTTTTAGCACAGTTCGGGCAGCACAGCCCTTCAAGCAGAAATTCCTTTTTGATTGCGGCTTCCATACTCGTAACCCCCCTAATTTATGCGATGTCCTTAAAGTTGAATGATTGATTATATGTTCAACTGTCAGCGCGAAAAAAAATTATTATTGCTCGCTGACGTGCAGCAATCCCTGCGCGAATACATTGCTGACATGTTCGTCATCCAAAGAATAGTACACGACCTTGCCATCCTTGCGATACTTGACAAGTCTTGTCTGCCGCAGCGAGCGAAGTTGATGCGATATAGCGGACTTTGTCATTCCGAGCAGAACGGCGATGTCACAGACGCACATCTCCGAATATTGCAGCGCGCAGAGTATCCTAACGCGAGTCGAATCGCTGAATACCTTAAACAGGTCGGCCAAGTTCAGAAGAACCTCATCCTCCGGCATCTGCCCGCGCACCTTCTCGACGACATCCTCATGTATAACGTTGCAGTCGCACTTCTCAATCTCATCGGCTATGCTTCTCATATCGGATCACCCCTAAAAACAAATGATTGATCATTCATTCAACTGTATTATACAGCACGCTCCGACGATTGTCAATCTTATTACAGCACAGAAGGCAGTCCGGTACTTTTAACAGATTTAGACCGGACCGCACGTCTGAAAGTTCCGCCTAATCATTGCAAATCGCGCGGTCATACGCTGTTCGTCTTTATCTCAGCGCCTCCTTAACCACAACATTCCAAGACCTGCCAGAGGAATAAAGCCGAACCCCGCGTCGCACCCGCCGCCGCTTGAGTCGCCTGAGTCGCCTTCAGGATCGCTTCCAGAATTTTTCGCCGACAGCAGAACATCAGCCTCAACCTGTCCAGAGGCTCGGTTGCTGTCCGCCCAGCCATTATCTTCGACAAAGATGGAGGTCTCCGATGGCTGTTGATCTATCGGGTAGTATATCCCGCTGTTTTGATCGCGCAGCCAGATTTTATCGTGTTGTACCAGGTCTTTGTATTGGATATCCAGAACCTGCCCGTCTCCGACTTCCGACTTGACGCAAAATCCACCCACAAAGGAGCTGTCCACCGGCAGGTTTGCGTTTATCGTGTCTCCCCAGTGGCGCTGTCCCAGTTGATGATTCGACCCGTTGCCGCACCAGATGTTATTCCGCTGACCATAATCGTTACTGTCATAATGGTGGAAGTTCGCCCCCAGATTGCAACTGCCGCCGCCACTGTGACCAGTTTCGGGGTGGTGACT
>JAIRWR010000084.1 GCA_031268885.1 Synergistaceae bacterium
AAGGCGGAATATATCTTCGGCCACATGTTCGGAGCAATTGGAATCCTCGTTGGAGGTATAGAAAAGTTGTTCTGTCTGCCCCTGTCCGCAACGTTGCAGGCTGGAGACAAAATTATACGGAGAACCTGGAATACGAGCCTGTAAGCCATGTCGTACAGATTATTCGTGACGCGTTTTCAGTGGCATCGGAGATTTGAGGCGCGATTTTTTTATGCAGTTTCAGAAACGGCCGTATTTGGGCATACTGCAAATAATTCGTTCCAGGATGGATTCAAGAGGCGATCCTGACCTACCGAATGCGGCATGATATTTACAAACTTTGAACTCTCAAGATCACAGACGAACAACAGTATTGCCGTATTGCCGGGTGATATTTGACATGACGCGAAGCTCGTGATAAAATCACCGCATTCTGCGAGAGAGGGAGGATTATGTGATGATAGCGCGAAAGATGAACAACGCGATTATTATAATAATTAGCAACGCGGCTCCTCCTCGTGGGATCGGCGTTTAGTGCCGTTTGAACCCAGACGAGAGGTCGGAGCCCTTCTAAACGAAGAGGGGCTCCGATTTTTTTTATCGGAATGCTTATTTAATTTTTAAGGAGGAGAGAACATGGTAAATACTGAGAGCGGCATGATCGAGGTTCGTTGGCACGGAAGAGGCGGACAGGGGGCGAAGAGCGCGTCCGCGATACTGGCGGAGGTTCTGTTTGAAGGAGGACGTCATGTTCAGTCGTTCCCGGAGTACGGCGCGGAGAGACAGGGCGCGCCGATACGGGCTTACAACAGGGTCTCGAACAAGCCGATCCGGCGCCGTTGCGGTGTGCAGAACCCTGACGTGGTAGTTGTCGTGGACCCGACGCTTGCCGTGAGCGCAAACCCGAGCGAGGGTTGCGGGGACGATGCCGTCTATCTGGTCAACACGCCTGAAAATACCTCAGACGTTCGAGTGAAGCTGGGTCTGCCAGAGTCGGCAACGGTCCTTGCCGTGGACGCGACTAAGATTACAATGGAGGAGTTCGGCCAGAACCGGCCAAACACGCCCCTGCTGGGGGCGCTCTCCCGTATCTTCAACGACGTCTCGGCAGAGGACTTCGCCAATCACTTTTCGAGGAAGATGAAGTCCCTCCCCAAGAAGTTGCTGGAGGCAAACAAGCGCGCCATCATGCGCGGGCGCGACGAGGCGGTCGCGGTATGAGCGGCGGAGCGCCGTGCTGGCAGGACATTCTGCCCGGAACCGTTACGCTCGGAGAGTCGTCGCGCGTCGTCGAGACGGGGCTCTGGAGAAGCCTCCGCCCGATCCTCGATGTGGAAAAGTGCGTCTCATGCCTGAAATGCTGGGTACAGTGTCCGGATATGTCGATTCAGACTGGCGAGGGCGGAGCGGTCCAGGGCATAGATATGTTCTTCTGCAAAGGCTGCGGTATCTGTGCCGCCGTATGTCCGACAGGAGCGATTTCGATTCGTCCGGAGTCGGATTTTCAGGATGAGGCGGATGCCTCCTCCGGCGGCGCCAGTCCGGGAAAGGTCGGTGAGCTAGTTGGCCAGCTCTAACGCGGTACTGTCCGAAAATAAGCGCCCGCGCGGAGAGATGACCTCCGGCAATATGGCGTTTGCTGAGGCGATGAGGCAGATCAATCCCGATGTCGTCGCCGCATACCCAATAACTCCCTCCACGGAGATACCCATGAAGTTCGCGGAGTTCGTCGCTGACGGCCTCGTAGACACAGAGTACATCACAGTGGAGAGCGAACACTCGGCCATAACCGCCTGCGTGGGGGCGTCGGTTTCGGGGGCGAGGGTAATGACCGCCTCTTCCGCCAACGGCGTGGGCCTTATGCACGAGATATTCCCGATAGCGGCGGCTTTTCGCGCGCCGATCGTCTTCGGCCTTGTCAACAGGACTCTCGGAGCGCCGATCAATATTAACTGCGACCACTCCGACAGTATGCCGGAGCGGGATTCGGGCTGGATTCAGATATACTGTGAGGACGCGCAGGAGGTGTATGACTCCGCGCTGCTCGCGATTCGCCTCGCGGAGCACCGGGATGTGCTCACCCCGGTATTTGTCTGTCAGGATGGATTTATAACAAGTCATTGTTACGAAGCCGTGGAGTTCTTGAGCGACGAGGATGTCAGAGAGTTCGTCGGTACGCGAGAGGCCAGAT
Source organism: Synergistaceae bacterium (assembly GCA_031268885.1). Lineage (GTDB taxonomy): Bacteria > Synergistota > Synergistia > Synergistales > Synergistaceae > JAIRWR01. Next base: position 2,171 of record JAIRWR010000084.1, read on the forward strand.
ACCCGCTGCTCGACGTGGACAATCCCGTCTCCTACGGGTCGTTCGTTACATCCGAGTACTACTTCGAGATAAAGAGAAATCAGATTGAGGGCATGAACAACGTCATGCGCGTCTACGGCGACATCTCGAACGAACTGGCTTCGCTCACCGGCAGGGAATATCAGCCGCTCGACTGTTACAGGACGGACGACGCGGACTATGTGATAGTAATAATGTCGTCGGCAGCCGGAGTTGTAAAGGACGTCGCGGACGAGCTGCGTGCCGGAGGAGTTAAAGCCGGATGCGTAAGGGTACGGATGTTCAGGCCGTTTCCGGCGAAGGAGATCTCCTCGGCGCTCTCGGGCAAAAAAGGAGTGGCCGTGCTGGACAGGAGCGCGAGCCCGGGAGGCGTCTCCCCGCTTGCCGCGGAGGTCAGATCAGCCCTCTACATGTCATGCCGCTATGGATTTGTGCCAGTCTCCGAGTTCATTTACGGTCTTGGAGGAAGGGATCTCTTCCCGAGCGATGTGGAGAGAGTCTTCAAAGGGCTCATGGCTGAGGATTACAGCAGCGGAGCGAGTTATATAGGCCTTCGTGACAAGAATGGCGGCGCGGAAGGGGGAGACGGAGATGGGAGTCGTTAACGTCAGAGAGTTGACCGGCAAGAGCAACCCTCTCGCGGAGGGACACCGCATGTGTCCGGGTTGCGGCGCTCCGACAGCGTTGAGACAGGCATTCATGGGCATGGACAGCCCTGTTGTGGTGGTTGGGGCGACCGGTTGCCTGGAGGTTTCGACTACTGTGTATCCGTACAGTTCTTGGCGAGCTCCTTTTTTGCACGTGGCGTTCGAGAACGCTGGAGCGGCCGTGTCGGGCGTCGTTGCCGCTCACAGGGCGATGAGCCGCAAGAAACTATTCAGGGAGGAGATAAAGTTCGTAGCCTTCGGCGGCGACGGAGGGACGTATGACATAGGATTTCAGTCTCTCTCCGGCGCGCTGGAGCGCGGGCATGACTTCACCTATATCTGCTACAACAACCAGGGGTATATGAACACCGGGGCTCAGAGAAGCGGAGCCACCCCGAGATCGGCAAACACAACCACGTCACCGGCAGGCATATTGGCCCCCGGGAAGCTTCAACGGGCGAAAAACCTGACTGAGATAGCGGCCGCCCATAATATCCCTTATGTGGCCCAGACAACGCTTCACGATCCATTGGACCTGATAAGAAAAGTCAGGCGCGCGGTAGAGACCCCCGGTCCCGCGTTCGTGAATATCCTGGTCCCGTGCGCGCTGTTTTGGAAGATAAATCCGGCGGACCAGGTCAAGATCTGCCGGCTTGCGGCGGACAGCAAGTTCTGGCCGATTTACGAGGTGGTAAACGGAGAGCGCGTCGTATCGTATACTCCCAAAAAGCCCGTGCCAGTCGAGGATTTTCTGCGCGCACAGGGCCGTTACGCACACCTTTTTGCGGGCGGGGGGGTGCGGCGGGACCTCATAGACCAGGCTCAGGCCGATGTTGACGCGGAGTGGGAGAATCTGACGCAAAACAGACGTTCCTCCTAGCGGAGCCGCAGACGTCACTCTTCCGCCGTTTGGCGCGGAGCTGATCTTGAGAATGAGCGGCTTTGAGTCTGGAAAGAAGATGCTCAAAGCCGCTCTTGATCGCTTCAGCGCTTACTTGATTCCCTGCCGCTAGGATATTATCCTACGGCAGCCAGATTTCGCCATCCGGCATCCATGTGTCATAGCCGTCGTAGTCCACGCCTCGTATCATGAGCATAGCGGATGTTCCCTTGCTCCAGATTGTCGTCGTGGAGTCGTCCGCCGCTTCATACTTCGCGCCGGATGCCGATATCGCGCTTTTCATCAGATAATTCCTGCCATCGACTGTCAGCGTGAACTCATCATGACCGGATGAGTCTCTTATGAGCACAAACTGATCATACCTCTTGCCGTCTATTATCAAGATAGCGGTGTGACCATAGCTCAAGAAACACGTTGACCGATTGTCTGGGTTCACATATTCCTGAATTGAGGACGATTCAACGCGATTTAAGACATGGGTAACGCCGTCCAGGGTCACTGTCAGCCTCCCGTCGTCCGGATTCACGCCGGTAAAAGCGGCACTGGCCAGCAGAACAAGGATCATCGAAGAGAGTGCTGCGAGCCGCCACGATTTGAAAGTTTTTGTCATTACGCTAACCTCCTGATTTGTATTTGCTTGCGAGAGATCTTTCCTTGAGCTCACACCCCCTAAGAAGGGACGTTTCCGGCGTAAGGACACGAAATGTTTCAAACAGCCCAGACGAGGTTTTCCGAGAACTGTGAACTTTTGTCGCGGCAAGACCCTGCTTCTCCGCGTAAATCGTGTTCCGGATGCCAAAGAAGATTCTCTAGTTTATGTATTATAATCTTAATGAGGGAGATTTAAAATAATGAATTTACGTAAAGTTCCGCCGATGGGGGATGGGTAACAGTGGTTCAGAGACGCTATGTCGCGCCTCGCTCGAGACGGAGTTAAGTCTTTCTGCTGACGCATTGCTTCACGCGGCACGCGTACTTCTGACTCAAGGACGCGTGCCGCGTGAAGATCGGCGATTTACAGCTCGTCTATCTCCGCCCTGTACTTCGATGCCCGGGAGACGATCTCCTCCTCGTCCAAGGTCACGCACTCTCCGTCTTTATACAAGATCTTCCCATCGACGATGGTGGCGCGGACGTCGCGCGAGGAACCAGCGTATACCACGAACTCCGGAACGTTCGTCCTGTTGCACCCGACATACCTGGGACCGCTCATGTCGATTAGGATAATGTCGGCCCGATATCCGGCCTGAATCAGCCCGACATTCTTGAATCCGAGGCCGGACGCGCCGTTTACCGTTGCCATCCTGACCGCCTGCCTCGCGGAGAGCACGGTCGGATCCAGGTGGTACCCCTTGTGCATCAGAGCGGCGGTCCGCATCTCGTCCCACATGTCGAGCCTGTTGTTGCTCGCGGCCCCGTCAGTTCCAAGCGCCACATTGACACCGTTCTCCAGCATCTGTCGAACAGGGGCGTATCCGCTTCCCAGTTTCAGGTTGCTCTTTGGGTTGTGGACCACCGTCACGTTATCGCGCGCCACAGCGCGCAGGCCATCTGGGGGGAACCATACGCCGTGCGCTAAGATCAGCTCGCGCACATCAAGGAGCCCGGTCTGTTCGAGGTACTCTATGGGGCCGGTCCCGTGCTCGGCGAGGAAGGAGTCGAATTCGCCCTTCGTCTCCAGCCAGTGGAAGTGAACTCCCAAATTCTTCTCCTTCGCTGTGCGGGCTATGTTCTCAACCGACCGCCGCGGTATCGTAAAGGGAGCGTGAGGACCGAGCTGGACTATCAGCCTGCCCTCCCTCCCGTTGAACTCGTCCGCGAGATCGAGGTTTTCCTTCAGCTTCCTCGCGCTCTCCCCAGTCAGCCCCCTGGAGAGGGCGGCTCTCATGCCGGTAGCGAGAGCCGCTAAAGCTACTTCGTTCATGAAGTAGTACATATCCGCGAAACAGGTGACTCCACCGGCTATCATCTCGATCATGGCCAGATCCGCGCCGGCTCGTATATGTTCCGCGCGGAGACGGTCCTCGACGGGAAAGATCTTCTTTTGCAGCCAGTCCATCAGGGGAAGCTCCTCCCCAAGGCCCCTCAGAAGCGTCATCGAGACGTGCGTGTGAGAGTTGACCAGGCCTGGCAGGGCGATAGTCCTGCCGCGTCCGTCTATCATGATCTCGCCGGATGCGGCCCCTGCCTCGGTTATCTCCGATATTCCGCCGCCCCCATCGATGACGATATCGCCGTATTCGGCATCCGAGCGCTCAGCGTCCCATATCAGAACGTTGCGTATTACAGCCATATTCGGTTATTCCCTCCAGTCGCGCAGGTACTTCTCCTGCTCTTCCGTCAGCTTCTCCAGCCTTATGCCGAGAGACTCCGCCTTGTAACCCGCAACGATGTCGTCGAGAGACGCCGGCACAATCTGGAGCCCCTTCTTCAGCCCCGATCCCTTCGCTATGTGCAGGGCGCACAACAGCTGTGTCGCGAAACTCATGTCCATTATCTCTATAGGGTGTCCGTCGCCGGCGGCGAGATTTACAAGCCTGCCCTCGGCCAATAGGTGAATCCTCCTGCCGTCGGCCATCTCATAGGTGCGTATGTTCTTCCGCGAGTCGTAGATCTTCGCGGCCATGCCGGCAAGATCGGGGATGCATACCTCCACGTCGAAGTGCCCCGCGTTGGCGAGCATCGCGCCGTCCCTCATCCGCTCGTAGTGTTCCCCGCGGATCACCTTTGCGTTTCCAGTCACGGTAATGAAAATCTCTCCGACCTCAGACGCCTGGAGCATATCCATCACCCTGTGCCCGTCCATGTGCGCCTCAAGGGCCCGATGCGGATTGGACTCGACCACCACCACCTTCGCGCCGAGCCCGTCGGCGCGGGACGCCACCCCTTTGCCGCACCACCCATAACCGGATACGACGACGGTCTTTCCCGCTATTACACAATTAGTCGTGCGCAGTATCGCATCCCAGACGGACTGGCCGGTTCCGTAACGATTGTCGAACAGATACTTGCTCATGGCGTTGTTCACCGCAAGCATCGGAAATTTCAACAATCCCTCGGCATCCATGGCTTCAAGGCGTTTAATGCCCGTTGTAGTCTCCTCGCAGCCACCCAGAATTTTCGGTATCAGGTCCGTGTATTTCTCGTGAATCATGGCGACGGTATCGCCCCCGTCGTCGATGACGATATCTGGATTCCACGCCAGCATCCTGTTCAGATTCCCGCTATATTCGGCCGCGTTCATTCCATGCCAGCTGAAGACGTGTACTCCATACTCGGCAAGAGCCGCGCAGATCGGATCCTGCGTGGAGAGAGGATTGCTGCCGGACGCCGAGACCTCGGCCCCGAGGTCTTTCAGCGTTTTCAGAAGACACGCTGTCTTCGCCTCAAGGTGAAGGCAGCAGGCTATCGCGCGCCCCTTCAGCGGAAGCCGTCCTCCGGAAATCTCCCGCTCTCTGATGAGGCGCATGACCGGCATGTGCTGCCAAGCCCAGTCTATTCTGGCTCGCCCCTCGGCCGCCAGAGCCATATCCGCTACTTTATAGTCTTCTCTCTCCGTCAAAGCACAAAACCTCCTGAATTTTTTTGACATCACATCAATACGAGCTTCCGGCAACGTTCGAACCACGAAACAAGCGGCGGCGCGCGAATTGAAAAACTACTCCGGGATATAACTGAAACTTCCTTATCGCAACTGACTCCCGCGTGCTCATTATATCCGAAACTAACTAAAAAATAGCTTCGATTGTCAGGCATCCACAATAATACCAACCTGAATTTCAGGAAAATTTTACCCAGCTAAATCTACACGAAAACACCGCATTATGATATCCTCAAGAGACAGGCAGTTATTCAGTCCCGACAAACGCTAGGGGGTTGGTATTACGATGAAGCAGTTACGCACACTTTCAGAGCTCCAGAGTTACGCGCGCGAGGTTGGTCCAATGACTATCAGCGTCGCGTGCGCTGAAGACGCCGAGGTCATAGAGGCGGTGGAGATGGCCAGAAGAGACGGCATCGCGAACGCGATCTTAGTCGGAAACGCCGATAAGATCAGACAACTCGCGGGTTCCATGTCAATTGATACCGATAAATTCGAGATCTTGGATGAAAAGGGCGGCGAGTCCGCGGCAAGCCTCAAGGCAGTAGAGATCGTCTCCTCCGGCCGCGCCGACATTCTGATGAAAGGCATGGTGCAGACGGCCAATTTCCTGCGCGCCGTCCTCAACAAAGAGAAGGGGTTGCGTTCGGGCTCGCTGATATCTCATGTCTACATTCACGAGATAGAGAAATACGACCGCATATTTTTCATATCGGATCCCGCTTTCAATATGTATCCGGACCTGAATGCCAAGGTAAGCATAGTTGAAAACGTGATCAAGCTCGCAAAGGCTTTTGGCGTGGAGACGCCCAAAGTTGCCGTACTTGCAGCGGTCGAGGTCGTCAACCCGGATATGCCTCCAACTCAGGATGCCGCGATACTGACGCAGATGAACAGACGCCGGCAGATCAAGGGATGCGTCATAGACGGCCCGCTCGCATTAGATAACGCCGTGAGCCCTGAGTCGGCGAAGCACAAGGGCGTGGAATCCGAAGTTGCTGGATATGCGGACATCCTGTTGGTGCCTGACATTGAGGCTGGAAATATCCTGGCGAAGTCAATAATATACTTTGCCCGTAGCAAAACAGCCGGCCTAGTGCTTGGAGCGAAATCGCCCATAGTTCTGACGAGCCGGGCCGACTCGTCGGAGACGAAGATGCTCTCCATAGCCTCCGCCGTGGCAATGGCCGCTCACCAGAAGAAAAAATAGCGCTGCCGCACGGAACCTGCGCGACGTCCCGACAGGGAGGCGGCTCATCTTGAAAATACTTGTGTTTATCTCCAAGGTTTCAGCCACTGAGTTTGCCGTCTTCGACGACGGAGTGCAGGTTCTGAACAAGTCACTCGAACACCCCGCGCCTGAATTGCATGCGCTCCTCGCGCCGAACGAACAGGGACAGTTTCGGCTTAACGCTATGATGGAGGTGTTGGACGAGCAGGAGATAGATCTCGGTCTCATAGATATTATCGCGACCCAGACCGAGTGCCGTGATCTACCCTGCGGGATATATCTGGTCAACAGGCTTCTAGTCGATTGTTTCAGCAGAGGCAGCATTGAGGAAAATCACCAGAGGGCGGCTATTTTTATGGCATGGACGCTTACCGAGTTCATCAACGGCAATTATGATACGGAGTGCATTCCAATTGCCGTCGAACTGGCCATAGAGAGCGAAATAATGAAGGAAGCCGTCCTGTCAGGCTTGAAGGGCGTCACTCGGATCCCTGTCTTTCATGTATTTTCTCATCGTGCCGCGGCGGCTTTTTACGCGTGGGAGAATAACAAGGGCGTCAACGATATCCGCCTGGTCATAGCCCATCTGGGGACGGAGATAAGCGTGGTGGCGTATGACAGGGGAAGGATCATAGACTCCAACAGTCCTCTCGACGGAGAAGGGCCGTTCTCTCCTTCCACATCCGGAACTCTGCCCGCGGATGCGCTGGTTGACTTGTGTTTTTCCGGCAGATATGACATGGATGAAATGCTCGAAAAGGTGACGGCCGCAGGCGGTCTTACCGCGCATCTAGGTAGCGGAAAGCTCTCTGTGATTCAAGAGTCATGGCACGAGGAAGACGAAAAGACGCGTTTTGTGATCAGGGCAATGGCCGGCAGGGTAGCCAAGGAGATAGGAGCGCGGGCGTCAGCGCTTCGCGGCAAGGTGGATGGAATAATCCTCACTGGGCCATGGGCGGTGTTCACCGAGTTCACGGACGAGATTGAGTCGAGAGTGCGATGGATTGCTAATACTAAAATAAGCATATATGGAGATGAAATTTTTTTGCTTGCTAACACAGCAATGGAGATGTTCAGAGGAAATATCAAATTATTTTTGTATGGCGAGAAAGACAGATAATAAAAAAAACTTTATACGATGAAATCAGAAAAACTACGCATATCTACCTCCATATAATGTGAAATTTAAAATTTTCGATATTTGCCCTTGCGCAAAACACATGTTAAGATCAAACGTGGTTTTGTTGCTAATGTCAACCTGCTTTAAGAAGTTCATAACACATGGGAGGTGAGGAGGGTAATCTATGACTAACCTGCATGAATCGCGAAACCTCTCCAGCTTAAAATCGAACGGTTCCAAGAAATTCTTCCGTCTCTCCGCGGTTTTATCCGCCGTCATGGTTCTGATGGCAACGCGTTGTGCTTTCGCCGCTGTAAACATTGACTCGCCTCGGGACGCGCTCGATATTGCGTGGATAACTCCCGGGAAGTATTTTTTCTCCGGAGGAAGGGCGGAGCTGATCGGCCATGCCGAGGCAACCGTTTTATCCATAAAGGGCATAGCGGATTTGATGAAGCAGGCGATCGAAACGGCGGCAATGCTTCCCGTGGATGGTAGACCAGAGACGGTCTTGATCCCAAAACCACTGAGCAACATCGATGGCGCGATTAAAACCGCGTCGGCTTTGCCTGTTGATGCCAAGATCAGCAGACCACTGAGTAACATCGATGGCGCGGTTAAAACCGCGTCGGCCCTGCCTGTTGATGCCAAGATCAGCAGACCACTGAGCAACATTGATGGCGCGATTAAAACCGCGTCGGCCCTGCCTGTTGATGCCAAGATCAGCAGGCCACTGAGCAACATCGATGGCGCGATTAAAACCGAGTCGGCTCTGCCTGTTGATGCCAAGATCAGCAGACCACTGAGAAACATCGATGGCGCGGTTAAAACCGCGTCGGCTCTGCCTATTGATGCCAAGATCAGCAGACCACTGAGCAACATCGATGGCGCGGTTAAAACCGCGTCGGCTCTGCCTGTTGATGCCAAGATCAGCAGACCACTGAGTAACATCGATATCGCGATTAAAATCGTATCGACTCTGCCTATTGATGTCAAAATCAGCAAGCCGTCTGTCAAACCAGTAACAAAAGACAAAGTTGCCGAAAAAAAGCCTGTCAAACCAACCAAGAAAGATAAAGTTGTCGAAAAACAACCTGTCAAATCAGCCAAGAAAGACAAAGTCGTCGAAAAAAAATCCAAACCAGCCCAGGCCTTAAAATCAGCGGTGAAAAAACCGGTTCGGAATGAGAAAAAGCTTCTCTTGGCCGGAAAGATGTCAGTTGCCGGCGAGGTGGGGCCAAACGGTCTTCAGTGGCCGGTTGAAGGGTTCATCTATTCAACATTCAATTCGCCGAGGGGGAGGACCAGGAGACATGGCGCTATCGATATAGTGACGAAGCGCGGTACCCCGATAGCGGCAGCCGCTGATGGCGCGGTTTCGATGGTGGCAAGCAGCGGCAAGGGGTTTGGCGGTTACGGCAGGGTTGTCATAATCAAACACAACGACGGAGTGCACACGCTTTACTCCCACTGTGACACGATAATTGTGAAGATGGGGCAGAGGGTGAAGCGAGGCGAGTTCATCGGCACCGTCGGCAGGACGGGCAGGGCGACAACCGATCACCTGCACTTCGAGGTCAGGATTGCAGGCGCGAAGAAGGACCCGTTGCGGTTTCTTCCCAGCCGCCCTGAGATGGTAAAGGCGACCAATTATAAGTCGTCTAAGAAGAAGCGCAACTAAATCGGCGTTATTCAAACGAAGTTGCGGCAACCACGTTTTCAGTGCGTGTATTATGCTTGGCGATCGTCAAACCGCCAAGTACTATATGGGTATGGTACACTCTTCCCGTCCTCGATTCCTCTCAACTAGAAGGCCTCGACTCTAAAACTAGCGGATTGAGATAGAGAGATCTGTAAGGAATGTGATTGATATGACGGATTTGCACAAGGGGATTTTTTTTACGATGATTTCGGCTGTGACCTACGGAATATCCCCTGTTTTGATAAGAATGACCTACGACGGAGGGGCTACTGGCGTGTCCGTCGCTTTTTTGAGGGTCCTTGCCATTCCGATCTTGCTAATTATTCTCAGAGCAAAAAGAATACCCATTTCGCTCGCTAAGAGGGAAGCTAAAGATGTGATCATAGCCTGCGGGCTGGGTTTTGGAGTCACTACCCTGCTGCTGTTTGGATCATACGCATATATTCCGGTTGGAATCGCCACCACGCTTCACTTCGTCTATCCGATAGTAGTTGGCATCTCGTGCGTCGTTTTTTTTCGGGACAGATTATCCCTGTCAATGATCTTCGCGCTGGTAATGTGTACGATCGGAGTATCTCTCTTTGCGGGAAGCACGGAGGGCATCAGCGTAAAGGGCGTAATCATGGCGCTGATTTCAGGGGCGACTTACGCGTTTTTCCTTGTCTACATCGATAAGAGCGAGATAAAGAACATGAATCACTTCAAGTTCTCCCTATGGCTCAGCATCATGCTCACGCTGTCCTTTGGCGTGTACGGCGTCTTCACAAAAACGTTGGCGCTTAACCTGACGCCAGGCGCTTGGGTGATTTGCGCGGTCAATTCGATCCTGTGCGCGGTGGTGGCCGTCACAACCCTCCAATTAGGCATCCAGTTCGCCGGAGCCACCACCGCATCGATTCTATCCACGCTGGAACCGATAACGAGCTTCCTCCTCGGCATGTTAGTACTCAATGAAGGCTATTCCACAGCGAAAGTGATAGGAGTTGTCTGTGTAGTTATCGCTGTTATCACCGTAGGCGCAAAGAAACCAGGGTAGACGCCGTGAAGCTGAGAGATTTAAAGATAAGCCCTCCCTTCCATCAGCACGACGGGTTTAACGACGGTACACGCGCGGTTCGCTTCAAAGGCTTCATTGATTTCGTCGAATTGATAGAAGTGAAGCATTTTCTCGAACGGAAATCGACCGGCTTTGTGGTATTCCAAAAGCTTAGGAATGAAGAGCGGCGGAACCGAGAAGCCTGTGTCCGTAGTCGTCCAACTCTTGCCTTCCCGGCGCTCGCGTTCATTTAACGCCAGTCTTCCGCCAATACCCACGCCGCAAGCCGAGGCGCCGGGATTCAAAATTTTTCGCATAGCGTCCAGCAGATGAGAACTGCCGGAAGTGTCGAATGCGTAATCGACGCCGCCGCAAATACTCTTTATGAATTTCGCGATGTCGGCATTCTCGCCGTTGGCGCAGTGCGTCGCTCCTAATTTCACAGCCAGCTCCAGCCTGGACGGAAGACGATCAACGGCAATAATGGGATCGCAGCCAGCGATACGCGCCGCCATGATCGCGGACAAACCGACGCATCCGGTTCCAAAAACGGCTATCGGACGTCCCGGTTCAGGATTCAGATAATTGAGAACGGAGCCAGCCCCGGTCATGATTCCGCATCCTAACGGTCCCAGAAGGCGCAAATCGAGAGAAGAATCGACTTTAATCACGGAATTTTTGTGGCAGACCATTTTCGCGGCGAATCCTCCCTCTCTCATGAGAGGAGTGACCGGCTTCCCGCTTAAAGAAAGAGGCGTGGTTCCGTCTGGCCGCAGACCATCGAAGCTATCATTGAAAGAATCGCATTCCCAAGTTCGGCCCTCCCGGCACGCCTCGCATTCGCCGCACCAGTTATAGGCTGTAACCACGTGATCGCCTGATTTCAAGGTTTCGATGTTTGACCCGATGCGCTCGATAACACCGCTCGCTTCATGTCCCAGCACCATCGCGTTCGTATAGTTTTGTTGAACCCATATATCCGTATGACAGACTCCGCAAGCGACGGTTTTTATCAACACCTCGTCCGGGCGAGGGTCTTCAAGGTCAAGTTCTTGGATAACGAGTTCATTACTCTTTTCAAAATGTACGGCAGCTTGTACTTTCATAGTGATCCCTCCTATCTTTTGGCCACATGTCGTTTATGAAATCGCGCTCTTGAACGATGTGCCCCTTACCTTACCCGTACAGACGAAAACAATTCTGATCGTGCGTATCCATTGTGTTATTACGGTTGAGAGCGACCATGCGTTGGAACGAAAGAAATGGATAAGAGTCTCATAACCACGGGGCGCCAGGCCCAAAATTCGGATAATACTGCTGATGCCGGCAAGATCAGATCGCAGCATAAACCCGACGACGATAACGACAGAGTTGTGAAACGCCGCTCTCCTGTTAAAGCAACGACGAAAGCCCATTAGCGCGGAGTTGATCAAATTCCACATGTTGTCTATAGCCATCGGCCTGTAGGTATCGTATAATTGTTATTATAAGCCTTCTACCGATGGCAACCTCCTTTCGTAGTTGTGTACTAAAGGATTATATACATCGATAGAAGGCTTTTCAACTTCTTAATTATGAGAACTTTGAACTCTCCAGTTGCAAAAGATGCGGCTGCATATTTGGGTAAATATGCGCTTTGGTGAAGTCACAGACTCCAAGGGACTATGCAGAGATGTTTCCGGCGTGGGACACCTCGGAAATGGTGATGTTGAACTCTATTACGACTTCAACACACCCGTGAATGACGTAATGGCGATTATTGAGCAAGCATTC
>JAIRWR010000100.1 GCA_031268885.1 Synergistaceae bacterium
GCAAGCTCCACAGCGAGGGCAGTACGATAATAGTCGTGACCCATGACCCGGAAGTGGCCGAATTCGCTGAAAAGACTGTATTTCTGGATCATGGCAGGATAACCAGAGTCGTCAGAAACAGCAGGAATTCGCCGGACACCGCCGATGCCGGCGCACGCAAGGCCGCAGGAGCATAATTGCCATTATTACAGCCCATTATTATGACAAGACGAGAGGGACGCTAAACGGATGCGTCCCTCTCGTCTTGTCATATATCGCTTCGTCAGCCGTTTACTTTATGGTCAACTTAATCATGTTACTTCCAGAGTCATATGAAAAAGACGAGCTGTCGGAGGCTTTCTGACGGAGTATGGGGCCAACCTCTCCTGCCGGGAGAGGTAGATTTAAGACTATACGCCTCCCCTCCCTGGTGACACGCACACCATTAAAGTATTTTCCGTCAAAACCCGTGTCCGTGTACCTGGTAGCCGTATTCAAGATAGTGGCGGATGGTTGGCCGACCAACTCGCCGAGTGGATCGGTAGTTCTTGACATACTCCGCTGCGACTCCATCAGCAGGGCCGCCTTCATAGCCTCCATACCAGAGAGGACCTTGGCCGCCTCCGCCTTTTGGGTTCCCGAACCACTCGCGATCAAGACAAACCCGGCAAGAAGGCTTATGATGAGAATAACGAGCAAGAGCTCAATCAACGTGTATCCCCTAGTTCTCATCAAGCTGAAATCCGAGCGGACCTCGCTATGCTCTCCTGTCATTTTGGAATCGCCTCCATATATGCACACCCGCTGAGTTAGACGCTCCATAGCTCTAGGTTCGCCGTCACCCTCCGATTATTCTCAGCATCCACCTTGCTATAAAGTTTCCCATGTACTTTACTTCTTGCAGGTCCAACGCGCCGCGCTCTCTCCCGTCGTCAGCGTCAACGAGAAACGCTGGGCCTCTCGCGCCGTCGTTCTCCGTAACCAGCAACACGGCGTCAAACTTGCCCTCCTGATCCGTCCTGGTGAGGAGAAGTTTGACCTCTCCGCGGACGCAGCCGGGGCTGTCACAGGTTGCCACTCCCAGATAGTCCGCCTCCGGAAAGACGTCCCAGGAATTCTTCACTATCGCCATGCGGTAAGTTCTCGCGTTGCCCGGCGTTGGGGGCAGATCGAGATAGATGCCCCAGAACCCCTCGACATCGTCGCGCCCCTCTCTCAGCGACATGTCGTAAGCCTCCAGCCCATCGATCACGACAGGGTCCTCACAGTCGCAAGCAACCGCGCTCGACGCCAACATTACAAAGATCACGATACAGGCTAAAATTCCTCGAATCACGGACATCACCTTATTCCTGCTTAGGAGTTCCATCTCGCTGCACCAAAGCCGTGTCGATCGTCTTCCTCAATCCACCGCCGAAGTCAATCGACGCGCGTATGAGGTATACCCCGCTGTGCGCCGACGCGCCAGTTACGTCTGGCGGCTCTTCGGAAGTACCGTCCGGATCCGTTCCAATGGGTGTGGGAGAGTCCTCCTCCCCTGGGTTTACGAAGAGGGAGACCGTAGGCGGCAGGGACGAGATAAATCTGGCATATTCGCCATCCGTCATGCCCGCGTCGGTAGGAGTCGGGGGAATCTTGTCTTTGTCGTACTGCATGTCGTATATCTTGACCGAGAGATCTCCCGGTCTCATGCCCACCCTTACGGATACCTGATCTCTGCTCGTGTAAAAAGGAACGTCGTCGTCTTCGTCTCGGTATACTTCAATGTCATCCAGTGACAGAATAGTCCCTATATCCTTCGCCTGCACCTTTTTATTTTCGGGGCGCATCATATATCTCCTGAGCTCCGACTTGGCGTTCTCTATCTCGCTCTGCAGGTAGTTATATACCTCCGCGTCGTTAACCGTGACCCTCGAATTCCCGGCAAACGCGTCGAACATATACAGCAGACCGCCGAGGAGTGTCATACCGGCGACAGCTATCATCAATACTATCACCAGTGAAAAAGCTGTCCTTACGCGCCTTCTTGTTCTCTTCAAGCGAATACCTCCCTACCCGCGGTACACGGCGATTCCAGCCGCGTCACGGAGTTGGCCTCATGACGTTGCGGATTCGCCACGTCATGGAATGTTCCTCGTAAAACACTTCATCAGCCAACGCGGAGCCGAGAATGGGAACCCATTTTGCCCTTATATCAGCAGGCTTCGCGGTACTGATCTCCCTCGCGCTGTCGGCGATGTCGCCCTCAGCCAGCACATGCACCGTCACATAGCGCCGCTCGGGATCGAGGTCAAAACTCACTCCCCTGATCCCCTCTACTCTGAAGCCTGAATAGACGTCAGATGAGGCCGCGGGGTAGGCGGCCGTGCTCGAAGGGTCGTTGCCCGCGTTTGGAACATCCAGGAATATGAAGTTGGATTCGTTGTCGACGTATGCGAGCCCCGCCCTCACCAGGTACAAATCGTGATACGGGCGTATCTCGTTTCTCACGAAAATATCCTGGCTTCTCTCGTTTTGTATCTCAATCGGCGGCATTCCGCTTAAGGTTATACGGTTTCCACCAATGTTATTCACGCTCTCCACGAATATAGGGTGCATATTTACTCCTGGAAACGTTATGAATGCCCTTATATCATTGGCTCCGGCGTATACGCCGAGAGGATTGGCTGTATCATTAGCGAGCGGCTCTGTCAGGGTGACGATGACGTTGTTGGCTTCAGTCTTATCAGGTTCGCTCTGATTCTCGGAGAAATCTCGAATCTCGTCGATTCCGTTTTTCGACCCCGACGGCAGCGAGTAGAGAATCCTGAGAGCCTGGCCCGTTCCCGCTCCAGGCCTTGGGATAACATCGATAGGGGTGTTCCAACCAAGGATTGCGTTCCCTCCAGTGGCAAACGAACTGCCATCGCCCAGGTAATAAGGAATGTTCCCCGCTGGAAGGCCGAGCCCGGCGCTTTGGATCGGAGTCCTCAATATGTTGAATACATCCTGAGCTCTGCGCCGCGATACCGTCTGATCATCCGTGGTCTCAAACATGGTGACGAAACCGCCTATCAGCGAACTCGTGACGCCAACAACTATGGCCATTATCATCACGACTATCAGCAGCTCTATAAGCGAAAAGCCCCTGCCGCGCAGACCGCCGGGAACAGGACGATCTCCCGAAGCGGCTTGATTATCAGTTCCTGTCGCCAATGTTCCTGGAAGCACTTGGACTCACCTCCCTGCGCATAGAAACAATTTTTCTGGTCGATCCGCGGTCCCCCAGGTCGATGCTTACGACTATAGTTCTTGAGGAGACATCGCCCGCTATGTCGATGCTCTCCGACTGCGCTATGTTTACCCGGAAACCGTCAAACAGACTGTCGTTTCTCTCGGCGATAGTAGCGGAGATCCTGTCGTATGGCGTAGCCTCGATGATCTCCAAAATCTTTAGCGCAGCCTGGCACGCGTTCTCGTACTCCTTGTCATACACAGAACTCCTGGCTATCATTATTCCAGCCATCATCCCCAGCAACACTACCCCCAGCACCAATATCGCGATCACCAGCTCGACGAGCGATGAACCGCGGAGCCTTCTCGAAAACAGCGGTGATTCATTCGCGGAAAAAATTTGAACCGCCGCCTTCTCCTCAGTCTTCATGTCATTTCACCCTCAAGAGAACCGTCTGACCGGAGGAGGCATATTTGTTGTAATCATTCCCGAGCAGGCCGGAGTCGTTACCGGCGAGCAGCTCTCTGATGGAGTTCATAACGACGTCGCTCTTCGCTCCCAGCCTCCATGGCCCCTGATAACCGATGTATATTTTAAGCGGCCTGACCCCGGTACCATCGGCAACCGATCTCACAATCAGACCACCGTATTTTGTTATGTCATCCCCTACGGACGGCCGGTCCGAGTATACTTCGAGGCTTCTGGCGAGCGGACTGTTAGCGGCGTAGGTTCCGCTTCCCGGAACGCCAAGCATGATATTTCTGTCGGCGTAGTAAGCCAGCCACGAAGACCTGACCGATTGAATTGAGCGCACAAGCTGACGCGCCTCCGTCTGAGCGTCAACAATATCGCCAGACGACATGCTCAGAAGGACAACTCCCGCCAGGATGGCAATTATCACAATGACGAGAAGGAGTTCCACCAGTGAGAACCCCTTATCGCGCGTCAAACCGCTCACATGTATCCACCCCCATCCCTAAATGAAAATCGCACCTGCCCGAAGACAACTTCAGAACAATGAGAAGCAGATGATTTCATACTTACCTCCCTGATTTTATAACACAAAAGGCCTTAACGCAATGAGCCTAAAGTCCCGCATTTGACCGTGAAAATACTCCTCCACCCATGACGGGCGCGTCAGAATCGCTTAAGGCATGGCATGGCTGAAAGCGATCATGGGAGCCGCGGTATAGTCTCCTCCCGTCAGATGCTCTCCTCCTTGATGAAAAACCGCAATATCTCATCCATCTGATCGAAGTCGATCAGAAACGAGTCGTGCCCATTGTCGCTCTCGATCTCCTCGTAGAGAGCCCTCGCTCCCGCCTTGCCGGCATAGCGGGCCGTCTCCATGACCTGCCAGCTTGGGAAGAGTATATCGCTCGATATTCCCACAGCAAGAATTCCCTTGCCCTTCAATCGGGAAAAAACATCCTCGAGGCTTCCCCTGCCAACAGTAACGTCGTGAAGATCCATCGCTCTCGTTGTATACAGATAACAGTTGGCGTCAAACCTGGAGACAAGTTCGTTGCCATGGTGCTCGAGGTAAGTCTCCACCTTGAACTTCGCGCCCCACTCATGAGATGACTGTCCGCTATCGGTCATGCCCCTCATCCATCGCCCCGCAAAGCTCTGTTCGCTGCGATACGTTATCATCGCGAGCATACGGGCGGTAGCGAGCCCCTTAGACGGACCTGGTCCAGGGTAATAGTCGCCGCCCTTCCAATCGGGGTCTGAAAGAATGGCTTGTCTTTGGACCTCGTTGTACGCTATGGCTTGAGGATAAAGCCTGGCTGGCGCGGCAATCACACAGCAACAACCGACCAGTTCGGGAAAGCTGAGCGCGTGCTCCAGAGAGATCATCCCTCCCAGTGAACCGCCAAGGACCAACGCCAGCCTTTCTATGCCCATGCTGCCGAGGGCTAGTCTCTGAACCCTCGCTATATCCCGGGGAGTGATGACTGGAAACGACATCCCCCACGGCCTGCCAGTCTCTGGGTTTATGCTCATCGGACTGGTACTGCCGTATGGACTGCACATGTTGTTGAAGCATATTATGCAGAATCTGTTTGTATCGAACGCCCTACCAGGGCCGATCAGCGGGCCAAGCCAACCTCCCGGCAGACCGGGGACGTCCGGTCCCGCGAGATGATGGCTGCCAGTCAGAGCGTGGCATATAAGCACCGCGTTCGAGCCATCCGCGGCCAGATGACCGTATGTGGCGTATCTCTGCTCGACAAGCGGCAGTATCTTGCCCGAGTCCAGTACGACATTTTCTATAGTTACGTGACCAAGCGATTCCTCAAATTCAGCTTCATCGGACAACGCCGATACCTCCCTCCAAATAGAAAACCATCGTATTGCGCGGCGCGAACAGCACAAGCCGGTTCAAATAAAAAAACCTTCCGACGAGGAAGGCTTCCCGGCTTCTCCCTCTCTCATCACCCGATCGCTATCGATCGAAGGTTTTGGCACCACGCCAGAGCGTTTACGCGCAAGCAGGTTGCCGGGCTTCACAGGGCCAGATCCCTCAGCCACTCTCGATAAGAGTAAATGACGCCTCCACGAGGCATCCTCTGATACAACTTACGTTACGATTTTAGTGAGTAACGGCGATCGATGTCAAGCTCCTGGGAGATTTTATTGATATGAATCCGTATTTCGAACGAGAGTATATTACCGCCAGATCAAGCGCGGTAACTCAATTAAACACGCTGTCTCACTCTTTTGAAACGCATCGGGAACTCGTCGGGTCCTAAGGCCCCGATGCGTTCGATCGCCTCTGTCGTCGCAGACAGCTCTACGAACCTGCCGTCAGCTTCTTGTCCGCGGCTGATTTGAAAGAGACTCTCTCCTTAGGGTGCGTCCGCGTCCATGTTTTAATGGGAAGGCCCCAAACATTTATAAATCCGACCGCGGCCGAGTGATCGAACGAGTCGCCATCGGAGTATGTGGCGAGGTCGTAGCGATAAATCGCGTTCTCCGACTTCATGCCCTCGACCACAGCCTGTCCTTTGTAGAGTTGAACGCGAACTGTTCCGCTGACTACCTCCTGGGTATTATCCACAAAAGCCTGTATGGCATCCATCAGGGGCGAGAACCAGTAGCCCTCATAAGTCAGCTCCGCGAACTTTTTCTCCATGTCAGCCTTCACCCTCATTACATCCTTCGCGAGCGTGATCGTCTCCAGAGCTTTGTGAGCGGTAATCAACACTACAGCGCCGGGACATTCGTAGACCTCTCTGCTCTTGAAGCCGACCAGCCTGTTCTCGACAAGGTCTATACGGCCCACTCCATGGGAACCGGCCAGCTTGTTGAGCGCTCCGATGAGCTCTACCCCTTCCATGAACTCTCCATCCACCGCGACCGGGATGCCCTTCTTGAACGTTATCTCGGTCACAGCGGGCTTGTCCGGCGCATCGAGCGGATCCGCCGTGAGGCCGTACGCATCCTTAGGTGGTTTATTCCACGGATCTTCCAGTGCCCCGCACTCGCAAGATCTGCCCCAGAGATTGTCATCAAGGCTGTATGGGCTCTTTCTCGTAGTTGGCACGGGCACGTTGTGCTCTTCCGCGTACGCCATCTCTTCCTCCCTGGTCATGTGCCAATCCCTCACTGGAGCGATGACCTCCAGCGCCGGGTCGAGGGCATTGGCGCAGATCTCTATGCGGACCTGATCCTGCCCTTTGCCGGTGCAGCCGTGAGCGATCGCGACGGCGGACTCCAGGTGCGCGACGTAAACGAGCGCCTGAGCTATTATGGGACGGGAGTATGCCGAATTGAGGGGATAGACCCCCTCGTAGAGCGCGTTGGACTTGAGCCCCGGCCAGATGAAATTCTCGACCATATCCTTGCGGAGGTCCAGCATATGAGCCGTGAGAGCCCCCGTCTTGATCGCTTTCTCGTTGATTTCGTCCATGTTGTCCGCCTGCTGCCCAACGTCCGCCGTCATGGTCACTACGTCGTAACCCTGTTCCTTAAGCCATGGAATCGCCACCGACGTGTCGAGTCCTCCGCTGTACGCCAGAACGACCTTGCCTTTTTTTCCCTCGTTGCCATTCACTGTGTAATCGCCTCCATTTTTATTTTGTGGAAATAAAAAACGTCCCTTCCTCTCCAGTTAAGGAGAAGAAGGGACGGATTTTCCTCATAACAGAAACCCGCGGTGCCACCCTTATTGACACGTTATACCGTGTCCGCTCGTTTAGGCCCTTTAACGGAGGGCCGCCGAACGCCTACTTGGTCTCTGTTGTATTGAGGCCTTTCTTCGACGTCAGCTCAGGGGTACGGGCAAAAATAAAAACCTCCGCCTTTATGCGGGAAACGCTTTCAGCCGCGGCGTTTCTTCTCTGTCGCCAGTACGGGGTTGCCATGTCCCCTTCAACGCTGCATTATAAACAACAGCCGACTGCTTGCATCGGTCTCGTCGCAGAGCCAAATATTTGGACATCGCCCCCACCTCCTGAAACCGTAATATAGAAATTGCCGGAAACGCGTTTAATAATGCCATAGATTCAATTGATTGTCAAATATTGATTACGCTGACTATAACACAGGCGACACTAAGCCGACTAAGAGCCGTTCACCTCATCGGCGCGCGCTACTCTTCCGCGGCTGGCGGCGAGTCGTCCTCTTCTGACGGAAGAATGCGCATCTTTGTCACTTTGAAGCTCGAAAAGAACCGGTGCGCGTTTTCGATGAATTCGAGTCCCATGTCCACCAAGTTGCCCGCTTCCACCGCATTCATCATGGCGCGTTCATATTTGGGAAAATTGCCGGCGATAATGGCTTTGAACGCGTCATCTTCGTGTCTCTTGAAATCCGCGTAATCTTTCCGTATTTGAAGAGCGGCCATGCGCTGCTCTCTTTCAACGGCTTCTCGCCCCGAGATACGGTCATTCACTATCTCCATCATAAGACGTTCCTTCTCTTCGTCGGGAAGGGTTGAATTTAGCGTCTCCTCAAATTCCTCCGCGCGCTCCGTCCAGTGTTGGGCGTTTTTTTCTATGAGTGCTTCTACTCTCTTTTCCACGTCTTCCCTGGTGAGGTAATCCAAGATTTCGGAACCCATCAAGATTCCCCTTAACATCGTCTCTGTCTTTGCCACCCGCGTTACACCTCCCGCGTATCGGTTCTGTCAATCCTTCGTCTCTCGTTTCAAAAGACGCTCCACCAGTTTTTGTTTTGCCAGATCGGACTGTTTTCCCCCAGGGTCGTCGGTAAAAAAAGTCCAGGCCTCGAAGTAAAACATTCCGGCCTTGATCTGCTTTTCGATATAGGCGATGCCCTGTTCGGCACGTTTGAACTTGTGGGACGACGGATTCAGAGCCGACAGTAATTCCTTCAGCCGGTTCCGCATTCGATAACTAAGGATCGTTAACGCGATAGATCGCCGGAGAATGGGGCCAGGCCCACTGTTGCTGTCCAAGAAGTCCAACATGATTTTGTTAAGGAGTCTCGCCTGCTGATCCTCAGGCAGATCCGCAAACGGCACCATTGGACCGCCCATCACTGAAGCGGTGACGTTATGCACGACTGTATCCAGAGCCCTGTCCATGATGATCTTCCTCAGGTGTGTCTCGTCCCGGACCTCCTCGATGTCGAAAGGCTTGGGTTCCTTAGGCAGCATCTCCCACAGATCCTCCAGATTAATACTCTTCTCTCTCAAAAGCCGCCGCGGGCGTCGAGCCTCAAATTCCTTTCTGCCCGATTCCTCTATTAATTTATGGGCCAGCTCGCCCAGCATATCATTCATTATATCATCCATATATTCCACATCCCTTCCTGATCGTTCCGCGCTTGACCGCTCCGAGTTATCCTCATATTGTGGGCCGCGTATAAAAATATACCGCTTTTCAGTCAACCGGTATCCGCGGGGAAGCCGTGAAAACATTACAGTATTTTTCGCGCGGAGCGCAACTTGTACCTGTCTCAAGTATAGCATATCAATCCACATCTGAAACGGCTGTAGATTGAGAAAGTTGATGATGAGAAATAGAATTTTGAAATAGAATTTTGGGATTGCAAAATAGGTGAAATTAGCGTAAACTCTACTGAAATAATTATAAATTAATCGGTCTGAAGCGGGAGAGGGTGAATGTCCAGTCCCGCTGTTGTAAAATTTCTGTAGTTTTATTCATGGCAAACCCGGAAAGTCGTGATAGAGTTATCGCGTAGCGATCGTACCCTGGAGGTGGGCGTATGGGGTTCAGTCCGTCTGAGTTCAACTGGCATCTGCTGTTGATCATCATCTCGATAAGCGCTGTAGTCTCGTACGTTGGGGACATGCTCGGCATGAGGATCGGCAAGAGGAGGATATCCCTCTTCGGACTTCGCCCTCGCTACACAACGACCGTGATAACCCTTTTCACTGGAGTAGGGGTGGCCATCCTGACCCTCGCCGTCGCGGGTTATACATCCGAATCAATCCGCATGGCGATGTTCGGGCAGAGATATCTCGAGCGCCAGATAGCTTCGCTCAACAAGGACTTAAACGACAGGCAGGGTCAGCTCTACGACATGGAGTTCGACCTGATGGGCGCGAGATCGGATCTGGAGTCGATGAGATCGTCGCTTGCCTCCGCTTCGGAGGACCTGCTGGTGGCGCAGGAGAGACTGACTTTTATGGAGATGTCAGCGCGAAGTCTCGATATCGAACGGCAGGAGTTGGGCAGGGAACTGAGCGCGCTGCGGACTGAAAAAATTCAGACTGAGAACGCGGTCGCGCTGCTCAGAGCCGAGACTGAACAGTTAAAAAAGGGCCTCTTTGACATGAAGAAGGAGCGCGTTGTAGCCCTCCAGGGAGAGCTGCTCGCGCAGACGTTCGTCGAACCGCCAGCCGACGGCGGGACGATAACAGCCGGGGAGATTGATCTCGCCATGTCGGGGTTGATCGGCGCGGCGGAGAAGTACCTGTCGGAGAAGTCCTCCGGGACGGACGGTTCGTTTGCGTATACCAAGCCGCTGAAGCCGATAAACGTCATCCTGACTGACGAGGTCAGACGCGCGGTTGCTTTTGAGGTCATGGCATCCAAAGGGAGGCGGGCGCTCAGGTTGACCGCGCTCTCTAACGCGGTCGAGGGACAGGCGGTTGAGGGGCTCGTCAGCGTGTTCGACAGCCGGCGCGTCTTCGCCAAGGACGAGATCCTCATGTCTGAGACCCTGACGGGGGAATTTGGGCAGGACAACACGGCTGATGTGCTTTACACACTCCTGAAGCGAATCAACGGAAGGGCTGTGGCGCTCGGCGTCATGCCCGACCCGCTGACCGGGAACGTCGGCAACCTCGGTTCGGTGGACTTCTTCGAGGCTGTGGAGAGAATAGACGATACGGATACACAAAAGACAGTCAGGCTTATGGCGGCGACCGACATTTATACAGAGGGACCGGTCAACATCAGGATAGAGATCGGGGAATGACGCTAACCGGCGTTCGAACGGAAGCCAATGTCTGTATCGAGTGCTTGTGAACACTTGCGTCATCATGGAGATTGAAAAATCTTTAAAAATCGCGGAGAGAAGTGGTGAAGAATGGTCATAGCGGAGTGCGAGATCTGCGGGGAGACGAAGGTACTGGCCGGGGCGCCGGATAGAGATGGAGTTGCGCGCGTTAACTGGACTTGCTGCCGCTGTGGGACCGGGCAGGTTCTTCAGATCAAGGTGGCTGGAGAGTTCAAGGCAGAAGATCCGCGCGGCGTCCTTGGCGGAATGCCCCTGTACAAGCGGAAGGGCGACGGCGGCAGGGGAGGCGTGTCCGCTTCCAGGGACGCTCGGAAGCTGTAGACAGTTATCCGGCGTATGCGAACGACAGCGGCGAAGATGCCTACTAGAATCGAGGATTACGCGTTTTACGACAGCCATCTGGCAGTGCTCCCAACGGAGCTGCAGGAGCTGTACAGGTTTACGCGCTGGGGGAGAAGCCGGTCTTTAGATCAGATAGACCGAATGCTCAAGGGATCGAACCTCTGTTTTTCGGCGCGCTGTTCCGGCAAACTGGTGGCGTTCTGCCGGATGCTTACAGACTTCGTCTTCAGAGGGTGCATCTGGGACGTTCTCGTCCACCCCGATCACCAGGGGAAGGGCATAGGCTCCAGGCTGATGCGCTACACGCTGACACACCCGGCGGTAAAGGACATACCGATGATAACGTGTTATGCCAGCGGGCTCGTTCCATTCCTCGCGAGACACGGTTTCGAAAACAGGGAGGGCCTGATGATCCTTCAGCGGGCTCCGATCGAATACAGCTGAGGAGATGGCCGATTGAGTGTTCACTTGCACTCGGCGAGGAGATTGATTCCTGTCTGGATGCGGATCGATATAAATTTCAGGGCTCCATTAATCAGTGTTTCCCTATCGGCATTGCGTAATTGCCGAATCCGTGCGAAAATAACGAATATACTCGGCAACGAGGGAAATTAAAGATGGAGGTGTGTTCGATGAGCAAAGAAAGATACCTTGTGACGTCGGAATCTGTAACCGAGGGGCATCCGGACAAACTCGCGGATCAGATCTCTGATGGGATCCTGGACTCGATTCTTGAGAGGGAGCCAAGGGGGCGTGTTGCATGCGAAACGCTGGTCAGCACGGGTCTGGTTGTTGTTACAGGCGAGATATCGACAAACGTGTATGTCGATATACCTAGGATAGTGCGCAATACAATAAAAGATGTCGGCTATACCAGGGCGAAGTACGGTTTTGACGGCGATACCTGCGCGGTGCTCACCGCGATCGACGAGCAGTCCCCTGACATAGCGCGGGGCGTCGATAAGGCTCTCGAAGTCAGGGAGTCCGAGATGGACGATGAGGACATAGACAGGATAGGCGCGGGAGATCAGGGAATGATGATCGGATACGCGTGTGACGAGACGCCGGAGCTCATGCCCGCCCCGATAAGCCTTGCTCACAGGTTGGCCCGCCGCCTCGCCAAGGTGAGGAAGGACCTGGTCCTTCCATATCTGCGCCCCGATGGGAAGTCGCAGGTGACGCTTGAGTACGAGGGGCGGAAACCAGTCAGGGCGGACACCATAGTTATCAGCGCGCAACACCATCCGGCGGTTGACGCGAGCCAGATTGAGGCGGATATAATTGAGCACGTGATCAAGCCGGTAATGCCGGAGTATCTTCAGGACGGGAACCCCAGGATTCTGGTCAATCCCACGGGGCGTTTTGTCCTCGGCGGCCCTCATGCCGACTCCGGCCTGACGGGGAGAAAGATAATCGTCGATACATACGGCGGCGTGGTGCCGCACGGCGGAGGCGCTTTCTCGGGCAAGGACCCGACCAAGGTGGATCGTTCCGCCGCGTATATGACGAGATACGCGGCAAAGAACATAGTCGCGGCCGGCGTTGCCGCGAAATGCCAGATACAGGTAGCCTATGCCATAGGCGTGGCCAATCCAGTCTCCATAATGGTCGATACGTATGGAACGGGGAAGATTCCAGATTACAGAATAACAGAACTCGTGCGCAAGCACTTCGACTTCCGTCCGGCGGCGATAATCCGCGATCTTGATCTGCGCAAGCCGCAATATCGCAGAATCGCGGCTTATGGACACGTCGGCAGGATTGATCTCGATCCCATCCCCCAATGGGAGATGACGGACAGGGCCGGGGCGATACGCGCCGACGCGGAGAGCATGGCATAATAACTCTGGCGGAGAGCCTGCTTCACATTGTCTGGCCTGCCGCTTGTCCGATCTGCGGCAGGCTGGGTAAACTTGCCTGCGTAGAGTGCATGGAGACGCTTGTGAGCTCCGCGGGGTTTTTTTGTATGATCTGCGGCGCGCCGGTCCGTTGTCCGGAACATCCGGCGGGGCCGACGTGTATGGCCGCCACCGAATACTTTGGGGCCTGCCGCGATGTGGTACGCGTGATGAAATACGAGAACGGCAAAAGCCTGGCGAGGAGCATGGGAGTGATTATGGCCGGAAGGCTGCCGAGGCCGGAGGTGGATTTTCTGGTTCCCGTTCCGCTTCACTCCGGGAGCGAAAGAGAGTACAATCAGGCGGAGGTGATAGCCTCCGGTATGTCATCGGTATGGGGAATTCCAGTCAAGGTTATGTTATCGTGGAGGGAGGACATCGGAAGACAGGCCATAAGGAGTTCGAAGGGCGGCAGAGACCTGCCTGAAGGCGCTATGTCCGCCGGTGGAGTTATCGCAGTCGGATCTGTGGTTTTGTTGATTGACGATGTTTTCACGACCGGCAGCACGCTTGCCGCGGCAAGCGGCGCTTTGCGGGAGGCTGGCATCCTTGTGGAGGGCGCCGCCGTCTGGAGCAGGGGAGGCCGGTGAACGTCGTATAGGAGGTGAACTCTGTGGCCTTGGATATCATAAGGTGTTCCTTTTGCGGAAGAGCCTTCGTGGATATAGGCGGACACAGGCCTGTTTGCGTAAATTGCAGGGACGAGGAGGAGATCCTCTACAGAAAGGCCAGGGATCTCATCAGGGACAACCCCGATAGGGAGTTTGGCGTTGCTGATATCGCTAAAATCTTTGACGTGGACGAATGCAAGATTAACTCTTTCATTGATTGCGGACTGTTTCATCTCGCGCCAAAGAGGAACCAAGAGGAGTTCGCCGTCGTGGCGGAGTTTCTTAAGGAGGAGCGGAGTCCTGGTATTTGAGTCTTGTTTTCAAACCTGCTATAAAGACGGCGTGTCATCGTCCGATAATAGTTATAACGAGATGTTTCCACCTGGAGAGGTGAGTTAAAGAAATGATTGAAAAAATCAATGATGTCACTGGGATCAGCGGAGCGGAGCCACTGAAACAGAAACGGGGGAGCCATTGGGATGCGGAGGAACTGTCTGTCGCGTCTGACGGTTTTGCGGTCAGTTCATTCGCGCGCGAGATGGCCAATATTTCCACAGAGCTCAGCAAAATTCCGGACGTGCGGGAGGATCTTGTGAGCGGTATTAAGAAGAGGATCGACGAGGGCACATACGAGCCCGATCTCAATGCTCTCGCGAATCGCCTGATATGGGCCGGCATCAATAAGAAGACCGATCTCTGATGCCCGAGAAATCGGCAACTTTAGCGGACACGCTGCTCAGGCAGGATGAGATTCTGTCTGAGCTGTTGTTTGTAGTCGTCAAACAGCGGGAGGCGCTCAAAGAAGGGCGCCTCTCCGAGTTACAAGACCTCATGTCAGACCTTCGCAGGGTATCCGTGCGCTGCCAGGCAATCGAAACCAAACGGATGCGGGTGAGCGGCGAGGTCGCTCGTAAGTTGGGCTGCGACGCTGTCGTCTCTCAGATCGTCGGACTCCTCCCACCGGAAGAGTCGGTCATTGTGGAGGCATCCGCGAAGAAGCTCATGGAGACCGTGAACAGGCTCAAGATAGAGATGTCCATTCTGTCCCGGCTAATGAACGAGGCCCGCTCCTTGAACGAAATGCTGATCACCGAGTGGCGGCGGCTTGGAGAGAAGATGATCTCCCCCGGCGCCATGGGTACGTTCGACACGAGGATATGAATAACGAAATATCGGGCGCGTGAAAAAGACACTCTCCTTCTTCTCTGAGTCTGTCATCGATATGAATTACCCGATTTTAGAGTTTACGAATGTGAGAACTTTGAATTCTCAAGTCTCGCAAGAAAATAGCAAATATTTTATCAGGTCTAAGTTATGGCGGCGATTTCAGACAATGGGACTATTTCGGCCAACCTTGACCCATTGTCAACCAGCGCTAAATCAAGCTCGTAAGACATTTGAAGGTTCAACCAGTCTGTGTCTAGAGGCCATGTAAAACATATCCGCCATTTATCGTTTATTCGTATGCTATACTGTCCGTTACGGTTTCCCCGGAGCGCCTCAAATTGATTGCTCGGTAATAGTGTCAAGGTTTCGAGTCTGTCCGCCGCATCCAGCACCCTCAGTCTCTTTTCGGCTTGCCTGCGTATAGCCGCCCACTTTTTTATGTTATTGCCGTTATAGAGCTTTTTGACATCCGGGTCTTTAGAAGGCTTTTCAACTTCTGAATGTGAGAACTTTGAACTCTCCAGTTTTACTGCCACCCGCTTTTTTCTGTCAATCAGCCGTTGTGATTTTCGCTCGTCTCTTTGAGGGTTTTTATTTCTTCGATTGAGAGCCCGGATATTTCCGAGATCAGCGTAAGCGGCAGGTCTCTGGCTAACATCGAACGGGCTGTTACTTGTATCCCTTCCTGCCGTCCTTTCTGCATCCCTTCCTGTATGCCATCTTGCCGGCCCCTTAGCTCGCCCCTTTGTTCGCCTCGGAGTTCGGCGGTAAACATGGCGTTTTCAAATTCCAGCCGTCCTTTTTCACGCAGTTCATAAAGACAGCGCTCTTCGTCGTTTTTGACGAACACGTCCTCGACTGTCAGCGCTCTGCCGATCATCGGTTCTTTTGCCGTTATCATCTCCATCGCCT
>JAIRWR010000119.1 GCA_031268885.1 Synergistaceae bacterium
TCCGGTATGCCGTGATGAACTTCCGGGTCCAGGTGATAAGGGTGTCCGGCGAGGACTATACCGACTCCGCCTGTCTTTTTCAGATATTCTACAGCCTCGTCGCCAAAGAGCTTTATATCTTGCCGAAATGCTCTCTGCGCCTCCAGCGCGAGTTCAAACGCCTTGCTCAAGAGCTTCTTCGTCACCCCAAACCTCGACAGCACATCATCGAGCCGTTTCTTCAGCTTCCCTCTCTTGTTATGTATGTCAAATGGCAGCGATGGCTTCATAAAATCAATTCCGCTGGCCTGGAGGGCGTCGATGTTGAGCATGGCGACATCCGGATAGCCGGTGACTACCGGACAGTTAAAACACTGATGGGCGTCGTCAAACTGCTCCGACTCCCTCTGAAGTATGGGGAAGAATATCCGTCGGACTCCCCTCTGGAGCAGGTCAACGATGTGTCTGTGGACAAGTTTCGCCGGATGGCATACCGTCTGCGACGGTATCGTGTCTATCCCCAGGTTCTCGCCCGGTCTTTCCGACGACAGCTCCACACGCCAGCCAAGCTCCGTGAACAGCGTGAACCAGAACGGATAGTCCTCGTACATGCCGAGGACCCTCGGGATGCCGATCGTTCCTCTGGGCGACTCCTCGGCCGGAAGTGGCTTGTAAAAGTCGAAGATCCTTCTGTACTTGCGCTCGTATAGATTCGGCGGCGATTCCTTCCGATTGGCGCTCGCGGCGCCACCGCGTTCGCAGCGGTTGCCGGAGACGTAGCTCCTGCCGTCGCCGAATCTCGTGCGCGTCAATATGCACCTGTTGCCGCATCCCTTGCATCTGGCCGTGCCGCTGTAGGATTCGAGCGATCTTATCGCCTCCGCGCCGGCCAGTGTCGTCTCTCCCGCGCGTTCGGCGTCCCTGGCGGCAAGGGCGGCTCCGAACGCGCCCATGAGTTCGGATATTCCAGGGCGCACGACCTCCCTGCCGGTAACAAGCTCGAACGCGCGCAATAACGCGTCGTTTCTGAAAGCGCCCCCCTGAACGACTATTTTGCCGCCGAGTTCATCCGCGGAGCGGATCTTGAGCACCTTGTAAAGCGCGTTGCGGACCACGGAGTAGACGAGGCCAGCCGATATGTCGCGAATCTCCGCCCCCTCTTTTTGAGCTTGACGGACCCTTGAGTTCATGAAGACTGTACATCTGGAGCCGAGATCGACGGGCATCACCGAGTTCTCCGCTTCCGCGGCGAAGTCCTGTGCCGTCATGCCGAGCGACTCCGCAAAGCTCTGCAGGAACGACCCGCACCCCGACGAGCAGGCCTCGTTCAGGAAGACGCGTCTTATCACCCCGTTGCGTATACCAAGGCACTTCATGTCCTGCCCTCCTATGTCGATCACAAATTCGACCCCGGGCAGGACAGACTCGGCCGCCTTTGCGTGAGCCACCGTCTCGACCTCTCCAATATCTATCCCGAAAGCGGCCTGGACTAGCTTCTCTCCATAACCGGTTACACCGCTGCGGGCAATGGTCACATCCGGCGGCAGCTCGTCGTACAGTTCCGTCAGGATGTCCCTTACTGTTTTGATCGGCTCGCCCCCGCTGTTCTGACAGTAGCGAGAGAAGAGCAGTTCTCCATCCGATCCTATCAGCACTGCCTTTGTAGTCGTAGAGCCGACATCGATGCCCAGATACGAGACTCCCTTGTACTCGGTGAGATCGACCCTCCTGACGTCCGATATGGAATGGCGCAGTTTGAACTCCTTCCGCGACTCCTCATCTATGAAGAGGGCGGGGAGAATATTTACGGGATCCGTCTTTCGACCCGAGAAAAAAGCGGCCGCTTCTCTCTGGAGTTCGCCCAGGTCAACGATGTCGCCCCGCTTCTTGCCGAGAATCGCCGCCCCTATCGCCACAAACAGATGCGGATTTTCAGGAAATATGGTCTGATCCTCACTCAGTCCCAGTGTCTCGACGAACCGCGCCCTTAGCTCCGAGAGGAAGTAGAGAGGTCCCCCCAGGAAAGCGACATTCCCGGCTATTCTCCTACCGCAGGCTAGCCCGCTGATAGTTTGATTTACTATGGCTTGGAAGATCGAGGCGGCTATGTCGCGCTTGGATGCCCCATCGTTTAGAAGAGGCTGAATATCGGTCTTAGCGAACACCCCGCAGCGCGACGCTATAGGATATATTGTCCCGTATCCCTTCGCGAGCTCGTTCAATCCCGCCGCGTCCGTGCCGAGAAGCGCGGCCATCTGATCTATAAAGGCCCCCGTACCGCCGGCGCACGTTTCATTCATCCTCTGATCGATTCCCGCCGGGTCGAAGAACGTAAGCTTGGCATCCTCGCCGCCCAGCTCTATTGAGACATCTACGCCCCTCAGATATCGCTCGACGCTCGCGGAACTCGCGATCAGCTCCTGCTCGAAGTGCACCTGAACTCCCTCGGCCAGGGCAAGAGCCCCGGAACCGGCGATCGCGACAGTTTTCATAGAGTCGCTGAAATTCTCGCTGATCTCGCTCATCATCCCGCCGATAGCAGTGCGAATATCGGCGAAGTGCCTGCAGTAGCGGCTGTAGATAACGCGATCATCGTCATCCAATACGACCGCCTTGGCTGTTGTAGAGCCTATGTCCAGTCCTACGTGAAGTAAGGACATAAATACAATCCTCCTGACTTTGTATAACCCTCTTCCTCTGGCAGAAACTTCGCCCTCATGGCGTGCCGTCGGATTCCTGGATAGAGAATGGCTTTAAAGGATGGATGCGGAGGAATCCCTATTTCCTGGAGACCGTTTCCGAACATGGAGCTACAGAGGTGTTACAGCCAGTCTGTGTATTCAGCGGATCGAAGAGCCGCGCGTTCAAGCATGTAAACGCGGCTGTTTTTACCTTGTCGGCGACACTTGAGGCAAGTCGAATAATTGAAGACAGGATGCCGTCACACGCGCTGTTCTGTCTCGGCGTTGAGAGAGTTCCGTCGCCGGTCGTCCGTAAAACGAGGACAAACGAACTCGCCTCATACGGCACAATATCCTGTTGTACTCTCACCGATGTGGACAGCATGACAAACACCTGCAACAGTACGAGCGATATCAGGATAAACGCCGCCGGCATACGAAACCTCCACTCACATGGATAACTCACAACCTCACCCCGCTCCAACTTTGCCCTATGTTAAGCATATCACATAATCCGGCGTTTCGCCATGGTTGGGGATAAACCTCAAACAGCGGGTTCGTATAACGTCATTAGTGGGAGTCATGTTCCGTCGAGTCTGTTCGTGGATTAATATAATTATTCATAAGCCTTCAGTCGATGGCAACCTCCTTTTGTATTGGCATACCAGGGGATTACTATACATCAATTGAAGGCTTTTCAACTTTCAAATGTGAGAACTTGGAACCCTCCAGCTACTGTTCTATCCGAACCGGCCTGTGTTCGAGCAGGGATCTCTTGGCCGCAAGCCCAATCAGAACGGGCTGAAGCCCGTCTCTGGCCGTCACTTCTGTCTCGCTGTTCGTCTCTATTGCCCTCACGAAGGAAGCGATCTCGTCTCGATATGCCTGCTTGTAACGCTCCAGGAAGAAGAAGAGCGGCGGTTCCGAGAGCAGCCCATTCTCATCGCTGAAGTATGCCGTCGAGCTGGAATCGTTTGAAATCGACATCGCGCCCTTCGAGCAGAATACCGCGGCGCGCTGGTCGTGTCCGAACGTCGCTCTTCTTGAATGGGCGATTACCGCCATCCCTCCGTTG
>JAIRWR010000136.1 GCA_031268885.1 Synergistaceae bacterium
CGAAATCGCGCTTGCCGCCGGATGGATAGCGTCTCCCATCGGCAAGGAGAATGGAGGTTTCGTATACCGAATTGCCGGAAGCCTTGAAAGCCTCCGTCTGCTCAAGGTAATCCTTATCAGGCAGCGCGAAGGCGACGCGGATCGGGTCCACCTGCACTATCGTCGCTAGCGCGCCCGAGGACGGCGTCACGTAGTTTCCCTTTGTTATCTCAGCCCTGCCGATCCTGCCTGATATCGGCGCCTTGACCTTGGTGTAGCCCAGATCGATCTCGGCGAGCCTGAGCGCGGCCCTCGCCTGATCTATTGCCGCCTTGCCCTGCGACACGTCATTTTGAGCCATGTCCAGGTCCGCCGCGGAGATGCTCCTCAGATCGGCGGATTTAAGGCGGCCGTAGTACTTCGAGGCCCTGGAGTGATTGGCCTGAGCCTTCGCGAGGTCGGCTCTTCTTAATGCCACATTGGCCTCGTACTGCTTGCCATTCAGCGTGAAAAGCGTGTCGCCCTCCTTGACGAGGGACCCTTCCTTGAAATGTACCGCTGCGATCTCCCCTGCTACCTGCGGCCTGATGGTTACCGTCTGTATCGGCTCGACGACGCCTATGTACTCCTTCTCCACCGCAAGATCGGCCTCCTTGAGGATGTAAACACCCACGGGAGGCGCCGGAGGGGCCTGCGGCGAGGGAGTCTCAGCAGACAGAGCCTCTCTTACTCCCAGATCTTGAACAATCTGCGGCTTCAATAACAGAGCGGCCACGATTATTACCACCAGAACCGCGTTCATCCTCCAAATGCCCTTGTTTGACTTCAATGCCATGTTCTTACGCACTCCTTCCCTCTTAGGGATATTTTTTATAGTTATCGTTCTTTCACCGCGTTCTCAAACGCGTCAAATACGAAATCGGTATACTTTGAAAAGTCCATATCATAAAGCTGAAGCACCTGGAATATGAATAGTCCGTGAAATATTGCCGTGATGAGCACAGACAGATCATCCACCGAAATACCTGTCATAATTCTGCCCTCCTCCCGCAGCTTCTGGAGCGATCCCTTCACCATTTCGCTCTCGGACTTCGCGAATTCTATAAACATGTCCGGCAATTTTTTGCGCACTTCGTCCGGCCACTCGTTTTTTCGATTCATCAGCCGGCTGATCATCTGAATGCGCTTACTGCGATTGGCGCCGCTGATCTTTGCTTTAAAGTATTCGCGCACATCGTTCACGGATCCGCCTTCTCTGATGCCACCCAGCATTTCGTAACTCGATTGCATGCAGACGCTTTCTATGACGTTCAGGAGGATATCCGTTTTATTCTTGAAGTGCCAGTATGTGGCGCCCTTCGAGAGACCCACTCTCTTTGCGATCTCGCTCATCGAGACGCTCGAAAACGGTTTCTCGCTCATGATCTCGAACGCGGCCTCCAGGAGCCGTTCTCTGGTCTCCCGAGCCTCCTCTTTTGTCCTTCGCGCCATCTGCATCTCCCTCTCGTTCATGTAACAGGCACGAGTAAATATATACCTTCGCGTATGTATGTCAATAGTCAACCGTAAATTCAAACCTAAGGCCGAGCGCGGGACGATAGCGTTTCTGTCTGAATTGAACTTATGTCATTAGGTAATAATCCGTATTCGCGGTTTATGGAAAGATGAAACGATCTCAAGAGGTGTCACGGAAGAGAGTCTGTTACTGGGCATACCACCACAAAAGGCATTTCAAATAAACCGCCTCCAACCTGTCGTGCGGGAGGAGGCGGTTTTATTCAAATCCGATGTCACGCTTCCACGCAAAGCTCCTCGCCGGTCTCATTCTCCTCAGCGTTATCACGCCGGGAGTCGGCCTTCATCAAGAGTTCGCTGTCATGCTCGTCCTGTGCTGGCAAGCCCAGAAGCTCATTAAACTCGGAGCCCTCCAGCACTTCCTTTTCCAGTAATATGGAGGTGATCTCATCGACCTTCGCCATGCTGCCGATGAGTATCTCGCGCACGCGTTCGAAACATTCGTCGATGATCCTGCGGATCTCCTGGTCTATGGCATAGGCAATCTCCTCGCTGTAATTCCGATCCTCCATTATATCCCGCCCTAGAAAGACCTCGTGATGTTTCTTGCCGAGAGTGACCGGCCCGAGCCGGTCGCTCATGCCGAGCTGCGTTATCATCTGGCGGGCAGTCTGGGTGGCCCGCTCCAGATCGGTCTGAGCCCCGCTCGTCACGTCGCCGAACTTTATCGACTCCGTAACCCGCCCTCCCAGAAGGACGCATATCCTGTTCAGGAGTTCATTCTTTGACACCAGGAACCTGTCCTCCTCCGGTACCTGAAGGGTATAACCGAGCGCCATGTGCCCCCTTGGGATTATCGAGATCTTATGAACGGGGTCCGAGCCCGGAATCGATCTTGCGACAACGGCATGGCCCACCTCATGATACGCTATGATCTCCCGCTCCTTCTTGCTTATCACCCTGCTTTTGCGCTCGGGACCGGCCATCACCCTGTCGATTGCCTCCTCGAACTCGGGCATCTCCAGCATCTCCTTGTTTCTGCGCCCGGCCAGCAACGCGGCCTCGTTCACCAGATTGGCGAGGTCGGCTCCTACAAAACCAGGGGTTCTGCGGGCTATCACATCAAGATCCACATCGGGCGCCAGTCTCTTGTCCTTTATGTGAACTTTGATTATCGCTAGCCGTCCGTTTACATCCGGGCGGTCCACAACGATCTGTCTGTCGAAACGCCCAGGGCGCAGCAGTGCCGGATCAAGGATATCGGGCCTGTTCGTGGCCGCGATGAGAATAATCCCAGCGCCTGCCTCGAAGCCATCCATCTCGACCAACAGCTGATTCAGCGTCTGTTCGCGTTCATCGTGCCCTCCGCCGAGTCCTGCCCCGCGCTGGCGGCCGACTGCGTCGATTTCGTCGATGAACACCATGCAGGGCTGATAACGCCTCGCCTGTTCAAAGAGATCGCGGACTCTTGCCGCTCCAACTCCGACGAACATCTCGACGAAGTCCGATCCGCTTATGCTGAAGAACGGGACATCAGCCTCTCCGGCGACAGCCCGGGAGAGCAGCGTCTTGCCGGTCCCCGGCGAGCCGAGGAGCAAGACTCCTCTGGGGACCTTTGCCCCGAGTTTCGCGAATCTGCCGGGATCTCGCAGAAAATCGACGACCTCCTCCAGCTCCTCCTTGGATTCATCGCATCCGGCGACGTCATCGAACGTCACCTTGGGACGATTGTCCAGAAAGAGCTTTGCCTTGCTCTTCGAGAAGTTCATCACCTTGCTGCCCCCGCCCTGCATATTGTACAGAATAAATATCCATGCTCCGATCAGGAGAAGTGTCGGGAATAGCGACGTCATGAGACTCGACCACCACGGAGTCTTCTGAGGCGGCAGAACCTCTACATTTACCCCCTTGCCCGCAAGACGGGGAGCGAGTTCACCTATCCCGACAGCATACGAGCGAAACTCCGTTCCGTCGGCATAGACTCCCCGGATTACATCCTCATCTATCACGATCTTGGCGATTCTTCCAAGGTCGGCGGCATTCAGCAGATCACTGTAAGTTACCGTCTTTATCTCTCCGCTGTTTGGAGACGGCGAGAGAAAGACGTGCACGAGGCTTACCACGAGAACTATCAACACGAGATATATACCCAGGTTCTTTGCTAGTTTACCCAAAAGCATAACTCCCCTCTTTGCGACTCACATTTATCTCATCAATTTAAGAAGGCTGATTTACAGTGTCAGAGGCCTGAAGGGTGAAAACTTGAACTCTGACGGAGCCCATGTTCCCAGTCGGCAGATGTCGTTCTGGCGATTTAATCAGCGTCTCCTTAAAATAATGATTCAACATTATACGCGCGGGCCGTTCCGCTCTTCCTCGACACGCCAAATATCGGGAAGATTTCTCCATCGCCCGGCATAATCAAGTCCATATCCGACAACAAACTCGTCCGGAATAACAAACCCGCGGTATGCTATCTTACTCTCCACTCTCTTTCGTTCAGGCTTCTCAAGCAGGACACAGGTTCTTACGCTCTTTGGCTCCCTGGCCGTCATGATGCCGCTGAGATAGGAGAGGGTAAGCCCGGTGTCCATGATATCCTCGACGATGAGCACATTCTTTCCCTCGATGCTCGCGTCCATGTCCTTGACTATTTTGACGACGCCACTCGACGTGGAGGAATTCCCGTACGACGAGACAGCCATGAAATCCATCCTTACATCGACTTCGCTTCCAATCTGCCGGACAAGGTCCGTCATAAAGATTACGGCTCCCTTGAGGACGCCAGTCACAATGATCTCCTGTCCGCTGTATGTTCGCGTTATCTCATCCGCTATCTCACTGACACGGCGGGCAATTTCCCCCCTGTCCAGCAGGATCTTTCCCAGCCTGAGATCGCACTTCCCCTCACCCAAAAGGACTCCCCCCAGATCTCGCATCGATAGATTCCAAAAAAACACATGCTATAATAGCACAACTGCTCTCAACATGCATCCCGGCAAATACGCCAGGCAACCAGATACCGTTAAAATTTTCACACTTCCACGAGATAAATGGCCTGCCAAATCCATCCCACCAGGGCAGAACGCTCTTTTCCACGCCAGCCTCGCGGGCGCTCTTCACCGTGACAGTAACGCTCTTCCCGAAGGATGGCAAGAGCGCTCTCCACTCGCGATCCCTGCAACCTGGCGGGGATCTGTCCTCGCAATCCGGGAGAGCCCTTAGAGCCAGGCCAATCCGCCACTCTCCCCATAGCAGGGATGTCTCTTCTCCCAATTCCAGGCGGATCTCTACGGCATCTGGCTGTGTCAGTGCCCGCCGATGTATCCAGCCGATCAGGGCGGCGGATCCGCAGACCTCAACATCTCCCGCCCACTGAAAGCGCCAGCGGTCCGAACGGCGGATCAGCCCGGCAAGCTCCGACACTCTCTTTCGGTCGAGGGTCGGCAGACCGAGTCTCTCCCCCTGTTCCCTGATGACGTTCGAGAGCTTGAATCTGGTCAATCTTCTGGCCGACGCTGTATCCCAAGCCGCGAGCGCGGTGCGGTGAGGCCGCGTGACAAGCCCCAGAAGCGGCAATGTTTCGGTCTCTTCTTCAGAAACGATCTCTCGGAACTCTCCCGCCAGACCGAGAAGCGCTCTGTCAACAGAGGCGTTCATGTGTGAGCGCAGCCACGGAATGAGTTGATTTCGGATTTTGTTTCTCTGATAGGTGTTCTCCTCGTTTGTCTCGTCCTCTCGCCATGAAACGGCAGACTCTTTCAGATAAATTCTCAAATCCTTCCTAAAACAGTTTATCAGCGGACGCACTATCCTGCCCCGTCTCTCCCTGATTCCGGACAGACCCAGCGCTCCCGTACCCCTGAAAAAATTCAGCAGCATCGTCTCGACCGTGTCGTCAGCAGTATGACCGGTTGCGACATACGGCAATCCGGCGCGCTCCATCAAGTCGTAGAAAAATTCGTAACGCACCCTGCGGCCGGCCATCTCAAGGGACTCTCCCTTTTGGGCCTCGCCAGCGACGTCACAGCTCTTCAGGAAACATTCGATTCCCATTTCTTTGCAATATTCGCTGACAAACACAGCGTCAGCCTCGGACGCGTCACCTCTCAAGCCATGTTCCAGGTGAGCCGCGACAACTCTGCCTTTGAAAAAACTACGCAACAGACAGAGCAGAGCCATGGAGTCGCCACCGCCGGACACTGCCACGAGAATTCCCGAGGCATCCCACCATCCCTGCCGCATCCCGGCGGATTCGAGCTCTCCCCGCAGCTTGCCGATTATTTCACGATTCGCCTGAGACAAAGGATGTTACTCCAGCGCTTCGAGATCCGGGGTCCACTCCCGCGCCATATTTTTGCCGTGTTTCTTCGCGTAATAGAGCGCCTTGTCGGCCATATTAAAGAGTTCGCTCGGGTCCGTCGAGTGCTTGGGATAGAAGCTGATTCCCCCGCTCGCTCCTATCTTTACCTTTATGTTGTCACCGAGATCCACCATCGGCTTCAGTGCCTCGAAAATTCTTCCGGTAATCAGAGAGGCCACTTCGCGCTCGTGCTCCTTTGCGCTCGAAAGGATCATGACAAATTCATCGCCGCCGAATCTAGCGACTGTATCCGCCTCTCTCAAAGATGACTTCATCATATCGGCCACAATGATCAGAAGCGTGTCGCCCGCCAGGTGGCCGTGTGTGTCGTTCACCGCTTTAAATCCGTCAAGATCCCACACGATCAGGACGATCGACGCGTCGTTGCGCTTGGCCATTACCATCTGCTGGGAGAGCCTGTCCGCGTACAGATAACGATTTGGGAGCCCGGTAAGCTTGTCGTGCGTGGCCTGTTCCCTTATCGCATCCTCGCGCTGGCGCCGCTCCTGAATATCCTCACAGGCGCCGACTATTCTGAACGGGCTGCCGTCGTTGTCCAAGATGAGCATGTGATGAACTCCCACCCAACGATACTGCCCGTCGCCGCACTTCAGCCGAAACTCCGAATAACGCCTCCGCATCTCCTGCCCGATCCTGGAAGCGGCTTCATTTATGTTAAACTTGAGCTTTTCTCTGTCATCCGGATGCACATACCTGAACCAATATCTCTCGCTGAAGAATATCTTGTCGGACCTGACGGGCCTCCGTAATATCTCCCACATCCTGGACGAAAAATACGCCTCTCCCTTGCAAAGATCCGCATCCCAAACACCATCCTGCGTGCAGGCTATCGCTAACTTCCACCGCTCCTCGTTGATGTACAGCTCATCTGTCAGCTTTCGAAGGTTTGCCTCGCTGTTTTTAAGAGCGTTGATGGCATTTTTGAAGTTAGTGTTCAGTGTATTGAAAGCCTTGGAGAAATCCCCCAGAAAATCTATGCTCTGCTCAAAATCACCAGCTCCCAGACGCTGCGCGAACCATGTCAGGTGTCTCAGATTCGATTGAAGCTCCTTCAGGCACCCAGCCATAAACCCCTTTTGGTCGATGTTAAATTCGATCTTCCCCTTCGCCAGCATGAGCAAATTCTTTCGCACCATCGTCAGGTATGAGTGGATCTCCAAAAACATCGCGTTTTTCGATATAGTGACCGACACGTCGGGGAGTTTGGGAGATGTAAGGGCAGCCTTAATAAAACCCAGCAGTTCGACGACTTCACTGCAGAGTTCCCCGACCTGTTGTCCTTCACCGTTTCCCGACGGAGAATCTTTGATCTCTGGGTTCATCCCAAATAGAGCAAGCTATTCATTCTCTGTCAACAGTGAAACGGCAAGTTCTGTCTCCCGTACACCAGCAATCGATCTCTCGAACGCTATATGGGGCCCCGGTATATGACTCCATTACGCCGGCCAGGAAACCCTCGTCGTACTTGCAAACTTCGAAGTCGAGCTCCGGCAGTCCCGAACAGTCGAGGTCCTCCTCAACCGACAGGACCAGCTTTTCAAGGTCGTCGCTGGTCTTCTCGACGCGGAGAATTCCTACCCCATTCTCCCGGAGCTGGCTCTGCAGAGTTTTTACAAAATCCCCCGCATCCTTCTGTTCGCCTATATATTTCCTGTAGAACTCTGTTCCCGCTATCTTGCCGGCGGCGAAAAAAATGGTGTCGGCCTCCTCCGTTCCATACTTTTCCTCAATTACATCGCGAAAGGTGTATTGCATGAGCCTGTACATTTCAACCCTGACGTTGAACCCGAGATTTGGTCTTCCAAGCTCGATATCGCCTATAAGCGCAGGGTGAAACTCGTATTTTCTTACCATGTTGCTATCGGCCACTTGTTTCCACTCCTTCACTGTGAATTTTACCTATAATAGACCAGAACACATAAAAGAGGCAAGACCTCAAAGCGGTGATTTTCGCAGCTATTTTAAAATAGCGAAGGTAGAGGTGATCTTCCTGAACTGCCGCAGATACGACTCCGAGTTCTTCACCGCCATCCCGCTGAACGTGTACAATACACCGTCGCCAAAGAGCACCGCGATATAAGCCTTCCCCGGCACTCTCCTCTTTGTTCTGCCTCCGCTTGCGGTCTTGATTTTACGTGGCTCGCTTTCAAAATCGGCGATTATCTCCAAACCCTTGAGTCCGGCGAAGCTGATCTCTCCGCGGCTCGATATATCGAATTCGTATGCGGACAGGTACATCGCCATGGTATTATCCACAAGCGCCGCGCGCTGTTCCGCGGAGACGTCCTGAAAAGAGCGCGTAGCCGTGTAAAGAGCCGACTTGACCCAGTCCCGCGGGGGAACGCCGTCCACCGTGTAGTATCTTGTGGACGACGCCTCGTCAACGAAGACAAATGAAGTGCCGGCAGCGGAGATTGAATATCCTCCGGAGCTCACGCCCTGTCCCTGTCTGAGTATAGTTGATAACATAGAGTTTTGTAAGAGAGCAGCCGCGGATCTGTCGCTCATCGGGTAATAACCGTACATGAGGACAGTCAACCTGTCGTCTCCAAGCGCAAGGAGCAGAACCCCCGTCTCATCGCCGCCTCTCTCCCCCGAGTACGAACTCTCGTCAGCTTCTTTCGAGACGAGCCTGCCCGAGATAAGCTTTGCCCGCTTTCCGTTCAAGGTAACAGGAGAGCTTTCCGCAAGCTCTATTCCGTCGGCCGCAAGTCCTTCGGCTGTCAGAAAACTTGCCGACTCCTCGAACGGAGCGTTTATCTTCTCGACTATTCTGTACGTAATGTTCCGTGACGGCAGTTCAAATCCTATGAACGAACTCGACGGAACCGCGCCCTGCGGCGGCACTACAGCAACATGCGTACCACTCACAGCGACATGCTTTGCGGTGAGTATGTTGCTCTTGCTTATCGCGGCGGCTGACACAGGGCCTCCGGCCGCAAGAAACGCCATTGCCACGACGGTCACGATTATACGCGTAATATCGCGTTCTCTCAATCTTCAATCCTCCTCTGTATATGAGCGGATTATCGCTCTGTATCCTCACTCAGATCCAGCGACGTCATCATTCGGAAGTTTCGCGCGCGTCTCCCGAAATGGGCGGCGCGGTGGGATTCAAACTGGCCCTCTGTTCATTTGCCCCGACTCTCTCAGCGATATCCCGCGAAACAACCGATAGATCCTTCGACAGAGCGGAGGACTCGCCCGCCTTTTTTATGATTATCGACGGTTCCGCTGAGATAGAGATAATCCGCTGAGATTCGAGCGAGTCGTCCGGCGTCACAATGGTCCTCGAATCCTCTGACACGACAAGATATCTCGTATCCGCCAATGCCGTTTCCGACGCTTTTTTCTTCATCACCACACTCTTTAACACATTGATGACGTCGGTCGCAGCGTTGGCGTCTCCACTTGTGAAAACGCCGTTGACAACGATGGTGTCATCCCCGTTCTCAAGCAGCATGATCCACTTGCCCCACGTATTGTTGCCGTCGAGGTGCAGGGCCTTAATGAACAGCGCCCTCGATCCGTTGATCAATGCCTCGCCTCTCGAATGAACTTTTATCCCCCGTCCTCCCAGCACCGAGTCCGTAAAGCCGTCGGCTACCCCTTGAAAAGGGGATTTGATAACAGCTACTATTACATTTACGACACGCCCATTTGCGACAAATCCATCGAACTGTTTGGAGAGAGAGAAGTCTTTTGGAACAACGAAACTCGCGCCAGTTCCAGGGACCTCGACGTGTTTGGGCGTGACCTCGTTCACGATGGATTGCGTCTCGGCGCCGGAACCGGCGGAGAACGCCAACACGGCCAGTATCGCGAATTCCAGCACCAGTAAGGACTTCAGAATACCTGAAAGAAAACTATCATTGTGTCTGCGCAAGATAAACATCCCCCTATTCTTGCTTGTATGTGGTTCTCGATATCATAATAACATAACAAGGCGCTCAAATGCCCGCCGTCGATTACAGTTTATTCAAAAACAGCACTCCAGCATAGTGACCGTCTTAGCGCGCATTATAACACCTATCATAGTTAACGTACCCCGGCATAGCCCGGAGCTTGATCTTGTGAACCGCTCAAAGCGAAACCATGCTAAAATAATCTCAAAGAAAACGGAGAGAGGAGATACAGGCCGATGAAACCCTGGCGCGCTTGAGTCAGGGAGGCTGCCGAGACGGCCGGCGCATGAGGTTTCCTGAGGCAATATGCCGCATTAAGGATATGGTGACGCCTAGCGCCTTATGTGGTATAAATTATCGTAAGAGATGAACGCGGCACATGATTTTTTATCAGTTCGTTCCTTTGAGGGGCGGAGGGTCCTAGTTGATGAAACAGGTATTGGTTGTGGATGATAATCTGACAAATTTGAGACAGATCAACCTGCAGCTTGCCGGCGAGTACAGAGCGGTACTGGCAAAGTCGGGAACACAGGCGCTTCAGATATGCGAAAGCGAGAGACCCGATCTCATTCTTCTGGATATAGAGATGCCGGAGATGGATGGGTTTGAAACGATAGCCAGGTTCAAGGACAACGCGCACACGCGCCATATTCCGGTGATATTCCTCACAGCCAGTCACGATACAGCGACCGAGGTCAAAGCGCTGCAGTCGGGAGCGGTGGATTTTATAAGGAAACCGGTTGAGAGATGCGTGCTGTTGCACCGTATAAATTTGTACATACGCTTTTTCGAGTATCAGTCTCACCTCGAAGACACCGTAAAGGCGTTGGAAGACTGCATTGTCGCCGCGTTTTCAAGCGTCGTGGAAGGCAGAGGCGAAAACAGCGAGGGGCACGTCGCCCGCACCAGTCAGTATGTGGCGATACTGTGCGGGGAACTTCAGGCCATGAAATTATTCCCCAACGAACTCTCCGACAGCGAGGTCAGGTTGATTGTGCGCGCCGCGCCGCTTCATGATGTCGGCAAGATAGGGATCAGCGACGTCATTCTGCTCAAGCCTGGGATGCTCAATGATGAGGAGTTTAACATCATGAAAAGGCATACCACAATAGGGGCAAATATACTAAAAGACATGCTCGAACGCGCCCCAACCCAACACTATCTGAAATACGCGATCATGACAGCCGAGTTTCATCACGAAAGATATGATGGAGAGGGTTATCCTCACGGTCTCAAAGGCGACAGCATACCCCTGTGCGCGAGGATCATGGCGGTTGCGGACGTGTATGACGCTCTTGTTGACAGACGCGTCTACAAAAAACCACTGGATCACTCAGTGGCGTGCCGGATAATACACGCCGGGAGAGGCACTCAATTTGATCCCCGCGTTGTGGATGCGTTTCAGTCGGTAAATCACGAATTTGACGCTATCTCAAAATAACCCGTGACACATGTCCGGGATAAAAAGGTGTTTCCGTTGCCGCGCGGCGTAAACGTGCCGTCCGCGAATTATCATCTTCTGGTGGGAGGGGTTTTGAATGATCAGAACGCTGACCGGGTATTCGGACGAGATCGACGATGTTGAGCTGGCTGTCTCCGAGATTCTCGAACACCTTAATATCAAGGAAAATCTTCTGCGGAATTCCATAGGCATTATCGCGTGCAGCCTCGACTTCATCAAGTCCGGCGTGGTTCGCGCTCTTTGCGGGGAACTGCCGTTCGACGTCGTCGGAATCAACACGTTTGGCAGCGCCACGGCTTTGGGCGGAGGGTACATGATACTCTCCGTCGTCGTCCTGACGAGCGATGACGCGTCGTTCTCCGCCGGCGTCTCAAAGAGCGTCGAGCCGAACCCGAGACAGTCCATTGAGGAGCTGTACAATGGGATCGCTGCCGGCCTGGATGACGAGCCAAAGCTGATGCTGGCTATTCTGCCCTTCCTCCCCAGGACTTCAGGGGACACGCTCACGAAGTGCCTCGACTCGATATCGGGCGGAGTTCCGATCTTTGGCTTCGTGCCGTCCGATTACACGACCAACTTTAGACTGCCGCTCGTCATCTTCAACGGGGAGACATATCAAGACTCCTGCGCCATTGTGCTGCTGTCAGGGAGTG
Source organism: Synergistaceae bacterium (assembly GCA_031268885.1). Lineage (GTDB taxonomy): Bacteria > Synergistota > Synergistia > Synergistales > Synergistaceae > JAIRWR01. The sequence goes on from JAIRWR010000136.1 coordinate 11,899, forward strand.
TCAGACCGAGATTTTTCTCATCCGCCATTCCGGAGGACAAAGTTCTCAAGCGAAAGGCGATCGTGACCGAGTCGGACGGCAATTACCTGAAGAGCATCAACGGCACGCTGGCTTCCGAGTTCATAGAATCGCACGGAATAATTGAAAGGGGCAATATATGGGGCTCCAAGGTGATTCCGTTTATCATAGATTTCAACGACGGCACACCGTGCATCGTTCGTGTATTGAACATGATAACGCGAGAGGGATACCTGATTTTAGGAGGTGAAGCGCAGGAGAACTCGACGATAGGCTTTGGCATGTTTGACAGCGACGATATCATAGACACCGCGTCCTGTCTCATCGACGCTATCTCCGAGACAAGCCATGACTGTCTGCTCATAGCCTCGTGCGTAACGAGAAATTTTATATTGGAGCTTGACAATGATGCCGAGATCGAGCTCTTCCGTTCCCGACTCGGGAACGATTCACCATTCCTCTTCTTGTACGGCGGGGGCGAGGTCTACCCGGCGATATGCGGCGACAAAAACTGTTCAAACCGCTTTCATAATCTCACCCTGGTGTGCTGCGCGCTCTAACTTGTGATGGACGGCGAGATGACATCGGACAAAAACCCGGAAACCGACGAATGCGGTAATAATATAGACGACGAGCTGAGTCGTCTTCGAAGAGAGAACAAGAAGATGTCAAGGCAGATCAGCTCCATGCGTGATCTCATACAGAGGGTCAGGATCTCAACGGCCGCCAAAAAGACACTCGGCGAGATAATCTCAGCGGAGAAGTCGGATAACGAGATATACCTCGATCTGCTTCTAAAGAACAGCCCCGATATCATCCTCATGTTCGACAGCGTTGGAAGGTTCATCTACTGCACGGACGTCTTTCTAAAGGAGGCTGGCATTGTAAATTTCGGGCTCATCAGAGGCAGGACGTTTTCAGAGGTGTTCTGGCGGTTCATAGGCGCTTCGGAAACGGCGAGGCTGGCGGCGGTATTCAGGCAGTCCGTGACAGACAAGAAAAATATTGTCCTGGAGAGCGCTATGGACTTGAGTAAGGCCGGCAATCCCAGGAGCTATACGATCAACTTCACCCCCATGCTCGGCGCCGGGAACGAAATAATAGGCTCGATGGCGCTGTTCGTGGACCTTACGGATGTGCTGCAGGCCAAACACGCCGAGGCGGCATCCCGCGCGAAGAGTTCTTTCCTGGCGAGCATGAGCCATGAGATCCGTACTCCCCTGAACGCGATAATGGGCTTCAGCGAAGTTGAGCTGAGAAAGACTCTTCCGGACGAAACGCACAGCAATATAGAGAAAATATACAACGCGGGCTCCACTCTGCTCGGCATAATCAACGACATTCTGGACATCTCCAAGATCGAATCCGGGAAATTCGAGGTCAACCCATCGAGTTATGACTTCGCGAACATGATCAGCGATACGATAAATCAAAACCTGGTGCGCATAGGAACGAAGCGGATAGAGTTCGAACCTGTCATTGGGGATGACATCCCATCCCGGCTGTTCGGCGACGAGATAAGGGTCAAACAGATCTTGAACAACCTTCTGTCAAACGCATTCAAATACACTGAGGAAGGACATGTCAGACTTAAAGTTTCATGCCTGACATTCAGCGACAATATAAGGCTTCAGTTTGCGGTTATCGACACCGGGCGAGGCATAAAACCGGAGAACATGGAGAAGCTTTTTTCAGAGTATAAACAGTTCGACACAGCATCGAACCGCAATATCGAGGGCACCGGACTGGGGCTCTCCATCTGTAAAAACCTCGTGGAGATGATGAATGGCTCGATCAGCGCTGAGAGCGTGTACGGGAAGGGCAGCACGTTTACCGCGACGATTCGGCAGGGCATCATCGACGCGGTTCCCATCGGCCCGGAAGTGGCTCAAAACTTACGGAGTTTCAGTTTCAACAATGGACAGAGGGAGAACGGCAGAAAGATCGTCAGAAAACAGATGCCATACGCGAAGGTCCTGATAGTAGATGACGTGACGACCAACCTGGATGTCGCGCGCGCTCTTCTCTCTCCGTACGGTCTCGCCATTCACTGTGTTTCCAGCGGCAGGCAGGCGGTCAGCGTGGTTCGCGACCGCAAAGATATATACGACGCGATCTTCATGGATCACATGATGCCGGATATGGATGGAATGGAGGCCGTCAGGATTATCCGCGACGAGATTGACACCGAGTACGCGAGGACGGTGCCGATAATCGCACTGACCGCGAACGCTTTGAAGGGAAATTCGGAGATGTTCCTTGAAAACGGGTTTCAGGGATTCCTCTCAAAGCCCATAGACATAATAAAACTGGACGTTCTGCTCAACAGATGGGTGCGCGACAGCGGCAAGGACGAACAGTACAACGGGGCGGGTGAAACCAGCTCGGAACCGGAGGATGCGGAGCTCGGCGATAATGCCCCGCTGCCGGAAGGCTGGAGAGTGGATGGGGTGAATATCGAGGAGGGTATCCGGCGCTTTGGGGGCAGGAGGGCATATATGAAAGTCGTGAGGTCGTACATAGATCATACGCCGGCTCTGCTCGATGAGATGAGAACCGTGACCGGCGAATCACTTGAGAGATACGCCATCACCGTGCACGGAATAAAGGGGGCCACCCTGGGCCTCTGCGCGAAAAGCGTCGGCGAGATGGCGGCTGAACTGGAGTCCGCCGCGAAAAAGAGAGATTTCGAGTTTGTGGCGGCGCGAAACGAAGTTTTTTTGAATGCCGCTGAATCCCTGATCTCAGGCTTCGAAGCCCTATGCGAGAGCGGCGGCGAATCAAAGCGCGACGCGAACACACGCTCCGAGCCGGATCAGGATCTTCTCGCGGATCTACTCTGCGCGTGCATCCGCTACGACGCGACTGCCATGGAGGAGATAATGTCGAACCTCGAAAAGCACAGGTATGAATCGGGGGAAGATCTCGTGAAGTGGCTCAGAGAACAACTGGATAACCTGGAGTACGACAGTCTGCGCGAGCGGCTGGAGAGTTCAGGGTTCTCGCGTTAAAGGTATTAAGGGGCTAATTGACAAAAGTTAACGGCATTTTTCGCATAAACCCCTATCGTCAATATCTCCATAGTCCTTGCAATAATAGCAAAATGAAAGTTCGGGGCCAATATATTCGAGAATTTCGTCGTCATTTCCATCGCTAACACATTTACAGGCTTCCAACAGAACCTCTCGTGACTTTTCTCTCCCTAGAAATTCAAAGACGCCATGAGAATGAAGCGCCTCTAAAAAATCACACATATCATGAGAACCCATATGGTTTGACATAACATCCCCTCCTGCCTCTCAGCTGAAAACAATAATTTGATGGACATATCTAAAGAATTCCGCGTAACCGAAGAAGAACCACAATCATTATACGATATCTACAGGCTGATGGCTATACACAATTATGTGAAATTTGATAAAAAACTCAGCGTTGGTAGGATTCAGTGGTTGTTTCAGCGGAAGAGCGGCGTGTCACAGCTTTGTCATCATCGCCGTCGGTCTCATGTCGAGTAAAAAAGAGTTATTCATAGACCGAAAGAATGAGGTACACCCTCCCGTCGTCGACAGCAAAAGGAATGGTGAAACTTTTGACGTTCGATTTCACGGTGGGAGACAATTTTATGTTCTCGCCGGACAGAAGCTGGGGCGGCGTGATATCGAGCCCCGATATGTTAGCGGTGATCAGGGCTCTTCCGCTTATCATGTTAGTCAGCTCTCCAAGGACGCTCATGGACATAGCGTCGTCGGGATCAGCCTTTATTATGCCGCCGGTAAAGGCCCCGACGTACGTTTCAAAGGACTTCATGTCCGCCATCAGCGCTGCGTTGCATCGCGTCCTCCCCCCTATGATACCGATGAAGGCCGCGACCCTGCTGCCGGGAGCATTCACGCCGGGCGTGACATCAGGCTTTACAAAGCGCGCGGCGATGCCGACGCCGTCGCTCACGGAAATAAGAGCACTCATATATGAGTTTACAAGTATTGAGGGCAAAGTTACTTTTGTGGGCATTTTATATTCCACACTCCTACGATGCTAATGTGTCTTTTCCTTGCGCTTCGCTCCATTTTGATGGACTAATGGAGGTCAATAGCGCCGGATATCGGTCAAAATCATGTTCCAAAAATTAATATCCAAAAACTCTTTGATTAGGTATATTAACACAGTCCCAGAGTTTTGAGAATAGCGCGAAGAGACGATTGAGCTGTTCTCTTGCGCCGCTTCCGACAAGATCATATCATGATCTCATCTTCGAATCGCATCGAGTATAGTTGCAGGTAGTATCCTTTTTTTCTGAGTAGATCTCTGTGAGTGCCACTTTCTATTATCTTGCCGTCCTTTACCACCAGGATCAGGTCCGCCATTTTTATCGTGGACAGGCGGTGGGCGATTAGAAACGACGTACGGCTCCGCAGGATCTTGGATATCGCGTTTTGAATCATCCGCTCCGTCTCCGTGTCTATCGACGATGTCGCCTCGTCGAGGACGAAGATCCTCGGGTTCGCAAGCACGGCTCGGGCGAATGATATGAGCTGCTTCTCTCCGGTCGAGAGGCGGTCCCCGCCCTCACCGACATCGGTGTCCGCCCCCATGGGTAGTTTAGCCACCGCTCTTTCCGCCGACACCAGCCGAATGGCCTCGTCTATCTCCTCATCAGACGCGTCCAGCCGTCCATAGCGGATATTCTCCCTGATTGTCCCGGAGAAGAGGTGAGGGCTCTGGAGCACATAGCCTATGTTCGAGTGGAGCCACAACTGCGATCTCTCCCTGTAATCTCTTCCATCGATAAGAATTCTCCCAGACGTCGGTTCGAAGAACCTGCATACGAGATTGACGAGCGTCGATTTTCCCGCCCCGGTCTCTCCGACAAGCGCCACGCAGGTTCCGGCCGGTATATCGAGGCTGAAGCGTTCGAGCACATATTCGTCGCCGTCAGGGTATTTGAACGAGACGTCGTCGAATCTTATGTCTCCGATCAGCGGTTCCCAGTTCTGCCGCTTAGGATTGAAGCTGTCCCCGTATATCTCCACAACCTGGGGGGAGTCGGTGATCTCCGGAGCCTGAGCGAGGAGGGAGTCCACCCGCTCGATATTGGCCTGGGTGGCAGTGATCTCCGAGAAGATGCGGGACAGGTGCTGTATCGGCTCGAAGATATTTATGGAGTACGATACGAGAGCCGAGAGGGCTCCGAACTCAAGCGAGCCCGAGATCGAGTAGGAGCTGCCCCGGACTAGGATCAGCGCGACGGCGACGGCCCCGAACATCATCATCACAGGGGAGTATATCGCGCTGACGGTAGCGGAGCGGACCGTGTCGCGGTACATTCCTCCCGCGATAGCGTCGAACTCGCGCGAGTTCTCGTCCTCTATGACGAGGGTCTTCGACGTTCGGGCTCCCAGAATGCCCTCGTTGAACGAGCCGGTCATAATGGCGTTCGTGCGCCGCACCTTCCTGTTCAGAGTCAGAATTCTGTTCTGAAAGATCCTCGTAACGACCGCCATGACCGGTATCATTATCGCTATCCATATTCCGAGTCTAGCGTCTAAGATCAGCATCGAGATCACGGCGAATACGACGTACGAGAGTCCCCACATCACATCGACAAGACCCCATGCCACAAACAGGCCTATCCTGTCCGTGTCGGACATCACGCGGGCAATCATATAGCCGACCGGCGTCGTGTTATAGTACGAGAGTGACAGCTTTTGCAGATGATCGAAGCAGGCTTTTTTGAGATCCCTGGAAAAACCCATCTCCACCCTTATCGCGAGTCTCGTAAACAGCACAGTGGAGACGAACTGCGCGAGCATGACGGCAACTCCCAACAGCGCCGCGCGAGAGACGCCGTCCGAGGCGCCGGGCACTATGAACCGGTCTATTATGTACTTCTGATATAACGGAATGAGCACGTCGATGAACGAACTGGCGATCATGAGGAGCGCTATCCTGATCAACATGCCTGTGAAAGGCCGGAAAAACCGCCCTATCAAGAACCACGCTCCGAGGCTGAAAGGCTTATTGTAACTCTCTTCGTCGTAATACAGCATCCTAGTCCTCCGCCTCCGAGATCTCGCTCTCGACGATCCGCTGCATGTCGCTGATTCGCCGGTATATACCGTCCCGAGCGAGCAGTTCCGCCGGTCCTCCCATCTCGGCGATCCTCCCGTCCTCCATCACGATCACAGTGTCGGCGCCGGAGAGCGACGTCATCCTGTGCGATATTATAATAGTCGTCGCGCTTCCGGCGCGGCGCGCGAGCGCCGCCCGTATTTTCGCGTCCGTCTCCGCGTCCACTGCCGAGAGGGAGTCGTCGAAGATCATTATGGGGGGCGAGTTTAAGACAGCGCGAGCGATTGCCACTCGCTGCTTCTGCCCTCCGGAGAGCGTGACCCCCCGCTCTCCTACGAGAGTGTTATACCCCTGTGGAAACTTCATGATGGCGTCATCGACCCGCGCGACAGCCGCTGCCTCGCGAAGCTCGTCAGGAGAACGGCCGGGTGTGAGAGACGCGATATTTTCCCCGATGGTCCGCGAATAGAGGAACGGCTCCTGCAGGACTATGCCTATGTTCTGCCTCAGCCATCTCCTCTTGTAGCGATTTATGTTGATCCCGTCGATTCGAATCTCCCCGCATCCCTCCTCCAGGTTGTAGAGCCCGCACAGGAGATGCGCCACTGTCGTCTTGCCGGAACCGGTGGTCCCCAGGATGCCGAGCGTGGTTCCCTGTCGGATAGAGAAGGAGATGTCGCGCAGCACTGGCGTGTCGCCATACGAGAACGAGACTCCGTCGAATTCGATGCCGCCGCTTATGGGCGTCTCGATCGCGCCGGGAGGGTCGGACTCTGCCGGCGAGCCGAGTATCTCCACCAGACGGCCAAGCGATGCTCTCGCTTTGCTGGCCTCGGAGAGTACCCTTCCAAGTCCCCTGACGGGCCAGATGATCATGGAGTTATATGTTAGAAACACCATGAACTCGCCGACCGTTATATTTCCGGAGGAGGCCCGGATCGCGCCAAAGGCACAGATAGTTATCATCTGCATTCCAGTCAGGAAATCCCCCACTCCCCAGAAGGTGCTCAGCATATTTCCAAGCTTGACCCACAGGTCGGCATAGATCTCGTTCTGGCGTCCGAATCGGCCTACCTCGTAGGCCTCCCGCCCGAACGCCCGGACGACCCTGACCCCGGTGAAGTTCTCCTGCGCCACCGCGAGGAGCTGGCCCTCTGCCTCGTCCACAGGGAGGAATCTATCCGCGTTAGCTCGCAAAAACAGAAAGGAGTAGAGGAATATCACCAGCAGAAATACAAACGAGGCAAGCGACAGCGGGACGTCGACGCGAAACAACATGACGTACGCAAAAAACACAAACGCGACCGCTCGCACGATCTCGATGAGCTGTGTGAAAAGGAAATTACGGATGATCTCCACGTCCGATGTGCACCTCTGGACTATATCGCCGGTCTGTATCGCGATATGCCATTCATACGGCAATGACTGAATGTGAGAGAAAAGCCTGCTCCGAAGGCGTAGGATTAATCCTTCCGCGCCCTGGGCCAGCATCCGCTGGTACAGATAACCGCAAATTCCCCCAAACGCCGCAATAGCCAGCACTACCACACCCGCCGCCTCGATGTTCTTCCGCAGCGACTCCGTAGTTCTCTCCACGCCAAGTAAAACCAGAATATTCGGGATGACTGGAATATCATAAACAGGCAGACCTCTTACAACGTTGTCTACCACAAAACGAACCACCTGCGGAAGCAGGAAGCCGCAAAAAACCGATATCAGCATAAACAGAACAGCTGCCGAGTAAAGCGCCCTGCTGCCGTCTGAAACATTCCACAGCAACGCGAGCCTCGGTCTTTTTCTTTTATCCAGAAGCATGACTCAATCTGTCTTTATCCGCCAGTCATGCTCTGGACCTTAGTCTGTGGCGTCATTATACCCTCCAGCACAAAAGTCCGGTCGCTAAACTCTTGAAAACACTAATTATGCCGACCTTTAAACTTCAGTCCGCTGATCTCGGATCGGCATAAGTACAATTACGAGATTAATTATACCAGATAGCCCGGCAGAGAGTATAATCGTCTCCATGAAGAGGGATAACGCCGCTCGAAAACGTGTATTTGAGAGGGAATTCTACCTTGACGGCGCGGTCGCTGTGGCCAGAAAGCTGCTCGGCGCTGTTTTGATCTGCGATTCACCAGAGGGCGCGACGTGCGGGCGCATCGTTGAGACAGAGGCCTACGCGGGCAGAAGCGACGAAGCGTGCCACTCCTACGGCAGGACAGCTTCCAGCGGCCACAGGACGGACGTCATGTTCGGACCGGGAGGATTTGCGTATATCTATCTCATATATGGGATGTACAACTGTTTCAACGTTGTAGCCAACGCAATTGGCGAACCCGAGGCGGTGTTAATCCGGGCGATCGAGCCGACGGATGGGATACGCCTTATGGAGAGCCGCAGAAATACAACAGATCCGCTGAAGCTGTGCGGCGGGCCGGGCAAGTTGTGCATCGCGATGGGGATAACCAGGGCGATGAATGGAACCGATGTCTGCGGGGGCGGAAGGATTTCAATCGCCAAGGGAGACGATATAAACGATGACGCCGTATCTGTCACCCCAAGGATAAACGTCGACTACTCCGGCGAGGCGAAATCGTATCAGTATAGGTTCGTCCTGCGCGACAGCGCCTTTTTATCGACAAGACGATTTTTGACAGCCAGGGCGCGCCGCGCGAATCTTCCTTAAGAAGCCTCACGCGCTGACGGCCATATCTGAGTTGACGAAGGAGCTGATGGCTATCGTCATCTCGTCAAGCAGCTTGTCGTATTGAGGGAGGTCCGTTCCTCCCACGAAGTCCCTCTGTGTATACTCGATGCGGACTTTTGAAAGGGCGGGGTACTCTACCGCCGACATCTTCTTGACGGTGGCGTATATCCGAAGGACAACCTTGTCCGCCCCCGTCGACGGAGTGTCAGGCATAAGCAGCAGAACTTCGCCGTTTGCCACCTTGTACGCCGAGTCGCACACACGGATACTCTGCAGGACTATCTTCGAGAATGTGCTGTTGCAGAGCGACTTCTCATCATCCGACGGCTCCACCTCGGACACATTCCGATAAGACACCCGGAAGAGAACGGCCGACAACTTTCTCTTGCCCCTTATAATGGACTCTATGTCGGACCTAGCCTTGTGCTTCATGAAACCGACCATATAAAGCCCCGTAAGCGGGTCTATTGAGTCGAATATTTCAATCTTTGTCGGAGCCTTCGCCTCGACGGGGGAGAGCATGAGCAAAACCTGCCTGCCTCTCGCGGTCCGCTTTACAACCCATGTATCGTTTCCGCGCTTGTACTTTCCATCGTCCAGGTGCTCAGGCAGGACGTCTCTGATCTTGACTCCAATGAGATCCTTTTCGCCAAGCTCCATTATGTCGGCAAAGCTGATATTCGAGGCGACTATCTCCTCCTCCCCTCGCGAGTTCCTTTCAATAAAGACACAGGGGTAGTGTATAGAGTTCAGGATTTTTTTCAGCTCGGCTATATCGACATTTTTTGAGATAATATTGTCCACTTTTCTGGCGAAGAGCGATTCTTCCTCAGGCGTGAGCGACGTAATCGCCAGCAGCATACCGGCCAGCATAACGAAAAAGCCCGCCATAGTGAAGGCTGTTCCAACCTTGAATACCTCAGAGAGAAAGAGCGCGAGAGTTCCGTTCGCGATCGCCGAGATGGCCGACATCGGCCTTAACCGGTTTCTCTTGCCGATCACGATGTACGCGACCGTCATCAACACGTACAGGCTGATAATACCCATAGAGAAGAACGGAGGGAGAGCGTCGAAGTCCACGCCTCTGCTGAAAAGGGCACAAATTATAACAATAGGGACCAGAAGTGTCAAAGGGAACAGCATTATCCTGTACAGACCTTCATTTTCCGTCTTCTTGGCCATGAACTCACCTCTCAGTATTTTTACGTCACTCTTGTGCCTCATTATACTTAATCATTTGAAAGTTTCAATGATCCGAGAGGATTTTTTGTCAAGGAAAATACGGGTTGATCTGACAGCTCAATTCGCGACGAGAACTCAGATCGCGGAGTCAGCGGTTCTAGTCTTTTGCGGCGAGCTCTCTCTTCGCCAAGTTTCTTATGCGCTCGTCATCATCTTGAAGGGCGGCGGCGAGCGCCGCCTCGTAATCTTTATGTCCCGTATTCCGCATCGCGGCGAGCGCGTTGCGTTTCCACTTCCACAGGTCTTCGATTTCAATGTACCAGAACTTTGGAGCAATCATCTCGCGAAGATAAGCGTAATCCATCGTCACGATCTTCTCCAGGGAGATCGAGGCGCTCAGCTCTTCGAGGCCGGGGAAATCTTTATCCTCCGACCACTCTCCTCTGTTGAAGGGACAGACATCCTGGCAGACATCGCAGCCGTATATCCAGCTCCCGATTTTTGGAGAGTATCTTTCGAACGCCCCGTTATCGGGAGCTCTGTTGGTCAGGTAGGAGACGCAGGCGACCCCGCATGTTGCGTAAGGTTCGGCGAGCGCCCCTGTGGGACAGTTCTTCACACAGAGATTGCAGTTATCCGAACAGGGCTTTTGCGTCGGGGTACAGGTATATTCCATCGCTTCATCGATCAGAAAAACCATCAATGAATAATGCGAGCCGTGGTCTCCGTAGAAAAAGTTGTTTCTGCGGATCGTCCCGATCCCCGACGCAAAGGCTGCCCAACGGCAGGAGGTTATGCCGTAGTCATGGCTTGAAGCCACTCGCAGCCCAAGATCTTTCGTCATACAGCGTTCAAACTCGGTCCGCGCGCGATAACCTTCGGAGTTCCGTCCGCGCCTCACATCGAAGAGGTAGGACTTGCCTATCAGCCCGGCAAGCCCTTCTGGAACGCGATAGACACCGTGACGCCAGGAGCACGCCACCACGGACCGAGCCCACGGAAAGTCCCGATCCGGCTCGGCAAGAGAGAGAAAGCGCCGATACATTCCAGCCGATTCCGGGAAACGCGCGATGCGTTCGTTGACTTTAGCGCCATATTCTCGCATTCTGTCCACTTCGATGATTCCGCATCGTTCGAAGTTCAGCGAAGCGGCTTTTTCGACGATTTCGAGGGCAATCTCTCGCGCCACTTACACAGCCTTCTGCTTACAGCTCAGTCCGCCAGGCGCAAAACACTTGCTGCATGAGACGCACTTCGCCCTCTCCGTCTTGCCGGAACGCCAGCGGTTTACCAGCCCTGGTTCAGCGATGAAAGGGCGGCACAGACTGAGGCCTTTGAAATTTCCTTCATTCAGCTTTTGCTCCAACAGTTCCGGTGTGCGGTAACCGCCTACGCTGATTACATCCGTATCGGCTCCGACGCTCTCCGCAATCAAAACAGCCTCCTTATAAAAATAACCCTCCTGCTGCGAGTCGTTGACCCTCCTCGCCGGCGAACTCTCCCTGGAGGCGGCGATACCCCCGCTGACCTCGATCGCGTCAATGCCCGTCTTAGACAGTTGTTCGCACACCCATCGGCTTTCGTCGAATGTAAGCCCGCCGTCGGCAAGATCGCTGGAGTTGATCTTGATCCATACGGGATAACTGTCCCCGACCGCTCTCCTGATAGATTTGTAAACATCGAAGATCAGCCTTGCGCGGTTTTCGACAGGTCCGCCGTATTCATCGGCGCGCTTGTTGAAAATAGGGCTCAGCACCTGACTCAACAGATAGCCGTGCGCGGCGTGAATCTGCACGCCGTCGGCTCCAGCTTCCTTACATCGCGCCGCCGCGTCGGCAAAGCTGTCAGTCAGCCGTGAGATATCCTCTTTGGACATCTCGCGGATACCTTCCCCTGGAAGGCCCGATATCCCCAGAGGCGGCTCGCCCAAATCCGTCTTTGGAACCTTGGCTCCGCAATGAGCGATTTGGATGACCAGCCGGCTTCCGCAACCGTGTACCAGTTCTGTCAATTCGCGCAACTGCCCCACAAATGTATCGTCATACGCCTTTACCATGAGCGGCGATATCCGCGAATTTCTGTCAATCCCGACCATACCCGAAATGATCAATCCGACGCCTCCATCGGCAAGTTCACGGTACAGATCGAACATCTTACGATCATAACGCCCTTCCGTATCGCCCCCTGACTCGAACGTCGCGCTTCGTACAAGCCGGTTTCTCATGGGGATACCGCCCAGGTTGATTTCATCGAACAAGGTTTTCATCTCAAAGCCTCCCATTGTAATATTTAGCATTACAACCATCATATCACAAGCTCATTGTAATATCAATATTTACAGCAAGTTTTTTTCTGATATGATTTTGTGAGGAGGAGGGGGTGACGCGTCTATGCGTATCAGTACAAAATGTTCGATCGCTCTCCACCTGCTTGTTCTGCTTGGGGTATTTAAGGACAAGAAGCTGACGAGCGAGATCCTGGCCAAGAGTATCGGCTGCAACCCTGTTATTGTAAGAAATTTGATCGGAAGCCTGAAAAAAGCTGGAATAGTTGACGTGCAGCGCGGTTCTGGCGGCGCGTATCTGGTTGCGGATCCGGAGACCGTCACGATTTGGGATGTATATCAGGCCGTGGATACCGCGTCTTTGGGCGAATTGATCGGAGTACATCCTAACCCCTCCAAGGCGTGTCCTGTGGGAAGTAAGATAGGCCGCTTGCTGGAGAAACCTTTCAGCTTGATTGCGGATTCGATCCAAAAAACAATGTCCTGCTATACGTTGAGGCAGATGTTGGATGACTATGCCGATATGCGTTCAAAATGAGGCGCTCTGTCTTAGTGTCGCGATTTTGAAGTAAACGGGGTACTCAATAACGTTAAGTTCTGCCGCTGTCCACAGACGTAACACAGCGGCAGAACTTTTTTTCGAGTATATTTTATCGATGTGATACGCCCGCGGCCTAATATTTATAGTTGTAGTCCAGAGTTTCGCCTCCGGGATATTTTATCGTGTACCTTACGGTGATTTTTTTCGTCTCGCCGGGAGCGAGCGTCAGCTTCCATGTCAGTATGCCCTCGTCGTCGCGCTCGGCTTTGGGATCTGTTTCGTCGAGCGTAACAGTAACCTTGTCGACCGTCGAGACGGGCGCCCTGTCAATGACGGTGATTTCGCGCTCCGTATCCGTTCCGTTGGCAACTTCGAGGGTATATCCGTCATTGAACGTGCCGCTGCCCGTCCACGAACTGCCTGACTCCGCTATCATGGGGGTTTTTTTTGAGAGAACGCGCCGCGACATCCCGAACGGTATGCGCGCGCTGGCGGCGGATTCCTGAATATAGGCCCGGCCAGACGACGCTCCGTCCACGGACAGTTCGGCCTCGCCCGGCAGCAGGCTCTCTGGGATGACGTCTACGCTTGCCACGACCCAAGCCTCGCTGTTCTGTTCGGGTATGACGATCAGAACCGGCGTACTCTCCACGGAGAACTCGCCGAGTTTTATCCTGACTTGGCTACCGTCGCCGTCGATCCTGCCGGAACCCGTTATAGAGACGTCAGTCAGTGTCGTCGTCTGTCGCGGCGCTGGAGCGGGAGCTCTTTCTTCGAGGGTTCTATCCTCAGCCATCATTTTAGGGAAGTACCCAGGCATATTACTCGTCGTACCCGGGATACCCGCCATGTACGGTACCTTTTCGCGCAGGCCGACGGTGAGAGGGCTAACCTTGGGCGGATACACCGACTGCGACGGCGCGCGGGTGCGGAAGGTAAAGGCCCCGTCCAGTTCCATGCCGGTACGCTGCCACGCCCTGGCGTTCATTACCGCGTCGATCACGCCAGACTTACTATCCAGCTCCATCTCGTATCCAACCGTCCACCCGGCATGGGGGGTGAACGCCTCGAACGTCAAGGATGCATTGCCGTCAGTGGCGCCGCGCACCTTCACGGCGGTTTCCGAATTGATTCCCCTTTTTTCGGTCAGGATGCGCTCCAGGTCCTGATACTCCCTGGCTGCCTCGTCGAAGTTCTTTTGGGCATGAGGGCGCTCTATCGCGATATCGGTCAGGGCGGCCTCGGCCGCGACACGCATTCTCTCCGCCCGGGCCGCATAGTCCGCAACCCCGTCCGCGCTCGAGACCACCGACCAGTTGCCTCTCTGCCCGGGAGAGTACGCAGCCTGGAGAATCGCTCGGGTCTGTTCGAGCGAGAGCTTCCGTCCGTCGAGCAGGCCGAGGGCTCTCGCTGCCGCGTCGAGACGGGCCTGGGCGGCATCTAATTCCGGCTGCGCCTCGTTTCCGATGTAGACAGTTTCGACCTTGACTGAGGTAAGGCGCTCCATGGAGAGACACCTGACACTGTTGAAGTCGAAGGCGCCAGGAAGATCAAAGGCAAACTGCCCGTCCGATTGAACCTGAAACGTGAGTTTCGCACCCGCCGGATAGAAATCGACCGACACAATATCAAAACCATCCGCGAAGACGGACGCGCAAAATACCGTGACACAGAGCAACAGCGATATCAGAAGATGCGCGTAAATTCTCAAAGCAATACCCCCTCATGATGTGAAATCTGGCGGGCTGGTAAAAAACAGCCCGCTCCGGCCGGCGCGTGACCGCTGGACGACATGATAAGATTACGGCCTGCCGATACAATGTCAACAGGTTTTATTGATGGATATTTCTCGCGCGTGAGCATGTCGGCAATTAAAAATTTCAACTGTAATTGGCAGTATTTTGGTCTGAGTATTTTTGCATAATTAGGGGAAATTACGCTATCATTCTTAGAGGGTATTTATAAAAATAATGAACTCCAAAGTCTGGCAGGGAAGACCGCTCCGTTCGGATGGCGCTTCCCGCTGACGCCGATAACCGCCGGTCAACAATAAGCTATATGAATAGAGATGAGTACATTCGCGACAGAGGGAGTGTTTTAAGAATGAGCCAAAGCGGTATCGAATACGCAAACCAACTGAGCGACGCGCTCGCGCGGATCACCAAGACGTCGGCGCTTACGGCCGGAATATTGCAGGATGCCGCCAACGTCATAGCCAAAGAGGGATGCCTCGCGCTGAATACCCATCGTGTCGGGATATGGCATGTGACGGAAGACGCCACGCTTCTCAAGAGCATAGCAAGCTACAATATTGTGGATGACAGGCATTCGGTGCAGGATGATTTCCCGCTCGACAATCGCAAGCACTACGTGGAGCTTCTTCACACAGAACGTCTTCTGATCATAAACGACGCGATGGATACCGACATACTGCCAAATTTACAGGAGGCATACGGCCCGAATATATGCGCGCTGCTGGACGCGCCAATTCGCGCCGGCGGCAATCTGGTGGGGGTCGTATGCATGGAGCAGGACAGATCGGAGCGGTTTCCGGCAAGACGCGCCTGGACAATTGAGGAGCAGAACTTCGCCTCGTCCCTCGCTGATTTTGTGGCGCTCGCAATGGAGAGCGCGGAACGAAGGCTGCTGATGCGCCGCACCGAAACGCTTATGAGCAACCTGCCGGGCATGGTCTATCAGTGCCTGAACGACCCGCCCAATTTCACCTTTACCTTTGTGAGCGAGGGCTGTTATAAGCTCATAGGTTATACGCCGGATGAGCTTATCGGCAACAACGCGGTGAAGTTCTTCGACATGGTACATCCGGACGACCTCGGTTCCCTGGAGAGGCTGAACGCCGAGACGCTCTCCGTAGGCCTTCCTCTGGAGACAACCTTTCGGATGATCATGAAGGATGGCAGCGTGAAGTGGATCTGGGAGCGCAGCCGAGTGGTCGAGATGAAACCGGACGGAACACCTCACCTTCTGGAGGGATTTTACACCGACATCACCGAACAGCGGCGGCTGGAGGCAGCCGAACTGGCCAACCGGGCAAAATCCGAGTTCCTGGCCAATATGAGCCACGAGATCCGCACGCCCATGAACGCGATACTGGGAATGACAAACCTCGCGATACAAAATTTCCCGCAGGAGTCGGTGCTCGAATACCTTGGGAATATCAGAAACGCTGGGACGTCGCTGCTCTCCATCATAAACGACATACTGGACTTCTCGAAGATCGAGGCGGGCGCGGTGGAGCTGATTCCGGAAAAATACAACATTCTCTCGCTCGTAAATGACATCGTGACCATGATTCACATGCGAATCGGCGACAAACCGCTTGACTTCATCGTAGATGACGATCCAAATATGCCGATGGAGCTCGTTGGAGATGTGACCCGCATAAAGCAAATAGCCATAAATCTCCTGACAAACGCGGTCAAATTCACGCGCAATGGCCATATCACCCTCTCTGTCGGAGCGGAATTCGACGAGGCGCGGGAGTTGTATAGGCTCAATTTTTTAGTCAAGGATACTGGCATCGGCATTCGCAAGGAGGAGATACCACTCCTGTTCGGTAACTTTTCTCAGCTGGATACACGAAAGAACCGGGGGATCGAGGGCACCGGACTGGGGCTCGCCATATCAAAGAAACTCGTGGAACTTATGGATGGCGAGATATGCGTGGAGAGTGTTTACGGCCAGGGCTCCTGTTTTTCGTTCTACGTCATGCAGCAAGTCGATGATCCCAAGCCGGCCGTCATCCTGCCCCCGGACGAACGCCGGCGCGTTGCCGTCTGGCTCGCGAGCGGCATAAAAGCCCAGGGCCTCGTGGAAAAACTCAAGAAGATGGGAACGCCCTGTGACATCGTGGATACGCCCGGCAATTTTGCCAAATATTCTCATGCGTTCTTCGACTTCGACAGGTATCGTTATGTCCGTCAGGTAACGTGCCCCGACACGAAATTGATCGCCATTTCGAGAAATCAGCTTGACGATCAGGGTCTGCCTCAGCATGTGAAAAATCTTTACGCGCCTGTGACCAGCCTCGTCGCCGCGTGTCTGCTGGACGAAAAATCCAGCTTTCAGTCCGGCAACCCGCAGGAGACCGGAGGGATGCTATTGCGGCTTCATGAGACGCATTTTCTGGTGGTGGACGACAACGACATCAACCTCGTGATCGCGGAAAACGCGCTGCTCTCCTACGGTGGCCAGGTCAGCGTCGCAAGTTCGGGGGCGGAGGCGGTCGAACTTGTAAAAGAAAACGAATACGACATCGTATTCATGGATCACATGATGCCTGAGATGGACGGCGTGGACGCAACGCGCGTCATCCGCGCGCTGCCCGGGGAGAAATACTCCAGATTGCCGATTGTCGCGCTTACGGCCAACGTGGTAGGCGATGTGCGCGACATGTTCCTGCAGAGCGGCATGAACGACTTCCTCTCAAAACCGCTGGAGTTTGACGAAATCGAGAGGGTTCTCATGGAACTGCTTCCCTGCGATAAATGGAGCTTTATCGAAGAGGAAGAGGCGAAAAAAAGTGTTTAAGAACATCGTGGAAGACATGGTAAATATGAGCGTGTTCACCGATTCTCTGTCGAACTACGCGCGCAATCTCAGCGTCAGCGCGGTGGTCATGACGATATTGGCCGTATTCATGCTGATCGGACTGTTCGACAAGTTAAACGGCAACAAACGGGGCTACGGCGAGCGCTTCGATGCCGGTTTCAATGCCATGGGCAGCCTGGCGATGGCAATAGTGGGCATCATTGCCGTCTCCCCAGTGCTCTTGAGGGTTCTTTCGCCAATGGTAACTCCGCTGTACCAGAGGATCGGAGCTTCGCCGGCGATGTTCCCGGCGTCGCTTCTGGCGCTTGATATGGGAGGTTACGCGATGGCTGTTCAGATGGCTCAGGGCAACGCGGCGGCCGGCAATTACGCCGGGATCATTGTGGCGTCGATGATGGGGATCACGGTTTGCTTCACCATCCCCTACGCCCTCACCGTTATAAAAAAAGAGGACCACCCTCTCTTTGCCACGGGCATTCTGCTGGGCGTGGTGACGATGCCGGCCGGATGTCTGCTCGGAGGGCTCGCGATGAACTTTACCTCGACCCCGATGCCGTTCGCCGAATTATTGGCGGATACGCTGCCGGTCATCCTGCTGGCTGTGTTGGTGGGTGTCGGGCTGATATTGAGACAATCTATCATGCTGAGTATCTTTGCCGCATTTGGCAGATGCGTCACCTTTATAGCCACCGTAAGCCCAGGCATTGCGATCTTTCAGTACCTCACCGGAGTCCGTCTGCCCATATTCCATCTCATGGTGGAGGAGGATCCCATCCTCGGCGGCGTGCCTTTGGAGGTAGGCCTGCTCCTGGTGGGCCTTATCGCTATAGTGCTCGCTGGCGCGTTCCCGATGATACTCTTCTTGGACCGCGGGCTCGGACCCCTGATGATAAAATTCGGCGAAAAGACCGGCATCAACGGAGAGTCCTCCGCGGGCCTTCTGACCCAGCTCGCGAACAGCATTCCGGTGTGGAGCGTCATAGACGGCATGAACAATCGGGGAAAACTCTTAAACGTCGTCTTCGCGGTCTCCGGTTCCTTTGTCTTTGGCGACGTCCTTGCCTTTGCCGGCGGCGCGAATCCTGAGATGATATTTCCAGTCATCGTGGCAAAACTGTCCGGTGGAATCCTTGCGATACTGCTCGCCGTTCTGCTGATCGAGAAGAAAGTGATCAAACTCGATTGAGTAGCTTATGACCAGTGTTATCTCTCTCATATTTTTGTTTTCTGTCGGCTCGGCCGGATACATCGTCTTCAAGAAGGCACGGCTTCCGCTGCCGGCGCTTTTGGGTTCCATGACAGCAGCCGCCGTGCTCGCGATGGCGGGCAGATATCCAAACGCGCCGATCTCCGCGGTATCCTCGGCCTGCAAGGTCATCATGGGCCTGATTATGGGACGCAGGCTGAACAGAAGCTCGCTCGCCCTTCTTAGGCACGCGATAAAACCGGCGCTGGTCGTCTCTGTCTGGATGGTTCTCCTGTCGATATTTGGCGGAATTCTCTTCTCACGGATGTCCGGCCTCCCCATGTCTACGTCGCTCATCGGATCGTCCATGGGCGGCATCAGCGAGATGGCCGTATTTGCGCTATCCATGAATTTCGACGCGGCGACCGTTACAATAATGGGCGTTTCAAGGCTTGTCGCAGTGCTGGTGATAACTCCGTGGATCGCGGAAAAGTGGTCGAAACGGCTTGAAAAGAAGAGAGTGAGCGGCGGCGACTGTAAAACGCCGAATCTGAACCCGGGCGGACAAGACCGCGCCGCTCGAATGTCAGGACGTGAAGTCGGCTGTATGTCAATCCTGTCAATCGCCGGCGGATTCGCGTTCGAATCGGTTGGAATACCGGCTGGTTATATGCTGGGCGCCGTCTTTATGTCTGGCGCGTTCTCCCTCGTCTCGGGGAGGACCTTCACGATACCGCCGCGGATCATGGCCGCCGCGCAGATTGGAATTGGATTGGAGATAGCGCGCCAGTTCGGCCCGGAGCAGATCGGTTACTTTACAAACGCGAGGTTTTTGATCACCCTCATCGTCAGCAACATCCTCACCAACGCGCTCAACCTGCTCCTCTCTCTGATCATCAGGAAGATGACAGGCTGGGACCCGCTCACATGCCTGCTCTCGACCTGCGCGGGAGGATTGAGTCAGATGGTAATCGTGGCGGAGGAGATGAACGCGGATCCTCTCACTATAGGGATTCTTCAGCTTACGAGGTATCTGGCGATAGTATCTTGCCTGCCCTTCCTCGTCATGACGATGCTCGCGTAGATTGAGGAAAAAGGATATTCCACTTACCTTGCGCGATTCTTGCCTATTTTGAGGCTGAAGCGGCAAACTGCCGCTCAAGTTGAGATTTTTCGGCTAAAAATTCTGTATTGTACAAATATGCGAGGGACACTGAGGATTTATCTTCTATAATTTAATGACGTAGCACTGATAGAAGTTGCGGTATGCGGCGTTGGAATGAACACCTTAAAATCAGATTGGGATATGTCCGCTGGTGGTGTTCTTTGACTCTTTTAACGAAGGGAGAACAGGGATGAAAAAAATCAAAAAAATCACGGTTCTGGTGATGCTGGCCGCTATTCTCTCCTGTCTGGCGATAACGCCGTCGTGGGCGGGAAACCAAGTCCGCTTGCAGCCTGGCTGGTGGTATTTCTCCATCGGGGGTCGCGACGCTCCAGGCGGCGTGCTTTGGCATCTGCCGAAGGGGGCAGGTTATTTCAAATCCAACATGAACCCAGCGACCTTCATGCAAAGATTGTCGGAGGAGGAGGTTCATATGGCCTACCCCTATTACGACATGCCTAAGTATTTCGCGGGCGGGCAGGATGTCTGGTTGGAACACTGCCTCCAATCCCCGTACATGTTGCGCCGCCCTCCGATGTCGAGGCCCGCGCCGGCATGTTATTACGGCGGCGGCGGGTATGTCCCGCCGAACGGCACACGCTACAGGCATAGGGAACCCGGATTCGAGAGATATGCCTACATCATTATTCAGGACAGGGCGCTGGGGTTTGTGGATCGTTCGGCGCATGAGGGTTTCCGGAGACTGTTTCGCGAAATTTTCGACGACGGAGCGCGTCCCAATCATCACCCGCGTCCACATCATGATCCACGCCCCCGCCATAATAACCCGCGTCCCCATCATAATAACCCGCGTCCTCACCATCAACAGAGGTACAAGTAGAAACCAAGGCAGCATTACGGTCAAAATAGACGGAATCGGCTAGGAGGCCGTTCATTAGTTGAGCGGCCGTCCTCCCACACTAACCGTACGTACGGTTCCGTATTCGACGCCTCAGCCATTCGCTACGCTCGTCTCTTTGAGCTAAAATTAAACAAACCAGTATATCGTTTTAGAATATAATCATATATTTTTAGATATGACCTTATCATCCGGAAGCATCGCTTTCATCTGCGAAATAACCGGAAAGCGGGAGGCCAAGCGTTTCGCGGTTTGCGGCCCCGCGAACGGCGCGAGTGCGTTATCGCTGACGAACAGCAAGGATCTGTGGTTTGAGGATGCTTGAGAAATATTGAACATGCTTCAGGATTGTGCTAAAGTTATAGTTATGATCAGATGTAAATATCAGGAAAGACATTCAGCCATATTGCCGTTTATTAATGTCCGTGACGCGTTAGTTTTGTCGAACGGCGAGCGGATCTCCTCGTTGACGAGCGCGGCGCAAATGATAATATTTACGTATGTTCTACTGCTACAGGAGGTTTCATAATTGTAGGCGCTTTTGATTTAAACAAATTTGGGGAGGTAAGATAATGAACGATGAGAAGACCAGGTGCTCAGACTCACAGGACATGACGGCTCAGAATTCAGCGGCGGTCTCTCCGGGCGTCGACTTCAGCGAGTTTCCCCCGACGAACTACGACGAGTGGAAGGAAGCGGCTGTTGCGGCGTTAAAAGGAGCCCCGTTCGAAAAGAGCTTGTTCACTCAGACGTATGAGGGCATAAAGCTGGAACCTCTGTACACCGCCGAGCACACAAAGGACCTGGAGTTTGTCAAAACCATGCCGGGAGAACCGCCCCTGGTCCGCGGGACGCGAGTGTCCGGTTACATCGCCTCACCGTGGGAGATAGCTCAGGAGAGCGATGCCCCGTCCGCGGCGGAGGCGAACGAAATCACGGTTCACGACTTCGAGCGGGGGGCATCCACGATTACGCCACGCCTGGACGAAGCGACGCTGGAGGGAGCGGACTCGAAATCCCCGGCGGACGGAGGCGGGGTTCCCATCTCCAGCCTGAGTGACGCTATGGAGTTTTTGAAGGGAATTGATATATCGAAGCACTCGTTGCACGTTCATGCCGGAACATCATCCGCCGCTCTGCTCGGATTTTTCAGCGAGGCGGCCAACAGAAGCGGCTTCTCCGTATCGGACCTGAACGGGTGTATAGGGGCCGATCCCATAGGTTTGTACCTGAAGCGCGGCGCCATCCCCAGAGGTCTCGGCCGGATATTCGACGAAATCGCTCACACAATCCGCTACGCGAAGTCAAACGCGCCGAAACTCAGGACGATTCTCCTCGGCGGCAGCATATATCACAACGGCGGTGGCAACTCCGTACAGGAGGTCGCCTACGTGATGGCCTCGGCCATAGAGATCGTCCACGCGATGCGGGATCGCGGCATAGACATAGACGCGGTCGCGGAGCGTATTCGATTCGAGTTCTCGCTCGGCTCCAATTTCTTTATGGAGATAGCTAAGATAAGGGGCGCGCGGCTGATATGGTCCCGGATAGCCGAATCCTTCGGCGGGACAGGCGAGTCCCTGGAAGCCAACATCTTCGGCCGCACATCGAGCTTTACAAAGACCGTCTACGACCCATACGTGAACATCCTGCGCAATACCACCGAGGCGTTTTCTGGCGTAGTCGGAGGCCTGGACGGGCTCACCGTGGCGCGCTTCAACGAGGCGACGCACGCCGGGGACGAGTTCTCACGCAGGATATCCCGCAACGCGCAGATCATGCTTCAAAACGAATTTCACCTTCTGCAGCCGATTGATCCCGCCGGCGGGTCGTGGTACATCGAATCCCTCACCGATACATTCGCGAAGAAGGTCTGGGAGGTAATTCAGGAGATCGAGGGCAAGGGAGGAATAATCGCCGCTATCAAAGAGGGCCGGGTACAGGCCGCTGTGGACGACATCCTTCAGCAGCGCTTCAAGAAGCTGGCTGGGCGCTCTGACCGCGCGGTGGGGACCAATATGTATCCCAACACTGGAGAGACTCCGCTGCGTTTCGCCGAGCCGGATGTCAAGGCTACCGCGGCAAAGCGAGAGAAAGAGCTGCAAAAGGCGAAGTCCGAGAGATCGGATGCCGAGATTGGGACAAAACTCGAATCCATCTCGAAAGATTTAGGCGGAGATCTGATAGAGCACATTATCGGGGCGGCCAGATCAGGAGCCACAATCGGAGAGATAAGCGGAGCGCTTGGAGCGGGCAGCGATCCAGAGCCCAAGATTCAGCCCTTGCGCGAACATCGCTGGACTGAGCAGTTCGAGGCGATGAGAAAGCGCACCGAGGATTACAGGGACAAAACAGGCGACAACGTCAAAATCTTCCTGGCCAACATGGGGCCGATTCCTCAACACAAGGCGAGGGCCGATTTCATAACCGGATTTATGGAGGTCGGCAACTTCAAGGTGCTCAAGAACGATGGGTTCAAGACCGTCGAGGAGTGCGCGGAGGCGGCAGTGGCAAGCGGCGCGGACTTGGCCGTTATCTGCTCCACCGACGACACCTATCCAGAACTCGCGCCGCCGCTCGCCGAGAGCATAAAGAAGAAGAAGTCCTCCATGAAGGTCTTCCTGGCAGGCGCTCCGGCGGAGGAGTTCAAGCAGTCGTATGTCAACGCCGGTGTGGACGATTTTATAAGCGTCCGTTCGAACTGTCTCGCGGTTCTGACCGACCTTCAAAAAGCAAAGGGGATGATGTAGATGAGCGATAAGAATGTGCGCCCTGACTTCACGAAGATAGAACTCAATAAATCCGTATCGCGCGACGCGTCGGCGAGGAAGCGCTGGGAGGAGAGATTCCAGCGGGAGACAGGCAAGTCCCCGGCGGAGATGCTCGACCACACGATGGAACGGATAGACCTCAAACCCCTGTATACGGAGGCTGATTACGAGGGCTTAAAACACCTGAACTACATGCCGGGGCTGACTCCGTATCTGCGCGGCCCGTATCCGACGATGTACGTGTCGAGGCCGTGGACGGTGCGCCAGTATGCCGGCTTCTCCACCGCGGAGGAGAGCAACGCGTTCTACAGGAGAAACCTGGCGGCAGGGCAGAAGGGGCTGTCCATAGCCTTCGACCTCGCCACGCACAGAGGGTACGACTCGGATCACCCCCGCGTCTCCGGCGACGTTGGAAAGGCCGGCGTGGCCGTCGACTCGATACTGGACATGGAGATACTCTTCTCTGGCATCCCTCTCGACCAGATGTCCGTCTCCATGACGATGAACGGCGCCGTTCTTCCAGTGATGGCGTTCTATATACTGGCGGCGGAAGAACAGGGCGTGGACAGGTCCGTCCTGAACGGCACCATCCAGAACGACATACTGAAGGAGTTCATGGTCCGCAACACGTACATATATCCGCCGACTCCTTCCATGAGAATAATCGGCGATATCTTTGCGTTCACATCCAAATACATGCCCAAGTTCAACTGCATAAGCATATCCGGCTATCACATGCAGGAGGCCGGCGCGACGGCAGACATCGAGATGGCGTACACCCTGGCCGACGGATTCGAGTATCTTCGCACCGGCGTCAATGCCGGGCTCTCAATCGACAAATTCGCGCCTCGCCTGTCGTTCTTCTGGGGCATAGGCAAGAATTACTTCATGGAGGTCGCTAAGATGCGCGCGGCCCGTATGTTGTGGGCTAAGATAGTCAACACATTCGGTCCTAAGAACCCGAAATCGATGGCGCTTCGTACTCACTGCCAGACCTCCGGCTGGAGCCTCACGGAACAGGACCCGTACAACAACGTCGAGCGTACCTGCATTGAGGCCATGGGCGCGGCGCTGGGTCACACGCAGTCCCTGCACACGAACGCACTCGACGAGGCGATAGCCCTGCCGACGGACTTCTCCGCGAGGATCGCCCGCAACACTCAGCTCTACATCCAGGATGAGACAAGGGTCTGCAAGGTCATCGACCCGTGGGGCGGATCGTACTACGTCGAGGCGCTGACGGACGAGCTGGTCCGCAGAGGCTGGGCGCTGATTCAGGAGGTGGAGGATCTCGGCGGAATGGCGAACGCCATAGACACCGGCCTTCCAAAGATGAGGATTGAGGAGGCTGCGGCCCGTATGCAAGCGCGCATCGACTCAAAGTCCGAGAAGATCATCGGAGTGAACAGCTTCAGGCTGGAGAAGGAGGACCCGATAGAGATACTGGAGGTAGATAACTCCGCCGTAAGGCAGGCCCAGCTCGCCAGGCTGGAAAAACTCCGCGCGATAAGGGATCCCGAAAAGGTACGCCAGGCTCTCGACGCCATTACTCACTGCATGGATACGGGCGAGGGTAATCTTCTCGAACTCGCGGTGGAGGCGGCTCGCGTTCGTTCGTCGCTCGGTGAGATATCCGACGCGATCGAGAAGGTCAGCGGACGTCACAAGGCCATTATCCGTTCGATCTCCGGCATATACAGCAGCGAGTTCTCCGATGAGGATGTCATAGAAGAAGTTCGCCGCATGACTGACGAATTCGAGCGCAGGGAGGGTCGCCGTCCAAGGCTCATGGTCGCCAAGATGGGACAGGACGGGCATGACAGAGGCGCTAAGGTCATCGCGACGGCGTTTGCCGACATGGGATTCGACGTAGACATGGGGCCGCTCTTCCAGACGGCCGAAGAGGCGGCTCAGGACGCGGTCGACAACGATGTCCACGTCATAGGAATGAGTTCTCTCGCGGCAGGACATAAGACTCTGCTGCCGCAGTTGGTCGACGAGCTTAAAAAGAGAGGCCGCGAGGACATTATGGTCGTGATAGGCGGAGTCATTCCGGCGCAGGACTACGACTTCCTGCGATCTCACGGAGCTGCCGCGATATTCGGTCCCGGGACGGTGATTCCGGTTGCCGCGAAAAAAGTGATGGAAGAGCTGAACGAGCGTGTCCTCGTTTGATATAAGCAATCCGATGGAGCGTGAGCCGGAGGCGCGCGCTCCATCGGACGGCTCGGTCATTTCAGCCGATGAACGCGCGAACGGGGGGGCTTCGTCAGCCCCCCGGTACGCGACAACCCGGCCCGAGTGGACGCCTGAAGAAGCCGGTTCCGAATTCGCGTCGAGGGTGATGGGCGGCGTGGACGACGCGCATGACGGGCTGACCGAGTCGTCAGCGGCTCCCAGGGTTGTGGTATTGAAGAGAAGGAGTCTCTCCCTGGGCGACTATGTACAAGGCATCCTCGCTGGCGACAGGATGATCCTTTCGAGGGCGATCACGCTGGTGGAGAGCAACGCGCCGGCACATTTCGAGATGGCTCAGCTCGTTATGCGCGAGGTGCTGCACAAGACCGGAAATTCCATCCGCGTTGGGATCACCGGAGTCCCGGGCGCCGGCAAGAGCACGTTCATAGAGTCCCTTGGCTGCGATCTCTGCAAGAAGGGGCACAACGTGGCGGTTCTCGCTGTGGATCCGAGCAGCAGCGTCAGCCGGGGGAGCATTCTGGGCGACAAGACCAGGATGGAGAACCTGGCCAAGCAGCCGAACGCCTTCATTCGTCCCTCCCCTTCCGGCGGCACTCTCGGCGGTCTCACCCGCAAGAGCCGTGAAACGCTGCTCCTGTGCGAGGCGGCCGGTTACGATGTGATACTGGTCGAAACCGTAGGAGTCGGGCAGAGCGAGACGACGGTCCGATCGATGGTCGATTTTTTCCTGTTGATCGTGATAACAGGCGCCGGCGACGAGTTACAGGGGATGAAGAAGGGCGTTATGGAGCTTGCGGACGCTATTCTGGTAAACAAAGCGGATGGCGGCAACGAACTCAAGGCACAGGGTACGAGAGTGGAATATGACAGAATTCTCCACTATCTGAGACCGGCGACCGAGGGTTGGGCGACTCACGCTTACACATGCTCGTCCACTACGGGCAAGGGTATAAACGAGATATGGGGCGTCGTCATGAAGTTCATGGAGACGGTCAAGGGGTCAGGCGTCTTTGCTGAACGCCGCAAACAACAGACTCTTTCGTGGGTATATTCGATGGTCGAGGATTATCTGAAACAGGAGTTTTACAGATGTCCGGCGGTAGAACAAAACCGCGCCACCATAGAGAAGCGAGTTGTCCAGGGAGATCTTTCCGCAACCGGCGCGGCATCCGAGTTGATCCGCCTGTTCGAGGAGAGCCCGGCAAAAAAAACGCTGGCCTGATCCGCCGCGACATTTTCATGATGGGCAAACTCATTTTTTAGAGACAAGCCGCAGGGAACGCGGGCTTGTCTCTTTCGATACGTATATGCGTTTTATACACATAACGCGAACAGTGTATTTCACATTTCGAAGAGATGGAGATGACAAAATTCATGATTATCGACTCCCACAGAGCGGAAGAACTGGCCGTCTTAAATCTGGCCTATGGCGTCTGCGCGGCTCTGCGCACCGCCCCGAAAGCCTGCGCCATCGACCACCTGGAGACCGCGATACTGACAGGCGATGACAAGGAGAGACTGACTGCGGAGATGAGACACATCGGTAGAGGTCTCGGCGAAGAAGGAAACGTTTTCATCAGGGACGCCGGTAACGTGGACGCAAGCGGGGCCGTGGTAATCGCTGGCGCTAAGTATGAGACGAGAGGCCTCGGGAAGAAGTGCTCCCTCTGCGGTTTCGACGGATGTGGCGCGTGCTCAGAAGCCGGCGCCGTATGCGTATTCACACCGCTTGATCTTGGCATAGCCCTCGGTTCCGCTGTGGCCATGGTAGCGGATAACAGAGTGGACAACAGGATAATGTTCACCATCGGCAAAGCCGCCGCGTCACTGGGACTTCTGGGCGAGCACAAGTTGATTATGGGGATACCGCTGTCCGTTTCAGGAAAGTCCCCATTCTTCGATAGGTAACGGTGACCGAGACATTCGACAATCGCGCGAGAACGCGCGCCGCCGCTCGAAGTCTGGCAGGGCGTCCGCTTCCGTGAATTCGATGCCCATGAGCGGCAGTATTACGTAAATCATGGGAGATGTGTGAAATGGAACGGGAGATCTTTCTTGCCGGAGGCTGTTTCTGGGGCGTGGAGCGGTATATGTCCCTCCTGCCGGGGGTCGCTGAGACTGAGGCCGGTTATGCTAACGGCTGTACCGAGCGGCCGAGTTACGAGGATGTCCGCTCTGGTAAGACGGGACATGCCGAAACGGTCCGCGTCCGTTACGACGACTGCCAGATCGGGCTGTCGTTTCTCTTGGAGCGCTTCTATGACGCGATAGACCCCACATCAGTGAATCGACAGGGCGGCGACATCGGCAAACAGTATCGCAGCGGGATTTATTACGCGAACAAGCAGGATCGCGAAATCATCGAATCGTCGCTGAGAGATCTGCAAAAACGAGTGACAAAACCTGTCGTAGTGGAGTGTGAGCGATTGGAAAATTTCTGGCCGGCGGAAGAGTATCATCAGAGATATCTGGAAAAGAACCCGGACGGTTACTGCCATATACCTGATTCATTATTCGTCAGAGCCGAGATGGCGGACGACAATGCGACATTGAAGAGCCGGCGCGGCGCTCCGCGCCCTCCGGACACTCCGTAGACACGTTCGCCAGCGGGTTGTTCCAGCGGGCGCGCGGCGTTATGTTGTATAATTGTCATGTTACGGCGCTTTCATGAACGCGGAACGAAAGCCCCAGAAAATGGGAGTGAGAAGGATATGCCGTGGAGTTGGGCAGCACTGATGCCGCACCCTCCGATAATAGTTCCGGAGGTCGGCAGGGGAAGGGAGAGAGATGCCTCCGCTACCGTTGGGGGTATCGATAAGATTATGAAGAGGCTTGGAAAGATGGGCAAGCCAGATCGAATATTGCTTGCCTCGCCTCATCAGCCGTACATTTCTGGCTGCCTTGCCATCAATAAAACCGGATTTCTCAAGGGCAGCTTTGCGTCGTTCGGCGCGCCATCCATCACATTCGACCTGAGAACAGACTTGGATTCGGCGGACTCCCTGCGCGGGTTTCTGTCCGCGGCTGGCGTGCCGGTCTCCTTCAGCGAGTCCGCGGACATGACGCGCGACCAGGGCTCGACGGTTCCGCTCTATTTTTTGAAGAAGGCTTACGGAGAACTGCCCCATGTAGTGTTGGTCAGTCCCATAGGCTTGGATGCCGCATCCGCGCATGGGCTTGGGCAAGCGCTAGCTAGATTTGACGATGGCTGCTCATGGGGATTTATCGCGAGCGGGGATCTGTCGCATCGTTTGAAACCCGGTGCTCCGGCTGGTTTCAGTCCAGACGGCGGGAGATTCGATTTGGCTGTGGTCGAGTCCGTTGGTAAGTGTGATGCCTCGATAATCCTCAACCTCCCCGAAAGAGTCGTCGAAGACGCTGGCGAGTGCGGAATGCGCTCAGCGCTCGCTCTGGTGGGATTGGTTTCGAGTCTTGGCGGCAAAATCGACGTTCTATCGTATGAGGGGCCATTCGGCGTCGGTTACTGTAATGCCCTGTGGATTAAGGAGTAAGCGGTATGAGTGAGAGAAAAGACGCAACCGCTCCCCATCCATACGTCGTTCTGGCGATGGAGACCGTGCGGCGTCACCTATCCGGCGAACCTCCGTTAAGAGGCGGCACGGACATTGACCGGGACTCCTCTCTCTGGGAGATAAAGAGGGCGTGTTTTGTGTCGATAAAGACTCTGTCGGGCGATCTCAGGGGATGTATAGGGACAATCAAGCCTCAATACACATCCCTGGACCTGGAGATTATGGCCAATGCGGTCTCCTCCTCGACTAGGGATCCGCGGTTTCCTCCGATGACCCTGGCGGAGATGTCCGGAGTTGCCTTCTCGGTGGATGTCCTGAGCAGACCAGAGAGAGTCTCCGGCATGAGCGACCTTGACCCGCTCAAGTGGGGGATAATAGTTTCGAAGGGCACGAGAAGAGGCGTTCTACTCCCCGATCTTGAGGGGGTAGATACCGTGCGGGCGCAGATCGAGATAGCGTCACGGAAGGCGGGTATCTTTAGCCTGGACGGCATCGCTATCGACCGCTTCTTGGTGGACAGGCACAGATAAGATGGGATATAACGTGGATGCGGCTTTCGCGATGATCGAGCCTCGGTGGTGGAAGCCGGAGGGGCGTGGAGCGGCGCGATGCGGAGTCTGTGTTCACGGTTGCCTCATATCTGACGGGAAGGGTGGAATGTGCGGGGCGAGGTTCTTCTCATCCGCAGATGGTTTCTCGTCCCCCTATCTCGGCAGGTTTATATCGACCGCGATAGATCCGGTAGAAAAAAAACCGCTCTATCACTGGAGGCCAGGAACAAGGATCATGTCACTGGGGAGCGTCGGCTGCAATATGATCTGTGCCTTCTGCCAGAACCATTCAATATCGCACCCCGCCAGACGCCCGCCGCCCGGCGAACTGAACGGGATGAGTCCGGAGGCTTTGGCTGTCCTGACGAAGAAGAACGGGCTCTCGTCAGTCGCTTACACATACAACGAACCGGCGCTTCAAGGGGAATATATAGTGATTGCCGCCCATGTGCTGAACGACTCCGGCATAGCTTCCGCGATCGTCACCAACGGTATCTTTTCGCCGGCATTCAGCGGCGAAATCTCGCGGGTCATAAGCGCGGCCAACGTCGATGTCAAGACGTTCGCCAAGGCCCGCGAACAACGCATCGCCCAGGAACGCGCGATTCGCGCCGAGAAGGTCGCTAAAATGCAACAGGCGACGCGAGGGGACGCGAGCTCGGCGCCGACCGGTGTTGCGCCCCTGAGGACTGACGAGGAGACGGAGTAAATCGACGCATATATCCCCGTGACGTGCGCCGCATTCGTTCAATCGCTCCCCGGGCGAGCTCCGCGCCATCTCACTAGTTTGTCAGCTCCGGTGAGACCGTGGCAACCCGAGGGACTATAAAGCGATGCGCGTGCGGCAAGCACAA
>JAIRWR010000105.1 GCA_031268885.1 Synergistaceae bacterium
CTTCTGGCAGAGCGCCCCGCCCATCGCGGCCAGCGCTATAGGCGTGGCTGTGCGCAGCATCGAAACCCACAATCCGGTATTGAGAAACATATCCATCACGCGTTATCCCCTCTCGCGGATCTTTTCAGCATCTGCCGCAGTTTCGGCAGCGCGGCTCTCGCGCTGATGGTCAGGATGATTATCGCCATGACGATTTTCGTAACGGCGGACGGCACGTCGGTGATGCGCTCCATATTCGCGCCGCCATTCTTTAACGCCCCAAAAAACAGCCCGGAGAACACAACGCCAGCCGGATTGTGATTCGCGAGAAGCGATACGACAATCCCGTCAAAGCCGAAGTCGGGGTTGAACCCGGCCAACAGGCGGTGCTGCACGGCGCTTACCTCCACAGCGCCAACGATTCCGGCGATCGCGCCGCTGAGCCCCATGACCTGCAGGGTAGTCCGCTGGGGCCGGATGCCTCCATAGCTGGCAAACCGCGAGTTAGCGCCCACTATCTTGATCTCGTACCCGAGGGTAGTCTTTTTAAACATGAAGGCTATAGCCACCGCCGCGATCAGAGCTATGTAAAAACCGACGTTCGCGGACGAGGGGGCGAGGTATGAGATTCGTGGAAGCCATGTGTTCCGCGGAATAATCGGGCTCGCGTTGAGGTTGGCCCCGGTAGACGTATCCCGCAGAGGCCCGGTCACGAGATAATCCACGTATAAAGCCGCTATAAAATTTAAGAGCATGGTCGATACCACCTCGTTGGTATCCAGATAAACCTTCAGCAGGGCTGGAATGAGAGCGAACAACATTCCGGCGGCCATCGCGGCCGCGAACACGGCGACGCGCGACAGAAACGGATCCGCGTCCGGCAGCAGCAGCGCCACAACCGTGGCGGCGGCAGCTCCCATGTACAACTGACCGTCCACTCCCAGGTTATAAATTTCCGCCTTGTAGGTCACGCACACGGCAAGGCCGCTCAGTATCAGGGGGGTAGCCCATCGGACAGTTCCGGCGGCGTCCCTTGTGAGACTCAGGAAGATCCCGCGAACGACCGCGGATGGCGGATAGCCCGACACCTTCAGAAATATGGCGGCAAAGAGCAACGCCAGGATTATCATTCCGATCCGTCTGGCAGAGATCTCCAGCGACTCCCTCATCTCTGCCGCGGCCAACCAGTCACGCACACGCCTCTCCATCCTTCGATCTCGCCCCCATCATATATTCGCCTATCTCCCGCTCGTCCGTCTCACCCCGCGGCAGTCGCGCGACGATCCGCCCCTCGTACATCACAAGTATCCTGTCCGACAGCGACAAGATTTCGTCCAGCTCGGCTGACACAAGCAGAACGCTGCGTCCGGAGTCCCGGACGGCGATAATCTGGCCGTGGATGTACTCCATGGCTCCGATATCAATACCGCGAGAGGGCTGCGCGGCAATCAGCAGGTCTGGAATCATCTGCGTCTCCCTGGCGAACACCACCTTCTGCATATTGCCTCCGGACAGGGTGGACAGTTTGTAGCCAGTGTCAGGCGTCTTGATCGCGAATTCCTCCCGCAGGCGTTCCGACAGATCCCTCAGCTTCCGGTTATCGATGATGCCCATCTTAGCGTATCCCTTCTGGTAGTAGCGGTTCAGAATCAGATTGTCGCTCACCGTGCAGGTTTTGGCAACACCGCGCCTCAGCCTGTCCTCGGGCACATGCGATATCCCGTTCTCCCTCCGATAGCGCACGCTAGTTCCCGTGATATCCGTTCCCTTATAGATTACGCTGCCGGACGTCGGGGACAACATGCCCGCGATCACCTCGACCAGTTCGGACTGGCCGTTTCCCTCGACTCCAGCGATGCCGACTATTTCGCTCCGGTTTACCGTAAGGCTGACGTCTCTAAGCGCTGGAAGCCCCCTCGAATTGAGCGCCGATATCCCCCTCGCGTCTAGCACGCACTCCCCAGGGCGATACGGTTTGCGCGGGATCTCCAGATCGACCTCGCGTCCGACCATCACTGTCGAAAGAGCGGAGATTTCGGTCTCGCTCTTGGGCGTGCGGCCTGTCACAACGCCCCTTCTCATGACGGTTATGTTATCCGTGAGCGCCATCACCTCCCGCAGCTTGTGGGTGATAAAGATGAGGGACCGGCCCTGATTCTTCAGCTTTGTCAGGACTTCCATCAGCTTGTTAGTCTCGCTGGGGGTCAGGACAGCGGTCGGCTCGTCCAATATCAGAATCCTAGATTCGCGGTACAGGGCCTTGATTATTTCGACGCGTTGTTTTTCGCCGACGGAGAGCTGGTAGACATTCGAGTCCAGATCGACGTGAAGATCGTACTCTTCCATGATGGCGCCTATGGCCGTCTTGGCGGCGGCGACGTCGATCAGTCCCCTCCTGACCGGCGTCCTGCCGAGAATCACGTTTCGCAGAACCGACATATTAGGCATGAGCATGAAGTGCTGATGCACCATGCTAATTCCGTGTTCTATCGCCATCCTCGGAGACCCTATCACAACGTCTCTCCCGTAAAGCCTGATAATTCCCCTGTCGGGCTTGATCATGCCGTACAGGATATTCATCATGGTGCTCTTCCCCGCGCCGTTCTCCCCTATCAGGCCGTGTATCTCCCCCTCTTTCACATAGAGGCTGGCGTCGTCAGCCGCAACGACGCCAGGATACTCCTTTCTTATGTTCAGCATCTCGACGGCATAAGCCGCCCCGGTCCTGTGCTCAGCTCTTCCGCTCATCCC
This sequence comes from Synergistaceae bacterium, assembly GCA_031268885.1. Taxonomy (GTDB): domain Bacteria; phylum Synergistota; class Synergistia; order Synergistales; family Synergistaceae; genus JAIRWR01. The sequence continues at coordinate 2,731 of JAIRWR010000105.1, forward strand.
ATTCTTTTAGTATCTTCAAGGCTTCGCAGGCAGCGAGGCAGGCCTTTGACTCTCCTCCCTCGTCGCCCCAGCGATCCAGCACCCGGTTCGCGATGACGGAGAGTATCGCGCCCATGCGCATACCGTGCAGATATCCGACTACGTACTGAGCGGAGGTCTCCATCTCGATATTCGTCACCCTAGCCCTCTGCAGGTCTGGTATTATCCTGTCGGCGAATGACGGCCAATATCCGGAATAGTCCTCGTTCAGGGGACGGCCCTGGCCGATGTAGAAGGAGCCGACCGTATATCCGAGGCCGAGGCCGTACTTGAAGCCCAGCCGCTCGCAAGCCTGCATAAGGGCCATTACGACGCGCGTGTCGGCAAAAGCCGGAAATTCCGGCTCGATGTAGGCATGGGAGGTTCCATCCTTGCGGACGCAGGCCACCGGAATGATAAGATCTCCCAGGTCGTATTCCGGCACTATGCATCCCGTGGTGCCCACGCGGATGCAGGTATGCGCGCCCAGCACGTTGAGCTCGTGAATGCATATCTCGCTGCTCGGACCGCCGATGCCGGTGGATGTTGCCGCCTGCCACATACCGTTGTAGCGCCCCGTGACGGTCTTGTACTCGCGGTAAAAGGCAACTTCCCTCACATCCTCCCAATTCTCGGCGATTTTGAGAGTCCGTTCGGGCGCGCCGGGCAAGATGACATACGCCGGCACATCCCCTTCCCGCAGCCGCAGATGATAGACGCCCTCGTTAGCTGCCTTTGGCGCGGCCGCGCGGTTTACTCTTTCATCGGACATATTCGTTCATAACCCCCCTCGTCCAGTGACGGCGTCATCCCCCCCTCCGCCTCTGCAGGCGCGGGATGACGCCCATTGGAAGATTTCCAGCCTTGTTTTTACTCTTCGCCTGAAATACGGCCCCAGTTTGGAACGGCAGTGTCAAAATCTATCGCGAGAGAACCGTCGGTAATCTGTTTTTCCAGTCTCTTAGCCTCTTCAATGGCAGGCTTGAAAGCTTCGCCGTGTTCCTTGCTGGAGTTGGCGAAACGCTCATAGGAAGCCCAATCCATGAAATATCCGCCGTTGGAGAGGTCGCGGATTCCGTGGCCGCCGGTATAATTACCGTCAACCAGGGCCTTTATGGCCGTGTATATGGTATCTCCAAAGCCTATGCCTATGATGCCCGTGAAGTTCTGGTAGGTATCGTAGAAATCCGTAATCTCCCCCGCGCACAGAATGCCGGCCTCCTTCGCGGCCTCCACGACACCGGCGTTGGAGGCTCCCGCGTCCGTCTGCACTATGTCGCATCCGTTCGAGATCATGGCGTTCGTAATCTCCTTTGCCTTCGCCGGGTCCTCATAGCTGCCGACAAAGGCGAAGTCAACGGAGGCGTTCGGGTTGGCCGCCTTCACTCCGCGCATGAACGCGTTACCCTCCGCGTTGGGCGTGGGCTCCTCCCCGCCTATGACGAGACCGACCCTGCCGCTCTTGGTTGCCCTGCCGCACATGTATCCGCCGATGTAAAAGGCCGCCTCGCCGTGGAACTCGGTGTCCCATATATTTGGAACCGAAACGCCGCCGACGTTAACGAACTGAAAGATGGCGGCGAACTTGGTATCGGGGTATTCCGCCGCGATCAGCCTGGTAGCGTCCGTCATATAGGGAAAAGTCGTAGCCACGAGGTCATACCCGTCCCGCGCCATGGCGCGGACATCCTCCTCGAAATTCGCCGCTGAAGACGACTCCAGCAGTTTCACCTCCACGCCGAAATCTTTTCGCGCCCGCTCGGTCCCCTTCGCAAGATCGTCCATCGGTCCCTTGTCGCCAAATTTCTGGTTCACCACCACCGCGATCCGAGGCTTACCGTCAGCCGCGGACGCGGCTCCCGCAAATGCCGCCAGACCGAGGGCGACAAAAGCCAGAACCGTTGCAACCGCCAAAAGCACACGCCCATATCCTATTTTCATGAACAGAAGAGCCTCCTTCCAAATTAACGCCGTATCACAAGTTATCGCATGTTACAGAAGCCCCGGACCGTTGCCCTCCATCCACGCGAAAATCTCCCAGATGTTACGCTCGTGGTCCAGATAATACGCCGCTTTGGAGCCAAAGGGATAAATCTTCGGGCAGGAGACGCATACGACCCCTCGCCCAGTCAGTTCGCCGTGTATCGCGTCTACATCCTCGACGGACGGGACTTTGACGGCTATCATAAAGTGATGTCCCTCCCCGCCAAGGCAAGCGCGATCCAAAATCTCGCGGACGCCGCTCTCATCCCACAGAGTCACGCTGGTTCCGTTGAAATCAAATTCCGCGTAGTTGGCGTGTTCGGAATCCGGCTGCAATCGCTTGACGCGAAGACCAAACTTTTCGGTGTAAAATTTAACCGAGCCCTTGAAATCCCGCACAAAGAGGCAAATATCGTTGACTTTAGCGAGTCTGTCCAGACTTCCCATACAACCCCTCCCAGCGTTTATAATCTTAAATTAAATTTCACCTTCCGGCAGGTTTAATTTAAAAAAACGACATCCAACACTGAAATAATAAATAATTCTCCTCTCTATTCAAAACACTTTAAGTCGCCCAACCGTTCCGCGAATCCGGACGCGGCGTCCTCCAAATCCGCCATAAGTTTATCCAGGGGGAAATCCACCATGCGTCTGTCCTTCACCAGCCGCCGGCCGCCGACAAACACGTCCGTCACGTCGCGTCCTGTGGCGCTGAACACTATGGAGGAAGCGACATTTTCATGCCTAGTCACCCGGAGCGGCCGCATATGCGGCGCGGCCGCGTCGACTAGGATCAGATCGGCCATCTTGCCCTCTTCGACGCTCCCTATTTCATCCTGCATTCCGAAGACTCGCGCTCCATTTATCGTGGCCATGTCCAGGACATCCGGGGTTTTGACCGCGCGAATGCCTGAATTGACGGTATGCAGCAGCGACACGGCCTTCATCTCACGGAAGATATCGTTTGAGTTGTTCCACATCGCGCCATCCGTCCCAAGACCAACCGTGATTCCTGCCCCAATCATCTCCGGAACGGGCGCTATTCCATCGGCGATCTTCATCTCGCACAGGGGCGTATTCACCACCTTGACGTCCCGATCCTTCAAAATCATAATCTCCCCTTCGTCCGGATGCACGACGTGCGAGGCGATTACATGCGGCCCCAGGATTCCCATGTCCCTCAGGAAACGGACCGATGTCGTCCGGGCGCGTTCTTCCACCAGCTCCATCCTCCACCTGGTCTCGGCAAGATGCAGGGTGTAACGGCAACCCAACCGTCTTACGATGTCGCCGACCCGCTCGACTCTCCCGGACTCAAAATCCTCCTCCGACAGACCTCCGATCACCGGTATGATTCCGCTCTTCTCGCACTCCGACTTGAACGCCATCAGTTCCTCGAAATCGAACATGATGTCGGGACTGGCAAAATCCTTGCGCACGTCCTCGGCGAGCGCCCCTCGGATTCCAGTCTCGGCCATCGCCTTGACAGAGCGCGCGCCTAAAGACCAGTACATATTTTCGAGCATGAAGGTGGTTCCGGAGAGCAGTGCCTCGCAGTAAGCCAACTGCCGGGACATATAACGGATATCGTCGTCTATCAGGGAATAAAACCAGCCGGTTGACTCGAACGCGCTTATCTGTTCGGCAAGAGTCATGCCGTCGCCCAAGCCGCGGGCAAACGTCATGTCGCCGTGGCAGTGCCCATTGATCAAGCCGGGCATGAGAATTCTGCCGCCGGCCTCGATCACCCTGGATCCGGCCGCTCCAAGCGAATTCTCGCGCACGGCGGCGATTCTGTCATCTTCAATCCCCACGCTGCCGACGAACGGAACGTAACGATTATGCGCCGATAGTATTACAGCGCCGCGTATCTCCAAATCCAAAGACATTGCTCTCGCCTCTTTGCTCCGATTTCAATATATGCTCTTTCGAATATTACGCGTACCATGGATTTTTAACTTTAAGCTAGCAACAGTGACGCGCCTATATCAGACGATGAAGCTGGTCGCCTCTTCTTTCAGTTCCGCGGCTAGTTCCGCCACGTTGTTGAACGCGGCGTACATCTCCTCTGTCGAGGCGAGCTGCCCCTCGCAACTGGTCGAGACGGCGTTGACATCGTCTATATTCTTCATGCTTATCCCTTCTATCTCGCCTATGAGCGAAGCCAGGTTCTGATCGTCCTCGGATATCTTCTCGATTGACGAGGAGACGCTCTTTATCTGATCGGAGAGCGAGATGATCGACGACGCTATCCCCGTGAAGATCTCTCCGGCGGAGTTAACAACCTCAATGCCGGCCGATACCCCGCTCGTACCGGACTTTGCGGCCTCCACCGCCTGCTTCATCTTGTCCTGGTTGTTCGATATCAGGGAGACTATCCTGCCAGCCGCGCCGCTCGAACTCTCGGCGAGATTTCTGACCTCCTCGGCGACCACGGCAAACCCCCTTCCGTGTTCTCCCGCCCTTGCCGCTTCTATCGCCGCGTTTAGGGCAAGCAGATTTGTCTGCTGGGCTATGGACGAGATGACTGTTATGATCTCGTTTATCTCGTTATAGCCGTCGGCGAGTTCCGTGATTGCCTCCTGCACGGCTATGGATCCGCCGCTTATGTCTTTCATCTGGCTCATGGCCCTTTCTATCACGGACTGTCCGTCGCTCGCGTCCTTTGACGTCTCCGTAGCGATAGCGCTCACCTCCTGGATTATGGCGAGTGCGTTCTGTGTGGTGCCAGACACCTCGCTCGCTATGGCGGAGACATTTCTCGTCGAGTCAGCCTGAACTCCCGTCCTCTTCGATATATTGATCATAGCCAGGCTGATCTCCTCGGATATCCGGGCGCAGGACTGCGCTCCATTGCGAAGTTCGGAGATGGCGAAGGAGATGTCATCTATATCGGACTTGACCTTCGTTATCAGTCCGGACAGGTTTCTCTTCATGATAACGAATCCTCCGGCCAGTTCGCCGATTTCATCACCCGAGCTGACACTTATCGAACGCTCTTTGAGATCGCCTCCGGCCATTACGAGACACTCGTCCCTGATCAGGGAGATAGGGCCAGCGACCTTCCTGCTGATTATAATGATCAATATTATAGCAATGACGGTGAATGCCGCCGAGATCTCCGCCATCACCCCAAAGAGCGCCGAAACGCGCTGATTGACTTCGACGACCGGCGCGACCACGCCCACGAACCACCGCTGTCCGCCCTGAAAGTTTATAGGGATAAACGCTCCGTCATAATCAACGCCTTCTAAGGAGTAACTTCCTATCTCCACTGCATCCCAGCCCGCGGACGCCTTGTTGAACAGACCTATCAGGTTGTCGTCGAGTTCCGTCGATTTCAGTCCGGCCTGGGGGTTGACGTTCCTCTGGCTTACGTTCAGTTTTCCGATGAGGCTGGGGTGTCCGGGGTCGGATATTACGAGCCCCGTCCTGTCCGTCACGAAACAGTAGCCTACTCCCATGACCTTAGCGTCGCTTATTATCATGTCCATCCGCTCGAGCGCGTACGTGGCGCCGAGCATCCCCACAAACTCGCCATTCCTCAAGATGGGCTCGCAGACGACGACCGACGGTTTTCCTGTCGAACTGGATATCATGATATCGGAGATGTACGCTGACCTCGATGATAGCACTTTTCTGAAGTATTCCCGATTATTCGCGTCAAACGTCGTATTCGTGGAGCGTATCGCGTTCCCGTCCGGCCATATAAAGAACAGAACGTCAAACAGACCGACTTTTTCGAAGACGTTGGACATGGCGGCGACAATCCCCTCCCTGTCCTTACCATCGCGTATCTTTTCTATGGAGGACATCGTTTCAAGAATGGCGGTTATGGAATCCATGTTGCCCTTGAGCTGTCCGGCATAGCGATAGCTTGTGGCAGTGGCGGTCTCCCTCTCGCTTTCGAACAGCGCGTCTCTGGACTGACTGTAGCTTACGATCGACAGCACGAGAAAGGATATTACGAATACAGGAACAAGAGTAATTATCAATTTGGTCTTGATGTGCCTTACCTTGAACAACACGACCACCGCTCTCCCATGAAACGAGGAAATATTTTAGTTATCTTAATAAAAATATTATATCACGATTTGAAGTTGTGGAAGCGATGATAGGATGGCCCGGTCAGAACCGCTTGACGCACGGTCTGACTGAATTTACAAGTTTCGCGCCCTGATCAGACATGTGAGTGATAGCAGTGCTTCATTGAATATCAGGCCGGCTCGAAGACGGCTCGAAAAGTGGCGACAATTTTCACCTGAAACCGCAGCTTTGGGTACTTGACAATGCCGCCGAGCCTGGTGATAGCGCCGATTCAGGCATAATCGAACTTTCACCCGATGATTCAAAAGATCGAATCCCGTGAACCAATTTAATTTGGAAGCGTGACAGGAAAAAACCTAAAACGGCGGCGGTTCAGGCCATGCCCTGCCGCCGCCATTTTGATGCGTTTTTTGTTATTCTGAAGACGCGGAGGTCTGTCCGCGCTTCTTTACCTTACCGCTTATGACCGCGGCCGACACAACGGCGAACACTCCTGCCGCGCCGCTGTCACAACCGCCGCTGCCGCCCGAAGGGGGCGCGGGCTGGTTATTGTCGGTATCGGACACGGCTTCCGTTTCCGCATAGGACAGCGCTTCCGTTTCCGCATAGGACAGCGCTTCCGTTTCCGCATAGGACAGCGCTTCCGCTTGCGCATAGGGTAGCGACTTCCAGAACGCTTCCGCGACCTCTCTCGCCGACATGCCGAACGCCTCCGCCTCGCCTTCCGCTATGGCAACTATATCTGACGCGTGCCATACGGTACCGTCCGCGAACGTCACGCGCGAAAGACGCTCT
>JAIRWR010000106.1 GCA_031268885.1 Synergistaceae bacterium
AGAGCGTCTTTCGCGCGTGACGTTCGCGGACGGTACCGTATGGCACGCGTCAGATATAGTTGCCATAGCGGAAGGCGAGGCGGAGGCGTTCGGCATGTCGGCGAGAGAGGTCGCGGAAGAGTTCTGGAAGTCGCTGCCCTATGCGCAAGCGGAAGCGCTGCCCTATGCGGAAACGGAAGCCGTGTCAGATACCGACAATAACCAGCCCGCGCCCTCTTCGGGCGGCAGCGGTGGTTGTGACAGTGGCGCGGCCGGAGTGTTCGTCGTGGTATCTGCGGTCATAAGCGGTAAGATAAAGAAGCGCGGACAGACCTCCGCGTCTTCAGAATAACAAAAAACGCATCAAAATGGCGGCGGCAGGGCATGGCCTGAACCGCCGCCGTTTGAGGTTTTTTCCTGTCACGCATCCAAATTAAATTGGTTCACGAGATTCGGCCTTTTCACCCAATGGGTGAAAGTTCGATTATGCCTGAATCGGCGCTATCACCAGGCTCGGCGGCATTATCAAGTACCCAAAGCTGCGGTTTCAGGGCTGTCGCGCGTGCTGTCACTCGCGCTTGACAAAAATGGGGTCCTGATTTATAAAGTACTCGCTGGGTGAGATCGGACACAGAAGAGGTATGTTGATTACTGAAGGAGGCATAGGGATATGAGATGTGATCTGACAATCGGTTATCGGTCGGTTTATTCTTATTCCGCAGTGTTCTCCTTTACCAGCATGGATCCTGCTTTGCGTGGGATCTGTGCTTGTCGTGGTCCAGCCGGGTAATATCGAAGATACGACATAGCGCGGTTTAACATGTGAAGCCGGGGTCCTGAAAGAAGGCCCCGGCCCTTTTTTGTGTCGCTGAACAGGGGGATTGAGATGAATTGCGGAAGACTGTCGGTCAGCCTCGAAGAGAACGGATATGACATCCTCATTGCGGACGGGCTCCTGGATGGCATCGGTGATCTTGCCGGGCGCTTGCGCTCTGATGGCAGTACGGTTGCGGTCGTAACCGATGACAATGTCTGGAGGGAGCATGGAGAGCGCTTGTCGGCGTCCATGTCGCGCGCGGATGTGGTTTTTGAACCGATAATCCTTTCGCCGGGAGAGGAGAACAAATCTATCCAAGGTCTTGCGAGCCTGTACGATGAATTTGCCAGGCTTGCCCTCACGCGGGGAAGCCTCGCTGTGGCCTTCGGCGGCGGCGTAGTCGGCGATCTCTGCGGTTTCGCGGCAGCGACATGGATGAGGGGCATACGATACATACAGGTCCCGACAACCCTGCTGGCTCAGATCGACTCCAGCGTCGGAGGCAAAACGGCCGTCAACATCCCTCGGGGCAAGAATCTAGCCGGAGCTTTTCATCAACCGTCGCTCGTCGTTATAGATCCCGTGACGCTGGAAACCCTCCCGCCGCGGGAGATGAGGAGCGGAATGGCTGAGGCCGTCAAATACGGCGCGATACGCGGCGCGCCGCTGTTTGATCTGACGGCGTCCCCTTTGGAACCTTGCCTCTCCGATGTCATCTATGAGTGCTGCCGCGTCAAATGCGAGATTGTCTCAGCGGACGAACTCGACCGCGGAGAGAGGATGCTGCTCAACTTCGGACACACCTTCGGCCATGCGATAGAAAGGGAGTCCAACTTCGGAAAATACCGCCACGGAGAGGCTGTCGCGTTCGGAATGACACTCGCCGCCGACATCGGCGAGAGGTTGGGGCTCACCTCGCCTGGCGTCGCGGACGCTCTGCGGAGGGCGCTTGCGTCACGCGGGATTCAGGCCGAGTATCCCGGCAGCGCGGAGGATCTTCTGCCGGCATTGGCCGCCGATAAGAAGAGCGTCGGCGGAGGGGTGCGGATGGTCCTGCTTAGGAATATAGGCACGGCGTTCATCCGCTCTATGAGCTTTTCGGAGATAAGTCTGGCGCTTGAAAGCGCGGCCGTGAGATGAACGACGAGAGGACGATCACTCTCTTCCCGAGGGGAGTCGTCACCCCCCCTCCATCGAAGAGCCTCAGTCACAGGGCCGCGATCTGCTCCGCTCTCGCCGGAGGGGTTGACAGGATAGAAAATCTCGGCGGATCTGAGGACATCGACGCGACCATTGCCGGCATAAGCGCGCTAGGCCTGACGGAGAGGGGGCTTGGTCCCAAATGTCGGACAGATCGTGTGCGGGTTGTCGACTGCAATGAATCCGGTTCGACGCTGCGCTTTTTAATGCCAGCCGCGGCCCTGGATGATGCTCCGGCGTTGTTCAAGGGCCGAGGCAGACTGCTGGACAGGCCGCTCGACGCCTACGCCGGGATATTTGCCGCCGCTGGAGCGACATTCAGGCGAGAGCGAGACGGAATCCTTGTGCGCGGCCCTTTGCGCGGCGGATCGTACTCCCTGCCGGGGGATGTGAGTTCTCAGTTCATCTCCGGCCTGCTGTTCGCTCTGCCGCTCCTTGCCGAGGACAGTGAGATACGCGTCCTGACCCCTCTGGAATCCAGCGGATATGTGGACATGACCGTGGATGTCATGAGGAGATTTGGGGTGACGGTCGTTGCTGATGGATCTGTTTATCACGTCAGGGGACGGCAGCGTTATCGCCATGCGTCATACAGGGTCGAGGCCGATTACTCACAGGCCGCGTTTTTCCTCGCTGCGTCAGCGCTGGGGTGCGATGTCGGAGTGGCTGGACTCAATCCGCATAGCATTCAGGGGGATAGGGCGATCCTCTCGATACTGAGGGAGATGGGCGCCGATGTCGTGTGGAGCGGCAATGACAACGACGGCCGGGTCGTCTCGGTTCGTGCCGGCGGAATGCTGCCCGTTACTGTGGACGCGCGGGAGACGCCCGACCTCGTCCCTCCTGTCGCGGTTCTGTGTTGCTTTTGCGGCGGTACCAGCGGTATCGTGAACGCAGGACGCCTCCGCCTCAAGGAGAGCGACAGGTTGAGGGCGCTTGCGGCAGAACTTGGAAGACTAGGCGCCGATGTAAGGGAGACGGATGACTCTCTCTCGATAAGCGGCGCGGACAGATTGAGGGGAGGAAGAGTGGACGCGTGGGGGGATCACCGTATCGCGATGGCGATGGCCGTCGCCGCGATACGGTGCGAAGAACCTGTGCGTCTCACTGGCTGGGAGAGTGTGAACAAATCATATCCCGGTTTCTGGCGGGACTTCGAGGGGGAAAGGTCTTCATGAACACATGGGGAAACGGTATAAGGCTCTCGATATTCGGTGAATCGCACGGCAGGGCGGTCGGCATAGTGATCGACGGTCTTCCAGCCGGCGAACCGGTCGAGATGGATAAAGTGTCGTCGGAGATGAAGCGCAGAGCGCCTGGGCGTGACGAGTTTTCGACGGCGAGGCGCGAGGCCGACGAGGTCGAGATACTGAGCGGAATAATCAACGGCAGGACGACTGGCGCGCCGCTGTGCGGCATCATATTCAACGCCGGCGCGAGGTCCGGAGACTACGGCGCGCTGCCGCGCCCAGGGCACGCGGACTGGACGGCCCTTCTGAAGTTCGGCGGGTTCGCCGACATGAGGGGTGGAGGACACTTCTCCGGAAGGCTGACGGCTCCGCTTACATTCGCGGGAAGCGTCGCGAAGCAGATTCTGAGCCGCAGGGATGTCGAGATCTACGCGAGGATAATCGGAATAGGTGACGTGACCGACGATTCCGCATCAATCACGCCGGAAGAGTACAGGGTCGTCTCAGCGTCGGAGTTTCCGGCGTTACAGCCGGTTGTGCCGGCCATGAAGGAGGCCATAAGATCCGCCAGGGAGGATGGCGACTCCGTAGGAGGCACGGTGGAGGTTGTGGCGTTCGGTCTCTCCGGCGGGCTCGGAGAACCTTTTTTCGGCTCGATGGAGAGTTCGATCTCCTCATTGATCTTCTCCGTGCCGGCCGTCAAGGGGATCGAGTTTGGAGACGGGTTCCGCCTCGCCTCCATGCGAGGCAGCGAGGCAAACGATGCCCTTTATGCCGAAAACGGCAGGATACTCGCCAGGACTAATCACAACGGCGGCATACTCGGCGGAATTACGAACGGGATGCCGCTTGTGGCGAGGGTGGTAATAAAGCCGACGCCATCGATAGCCCTTCCTCAGGAATCAGTGGATCCATCCGACATGACCGGCAGGACGATCCGAATAGCGGGCCGCCACGATCCCTGCATAGTAAAGCGAGCTGTGCCAGTGCTGGAGGCTTGCCTCGCCATCTGTTCTCTCGACGCTGTCGTTGCTGACGCGAGGAGCCGGGGATGAAGAGCGTCGCTCTGATAGGACTCTCCCTCAGCGGCAAATCAAGCCTCGGGCGGATGGCGGCCAACGCGCTCGGGATGCCCTTTATAGATGTGGACTCCGAGATAGAACGGGAGGCCGGGATGCCAATCAGCCAGATCTTCAAGCTGCGCGGAGAGAGTTTCTTTCGAGATGCTGAGACCAGGGCGACGATCTCGGCGGCAGCCAGCGGCATCCCTGTGGTGATAGCCGCGGGAGGAGGCGTTGTGCTGAGGAGGGAAAACGTCGCCGCGCTCAGGAAGAGTTGTTTTGTTGTCTTTCTGGATCGTCCGGTCTGGCATATTATGAGGGGCATCCCTCATGACGACAGCCGTCCGCTCTTGAAGAGCCCGGCTGACCTCCGTGATATGGAACGGGAACGCCGGGCCCTTTATCTGGCGGCAGCCGACGCTGTCATCGAAAATGACTCGGATATCGAGGAAGGGCTCGCGAGACTGCTCGGCCTGCTGCGGTCCGACTGGCCGGAGACGCCGGATGAATACGCGGTCATAGGTGATCCTCTTACCCACACGCTCTCTCCCGCCATTCACGGCGCGGTCTTCGCGGAACTGGGGGTAACGGGGAGGTATGACGTCATCAGGATTTCACGCGGTGAACTCGACGACTTCACGCGGTCGGCCAGAGTATCTAGGCTCAAGGGCTTCAACGTCACAATGCCCCACAAGGGCGGCATCATTCCGCTCCTCGACGAGGTTGATGAGGAGGCCGGCCTCTGCGGGGCGGTCAACACAGTGATAGTCAGGAATGGAAGGCTGTTGGGCTTCAATACGGACATGGGAGGGCTGCTCGAATCGCTGCGTGAGGCGGACAGGGATTTTAGCGGCAGCAGGGTCATGATCCTCGGCGCGGGCGGGGCTGCGCGCGGGGCTGCGTTCAAGGCGGCTCAAGAGGGGGCGTCGTCGGTTGTGATCCTGGCAAGGAGGGCGGACAGAGCGCGGAAGACGGCCGAAGACGTTGGATCCGCTCTGGGTTTCCCAGGGCTCGTCAGGGGAGGGGAGATGTCGCCCGAGGTTATGATATTCGAGGCAAGAGCCGCCGATCTCGTCATCAACGCCACTCCCGCCGGGATGAACGGAGTAGGGGGGGACCTCCCCTCGCTCGAATTCTTGGAGGCGCTGCCTGACAGCGCGTTTGTCTGCGACCTGATCTACAACCCAGCGGAGACGGAGCTGCTCAGAAGAGCGAGAGAGCTTGGGCTCGCCGCTCGAAACGGTATCGGTATGCTTATCTATCAGGCGCTTCTGGCCGACGAATTATTTTTGAATCGGAAGCTGGACAGACCGGCCTTGTACAGAACAGTCGAGGAGATGCTGACGAAATGATCATCATACTGAAACCAGACGCGACAGAGGCACAGATCGACATAATAAAAGACGAGATGACCAAAAAGGGGCTCATCATCCAGGAGATCCAGGGCGAGAGTATCCGGATGCTCGGACTGGCTGGCGACACCTCGTCGCTTTTGGACGAGGCGGTTATGCGCTACGACTTCGTCGAACGGGTGGCCCGGGTATCCGAGCGCTACAAGCTGGCAAGCAGGCGGTTTCACCCTAAAAACACCGTAATAGAACTACCTGGCGGACAGAAGATTGGAGGCGGAAATTTGACGGTTATCGCGGGTCCCTGTTCGGTCGAGAGCGAGGAGCAGATACTCTCCGTCGCCCGCGAGGTAAAACTCGCCGGGGCCGGATTTCTGCGTGGCGGCGCATTCAAACCGCGCAGCTCGCCTTACGCGTTTCAGGGGCTCGGGCTCGACGGGCTCAGCCTGTTGAAGATAGCCAGAGAGAAGACGGGCCTTCCGATAGTCACGGAGATCATGTCACAGGAGTACTGCGACGTCTTTGCCAGAGATGTGGACATCATTCAGGTCGGCGCGAGAAACATGCAGAACTTTCCCCTCCTTCGCGAGGTTGGGAACCTCGGCAAGCCGGTGCTTCTCAAACGAGGCCCGTCCTGCACGATAGATGAGATGCTGCAGGCGGCGGACTACATACTCATGAGCGGAAAGAGCAGTGTCATCCTGTGCGAGAGAGGGATCCGCACGTTCGAGACCGCGACCCGCAACACCCTGGACATCTCTGCTGTGCCGGTGCTTCAGAAGAGGTCGCACCTTCCGGTGATCGTTGACCCGTCGCACGCCACCGGACACTGGGACTTCGTGTATTCGATGGCTCTGGCCTCGATAGCGGCAGGCGCGGATGGAATTATGATAGAAGTGCACAACAACCCGGAGGCTGCTCTTTGCGACGGGCAGCAGTCCATTACCCCGCTGTTGTTCAACAGGCTCATGCATAAATTGAACAGAATGCGCAAAATAATCTCAGAGGATCGAGGCGAGTGAAGTGGGAACAAAAGAAGAGTTGAGCGCGCTGCGTAAACGAATCGACGAGATCGACGGCAAACTGGTCCCTCTCTTCCTGGAGAGGATGGACCTGGCTCTTGAGGCCGGAGAACTGAAGGTAAGGGAGAACATGCCAATTCAGAACGCGGCTCGCGAGCAGGAGGTGGTCAACCGTGCCGTCTCGCTCGCGAAGGAGGATCTGAAGAGCGAGACAGCGCTGCTGATGCGCTCAGTCATAGCACTCTCGCGAGAGTATGAGCGCGCGCGGACCATAAACAGCGAAGCGCCCCTGCTGCAACCCGCGCGGAAGCCGGCGAGGGAGAATATCTCCTGCGCGTATCAGGGAGTGCCGGGGGCATGGAGCGAACAGGCGATTTTGAAGCTATTTCCCGAGGCGAGCAGAAAACCCACCGAATTTTTCGAAGACGTCTTTCTGGCGGTGAAGGAGAAGAGCGTGAACTATGGCGTCGTGGCCATAGAGAACTCCCAGACCGGGGCAATCGGCGAGACTTACGACCTGCTCAGAAAGTATGGCTGCTTCATCGTTGGCCGCACGTGGGTGGATATTCGGCAATGCCTGCTCGCGCCGCCCGGAGTGACGCTCTCCGGCATAAGGGAGGCGTATTCTCACCCCGAGGGGTTCAAGCAGTGCAGGCGATTCCTTCACGGCCGGTCCTGGGATCTCGTCGCCTGCCGCAATACGGCTGTAGCGGCTGAGACCGTTGCCCGGACGGAGGGCGGGAGGACGGCGGCCATAGGTTCGCGCAGAGCCGCTGAACTGAACGGCCTCGCCGTCCTGGCTCCCGACATAATGGATTCCGCCGCGAACAGGACGTCCTTCGTCGTCATAGCCAACGAGCCGGAATATGACGAAAACAGCGGCCTGATCTCGATCACATTCTCCGTCCTGCACCGTGCGGGCGCGTTATGCGAGGCACTGATGCCGCTCATGGCGCAGGGAGTTAATCTGCTCCGCATAGAATCGCGTCCGGCGACAGCCGACAGGTATAGATTCTTCGCCGAGCTGAGCGCCTGTATCCTCGACGCGGGCACAATCTCTACCCTGCGCCAGATGGCGTCGTGCTGCGAGTACTTCGAAGTCATCGGCTGCTACAGCGGTTCGTGAGCGCCAGTGATGAAGCGCGTAGCAGTCATAAATGGGCCGAATCTGAATCTGCTCGGCACTCGCGAACCGGATAAGTACGGAGATAGGACCTTGGATGAGATAAACTGGCTTGTCTCCCGCGAGGCCGAGTCGCTTGAGATATCATGCGAGTTCTTTCAGAGCAACTCGGAGGGCGAACTCGTAACCGCTGTGCAGCTCGCGTCCGACTCGGACGGAATAATAATCAACGCCGGCGCCTACACCCACTACAGCATAGCCATCCGCGACGCGATAGCGGCGATAGCGGCGCCGGCAGTCGAGGTGCATATCTCGAACGTCCATGCCAGGGAGGATTTTCGCCGCGTTTCCGTGATCGCGCCGGTATGCGTTGGCGTGATAGCAGGTTTTGGATCAAACAGCTATATTTTGGCCCTTCACGCCCTTGCGGGACTGGACTTGCCGGTCTGAAGCCGGAAATTCCGGACGGGCTGCCGCATACTATATGCTAAAAGGAGTTTTTTCGTTATAATTAAGAGGCGTGGTGCGAAGGATCGTACCGTTAATAAATCTGTAACACGTGTGGAGATTCAAGGAGGGATCGACATGGGTGTGAAGGGCGTCAGCGACTTCAATTCACTGTTTCTCTCGTCGTGGAACGATGAAAGACGCGAGGCAAAGAAGAGACCAGAGCCCACCGAGCATCAGAAAGCAATGGAGTCGTTCGCGAATGCGTTGCATGAATGCGACAAGGCGACGGAGAGGATGATGGACAAGCATCATCAGACCGTAGCGGAATCGGCAAAGAAGATCGCGGCGTATCGCAAGAAAAAAGCGGTGGAGGAGAGGAGAGTTCAGGAATCCGAAAATCGGAGGCTGTCGCTGGAGAATCTGACGATCCAGAGGATAAACCATCGCAACATGCTGGAGGAGATACGGGTCAACGAACTCAACAGGCGAGAACTTATTAAAAATCAACAGAATACGTGAACATCCAGGGAGGGCCGGCGGTCCTCCTCGGTTTTATCCGATGGACTTAACCCTCGATATTCTGATATCGGACCTTGGGCAGGGAGATGGTAAAACGGATGCTGCTCGGCGGGGTTGACATTGAGATAGTCTCTCAGATCTCCGGTATGTCGGCGGAGGAGATGAGGAACCTGAAATAATACGGCAAGCCTACAACTCCTCCACCACCGTGACCGCCATTGCGGCGGGGGAGTTTTTCGCGCCGGGGCGCGCGGTGTCCCAGTACCAGCTTGATACGTCCGGCCAGGAGAGGTTCGACGTCTCAGCTGAGGCCAGATCACCGTCGGGGATCGATATGACGCACTGGCGGACAGCCACCGCGCGGCCGGACTTTTCGCCGGAAAATCCGCTCCATCTCCTGCCATTTCGGTCGATCCGAATCGGCGCGGGGGTGATCCTGTAGCCGGCGCCCCTGAAACAGTCCTCTGCTGGGTGTAACCGGCGGGTGGAACTCCTGACGAAACGCATCACTATCCTACCTGCCTCTGGGAAGTATCCCTCCTCCGCATTGGTTCTGCTGACCATTGAAAATTCCATGAACTCCCCCGGAAAATCGCGCTTGAAAAGCTCTGTCGCCTCGTCCGGCCGCGCGGGCGCCAGCATATAACCCTCCCAGGAAGAGGGCCACCGCATCGCTTCGCCGCCGGTTTTCAGAGCGGCGGCGGATCCCCGACCGGCAAGGATCCAGGCTGATGACGCAGCGCATATGAACAGGAACGCTATCGCGGCCAAGATCTCCAGGCGGCTCGGACGCCTTCTACGGTCCGAATGCGAGCGAATGCCGCCTGTGTTCACTGGTTTTTTCTCCATGCGCCGCGCAACGCGGACGAGCGGTATTCCGAAGAGCGCGAAACAGAACAGGCCTGTCGCCGATTCATGCTGCTGAAAGCCGAACGGCGCAAGCCCGGCGTATCCGGCATAAAGAAGAACCGCCCGGAAAGCGTTCGAGGCAAGCGCGCACACAAGCCCGGCAATCAGTATAACCGCCGTGCGAAATCCGTTCAGTCCGAAGATAAGCGAGATACCGGCTGCCAGGGTGAGCATCCAGGAGAACATTCCCGCTCCGGCGCATGGCGCGTCGATGTACACCTCCAGAGAACCGCCGGCCAGAGCCGTACCGGACGTACTGACGCCAGGCAGTATCATCGCCGCGAGAATCGCGGCAAGTCTTCTGAGCGGGTATCCAAACACGAACTGCAACGACGGCCCGTACGGCAGTGATAGCAACATCAGCGGCCAGACGGCGGCACTCACGGTTCTGTCGTCCCTCGAAAGAGATGCCCTGGCCGACCAGCAGAGAGCGCTAAAAAATAGAGCCGCGCTCGCGAGACGGGGGACGAAGCGATACGCGAGCGCGCCCGCCGCCAAAAACGACATCGCGGCTATCAATCCGGCCGGTTCGGGAGAGAAATCACACTCTGCCCGATGCCTTGCGATGTACGCCACGAAGGCCGACGCCAAAGCAAAGAACAAGTACCCCTGAAACGCCTCTCCTCCCGCGGAAAACCAGCGCCCCCAAAGCCAGCTTCCAGTCGTAGTCCCCACAACGCACAACACAGCTAAGGGAGGGAAAAATCTCATGAGAGACATCCTTACGCGCGTCACGGCAAGCTCCGCCTCAGATTAAAAACGGCGCGGCATCCGTCTTTTCAAGTACGCAAGGGCAAGCAGCGCGCATACCGCGGCCATGAGGGCGTACTCCTCCGGCTCGGGTATCGTTGGTACACTCTGCGTGTTTGAGGAAGGATCGAGGTTATGGATCTCGTATTGTTCGGCGTTCTCCAGAACCACCGCACCGGTTGCCGCTGTAACAATGCGCATCTCCCGCGCTCTTTCACGTTCATCGTCCGTGATCGTTCTGCCCGACGCGGCACGACGCGCGATTTCACCGGCATACGCCAGGCGCGCGGCAAGGGAGGAGGCCTCGGAAATCTGGCATCCGGCGGGAGCTTGCAGCGAAAAAATTTGTTCCCTTGATCTCATGCGCGGATACATGGATGCGGCGAGGACTCGCGAAAGATGTCTGCTGCCTGACGTCCGTATCCCTGGAAAGACCAGGCTGATTATGCCCGGCAGGTCCTCCTCCAGCCTGTTAGCGCCGGGCTCGGTCTGAAGCGAAAATATGGGCGGAGAACCGGCTTCCCCGACGTTCGGACGGCGTCTGAAACGCTGCTCGAGTCCGGTCGTATCCGAGATATCGAAGGGCAGTTTCCCGTGTATCCACAGCACCGCGGAATTCCGTTCTCCCGCGCAGAGGTCCCACGCGTATTCCAGATTGGAAGCCTGTTCGTCCGCTCCCTCGAATTTTATTAGTCTCACGGCGTCGGGCCATTTGAGCAAGGCCTCGTCTCTGTCCATTGGCGGCAGTTGAAGACCGCCGGCGAATAGCGCGACTCTTGCTCGGTCCGGCAGTCTTTCCAGCGCTGAGCGCCAGTCAAATCCGCCCAGGCCGTAACTGTCAGCCGCAGAGGAAGCGGCCATGGATGCCGAGGTGTCGAGAACGACGGCGATGAAGCGGTCCGGCAGTGGAGAGACCTCGGCAATCGAGCTGTACCCGACGACTCCGGCCAATTCCGAGCGATACGCGACGTCATGTCTCGGCGACGGCAGATATAGGGCGTACGATGCCAGCGAATCGGGACCGATCTCCCCCCTGACCGCGTGAATGGCGCGGCCAGGCTCGTCTGCGGTCCCGCCGCCTGATGCTGGAGGCGTCATAGTCTCCTCCATAAGATAGCTCAGTTCCCCGGCGGAGATAGGAGCCCTGCTCTCGGCCCACAGGGCCACCCGCATATCCGGGGCATACGCGAAGTTTCTCTCCGCGAAATACGGCAGGACAAGAGCCGACTCTTCGCCATCCGGTATCAACGGCAGTGTGAATCCTACCTTCACCTTCATGGATTTTTTCGGAAGCACCGGAAAACACTGGAGCAGCACCCTGTCAGGCCCGGCTGTCGTCAAGAGAGCGGGGTCCCTCGCACGGACGACAGCCACGTCGCGGTACGCGTCCTTCACGTCCGACCTGTCGCCAAACGCCGATTCCCTCTCCTCTCCGTCGATCCAGAGCGTCAATCTGCTAGCGACCCCTCCCGGCGGCAGAATGATCTGGCATCTGGCCTCCCGAGAGGCGTAGCCATTATTCATAAATTCCATGGTCATCTCGGCGTAGGCCACGGACGACCCAGCGTCGAGCCCGTCAGGAGAACTCGCCGCGCTTATGTCGAGGGCGGCGCTCGCGAGTTCGAGACGCCTCACCGATGAACCGACGGCATCGCCGCCGATTTCGCCTTGAGCTAAATTTCTCTCTCTCCAGCCATCCTGCCAGCCATCTTGCGGCGAAGCCCTTCTCTCATCACGGAAATCACGGCCCGTCATCCTGTAGTAAAGGGCCTGATATTCGGCCGGCTTGTACAAATCCACCGCTCTGTCGCCAATTCTCCAGAACATGAAATAAACGCTTTTGGGCATCGCGGAACGTCCGTAACAGCTCTCCAAAACGGCGTTACGTGTGCCAAGCCTCTCCAGCGCCGCGACACCGGAGCGCGTCTCCTCCTCTGTGCCTCGTATGGCGCGTTCCAGAGCGCTGTCGGTTAAAGACCTATAGCACTCCCAGCCTCCGAGAACGGCCAATACAGACGCGGCCCCGGCTAACCATAGGATGAACGCGGAACGGCGCTCTCCCATAGCCAATCGGCGCCTCATCCGCAATCCCTGGACGCATCCCGCCGCGAACGTCGGGAACGGAGAGCAAATCACCAAGAACAATATCAGTGCGATAGGGAGCCACATCAGACTCATTGGATGTGTCAGCGCGTATATCAACACCCTACCAAAATGTATCCCGCCGAAGAATTCCGTTGACAGGGGCAGAATGGCTATGGAGTAAAACAATCCGACCGCGATCAGATATCCGTTGAGGAAGGCCGTGACGCGAGGACGATGGAGAGAGGCCCGTCCGACTGCCGTGGCGCTCCAGGCTATAATGAAAGGCACCGGAATGAGCAGGCCCATGTGCAGTCTTGATGGCGCCAGGCTTCCTCCGAAAAGCGGATTTCCATATCCAAAAGCGGCTCCGATGAAGATAGCGATGGCAGAGGCGGCGACAGCCGCGACATTCAAAGCGGACCCCCAAAAACGCACGGCGAGGCGAGGTTTTGGCGGGGTCTGGAGGGTTATTTCGGACGGAGGCTGCGTCGGAACATCGAGATACGCAGCGGGCGGATCCATGCGGGAGAGTATCTCAGTATCGGGCAGGCGCTCCTCCGAGCGCATCTCAGATATCCGCGAAGCGATATCCCGCAGTATCCCCTCCCGCGCCAGCGCGTCCACACCGCCCCTTTCGAGCGCGGACGCCACTGAGTCCATATATTTTTTCAGCTCCTCCGGCAGATTGTAGTCCGTCATCTATCTCCCTCCGAAAGTAGAATTTCAACTGAAGCGCGTATTTCGCGCTACGTAACCATAATATCATCTATATCGATGATACACTTATACATTGATATTGAGATTGGACAGATAGGGCATTGGCTTATGCGGGAGCTATGGATGCGCGAAATGGCAACCGTTATTACAAAACCATCATTGAAAATGCCGCTTCGGATGGGTTTGGGGCGGCGCCAGAGTTATAACGGTATTTGGCGGCTTCAAAATTCGAGAGTGCTGTTTTAGAAAGGCAACACTCTCCAAAATTCTATATCAATTTTTCATCCCAGAGATCCTTCAGTACAGAGATATCCGACTGAAATTCCTCCATCGTCTGGGAGTCATCTTTTTCATATTCTTCCAGAACCTCGAAGACAAAGGAGTCCGCCCCCCATTTTTTCCAGTCCTCCTGAAGCCTCATATCCACACATAATCCCGTCTTTCGCGAGAAGTCGAAGCGATTTCCGCTTCCACGAATATCCGTGGTCGCCCCCAGTAACACTCTCCCTCCTCGCGTGTTTCTGATGAGGTAGACCCCACCGACGATCTTTCTCTGCTTATATCGCTCTTTTAATTCTTTTCGCGCCGTATTCATCGTCTTGCCCCTCCTCTTCTCCTATCTGTCAGGAGCTGATCCAAGAATTCTTAAATGACACTGATAACGCCCGCGAGATCTGACGAAGGTATCGCTGAACCCGAGCCGGTCTAAACTCACCCTCCAAGGTACGCCTCCCTGACCCTTGGGTTCTCCAGGAGCTCGGCGCCGGCGCCGGAGAGGGTTACCGCGCCTGACTCCAGAACATAGGCTTTATTGGCGATTTTCAGCGCGGCATACGCGTTCTGCTCTACGAGCAGTATGGTCCGCCCCTGGCGGTTTATCTCGCGGATTATCCCGAACACTTCCGCTACCAGTATCGGAGCCAGGCCGAGCGAGGGTTCGTCCAGCATCAGGAGTTCAGGCCCGCTCATCAGGGCTCTGGCTACCGCCAGCATCTGCTGTTCTCCCCCGGAGAGGGTGCCGCCTTTCTGACTTCTCCGCTCCCTCAGCTTTGGAAACAGGCCATACGCGTACTCCATGCTCTCCTCTATTTCATCCTTGCTCGAACGCGTAAACGCTCCGAGCGTCAGGTTTTCCTCCACTGTCAGATGAGGGAGTATCCTTCGCCCCTCCGGGCTCATCGCTATTCCGAGCTTGACCATCGTCTCCGGAGGGCAGCCGGCGAGGGAGACGGAATTGCCGTCAGGCTTCGTGAAGGTTATCTCTCCCTTCCAATCCCGGACGAGGCCCGCCACCGCGCGAATGGCGCTGCTCTTGCCCGCTCCGTTGGCGCCAATCAGAGTGACGATCTCGCCGCGTCCTATCGACATGCTAAGATCTCTGACTGCGTGTATGCCCCCATACCAAACATTGAGCCCCTTTATCTCAAGCATCGGTCGTCTCCTTCCCGAGGTACGCCTCTATTACCCTGTGATCGGCGCGAATCGCCTCCGGCGGGCCGTCCGCTATCAGCGTCCCTTGGTCGAGCACCCATATATGCTCGCATACCCCCATAACCACCTTCATGTCGTGCTCTATCAACAGAATCGAAAGATTGAAGTCGTCGCGCAGCTTCCGAATGAAGCCGAGCAGCTCCGCGGATTCCTGCGGGTTCATGCCGGCCGCTGGTTCGTCCAGCAAAAGGAACGACGGCCTGGTGGCTAGCGCCCTCGCGATCTCAAGCCTCCTCTGCGCTCCATAGGGGAGCGATGATGCCGTCGCGTCAGTGTATCTTTCGAGGCCGAGTCTGCCGAGGAGCCTGATGGCGTTGGCGCGAATCTCGTCCTCCTCCCTGGCCGCGCCCGGAAAGGCGAACGGGATCATGTGCTGCCACCAGCGTCCTCTCTGCCGCACATACGCGCCGGTCATGACGTTCTCCAGCGCAGTCTCGTTCCTGAAGAGCCGTATGTTTTGGAATGTGCGGGCGAGTCCGGCCTCGCAGACCTTGTGAGGAGGGTATCCCGTTATGTCGGTTTTGCCCCTGGGGCCTCGAAATTCGACGCGGCCCGACGACGGTTTGTAAAAGCCGGTGATTATATTGAACGCGGATGTCTTGCCGGCTCCGTTGGGTCCTATCAGGCCTATTATGCCTCCCTCAGGGACCGTCATGGACAGGCTGTTAACGGCAACGAGGCCGCCGAAGCGGATAGTGACACTGCTGAGTTCCAGCGCTGGGGAAGGGGCGGTCATCTCGGGCCGCCTCCAACTGTCTTGCCCGGTGTTCTCTCATGGAAGAACCAGTTCCACGAGAACTCCCTCATGCCCATGATACCCTCGCGCCTGAAGATTATCACGATGATGAGCAGCAGGGAGAATATCACCATGCGCATTCCAGGGATGCCGGGTATGTCTATCCCCCCGATGGAGACGGGGTTCTCGACGAACCTCAGCCACTCCAGCATTGTGGTCACGACGACCGCGCCGACTATGCTGCCCGTTATGGAGCCCAATCCACCGACAACCACTATCATCAGGAGGTTGTATGTCTGGGTGATCATGAACATCTTAGGGTCGATCGTTGTAATCAGATTGCCCATCAGAGCGCCCCCCAGCCCTCCGCCAAAGCAGCCGAGCGAGAAGGCCAGTACGCGGGTGCGGAAGGTGTCGATGCCCATGGTCTGGGCGGCTATCTCGTCGTCCCTCACCGCGCGGAGAACGTTGCCGAAATTACCCTTCATCAGGCGGACCATGCAGACCAGCACGACAGCGAGGCACCCGTAGCTCATCCAGATGTCCGTGTGGGCCGGGATTCCCTTCAGTCCTAGTGAGCCGTTCGTTATCGGCGTCAAGTTTGTTATGAATATGCGAATTATCTCAGAGAACCCCAG
Organism: Synergistaceae bacterium; assembly: GCA_031268885.1. GTDB lineage: Bacteria > Synergistota > Synergistia > Synergistales > Synergistaceae > JAIRWR01. The sequence continues at coordinate 16,037 of JAIRWR010000106.1, forward strand.
GGTGGCTATGCCGAGGTAGTCCCCTCCAAGCCTCAGGACTGGAAGCGCCACGAGCCAGCCGAAGAACGCCGCTATAAGTCCGGCCGCCAGGAGCGACACTACAAACGACGTATGCAGGCCGAGCAGCCACGGCGCTATCGGCTCCAAGATCCACATCATGGTCTTCTGTTCGGGAGTCAGTATCAAAAGGGCGGAGACGTAAGCCCCAATCGCCATGAAGCCGGCGTGTCCGAGGGAGAACATGCCAGTCATGCCGTATATGAGGTTCAGGCTGAGGCCGAGTATAGCGTTGATCGCTATGAGATTTATTATGCGCAGCTTGTATCCGTCGAGATTCTTCGTCGCCCACCAGAGTGCCGCGGCGAAAAGCGCCGCCGCGACTGCCGTCAAGATGCCGTCTCTGGTTTTGATGTTCTTCTCACTGGTTCCATCCGGTCCGCTCATATCTTATCCTCCAGTTTTTCACCCATGAGGCCGGTTGGCTTGACCAGCAGGATCAGTATCAGGAGTATGAAGGCGAACGCGTCCCTGTAGCCTGATAGCCGCGGAAAGAACGCTATGGACATTATCTCCACAAATCCAAGCGACAGGCCGCCGAGCATCGCCCCAGGGATTGATCCGATGCCGCCGAAGACTGCGGCGATGAATGCCTTGAAGCCAGGCACTATCCCCATGAACGGCTCTACGCGCGGATAGCGGAGCGCCCACATTATGCCCGCCACCGCGGCGAGCGCCGAACCCAGCGCGAACGTCAGCGCGATGATCCTGTCAACGGAGACGCCCATCAGCCTGGTCGTCTCGATGTCATGCGATATGGAGCGCATCGCGAGGCCGGGTTTCGTTCGGTAGACCAGCCAGAGGAGCCCGGCCACCATCGCGAATGATATCGCCGGTACGAGAATCGCCAGAGGGACCAGCCTGACTCCGCCGATGGAAAAGGCCTTCATCAGCAGCGGAGGCTGCACCACAGGCCGTGGCATCCCAGAGAAGACCACGACGGAGAGGTTTTCTATGAAGAACGACACCCCTATCGCGCTTATCAGGGCTGATATCCTGGGCGCGTTTCTCAAGGGGCGGTACGCGATTCTGTCCACCAGAAGCCCGCAGACGGTCGCTCCGGCCACAGCGGTGAGAACGCCCAGAACCCAGGGCAGCTTGTACCGCACCGTCGCGAAGAAGACGAAGTATGCCCCGAGCATGAATATATCGCCGTGCGCGAAGTTGATTAGCCTGAGTATGCCGTACACCATCGTGTATCCGATAGCGATAAGTCCGTACAGCGATCCCAGCCCGACGGCGTTTATGAGGTGCTGCATGAACATGTCGAAGCTCAGATTAATTCCCAAATGGCGCCGCCCCCTCTAAATGCTTCCTTCAAGAAAAGTCAAAAAATAAAATCACAGCGGAGGGCGCGCTAATTCCCCCCGCCTCTTAGGTTTGAATGTGCCAGTTCAAAGACCGGCGGTTACAGGCATGATACCTAGTCTCTTTACGGGGTTATCGTGCCTATGAACTGCTTCTTGCCGTCTTTTATCTCTACTATTCCAAGCTCCTTCTCGGCGTCGTGCGTCGCGTTGAGGGTGGTGAGCCCGGTGACCGTCGGGACGTCCTTCGTTGACTCCAGCGCGTCGCGGATCTTGTCAGGGTCGGCGCTGCCGGCGCGCTTTATGGCGTCCACCACGAGTACGAACGCGTCATAACCAAGTGCCGCGTTGACGTTGGGCTCCTTGTCGGGATACTTGGCCTTCCAGCTCTCCGTGAACTTCTGGGCGACCGGGTTCATGTCCTTCATGCTCGGATCGTAGGCGAAGGTGGTGTGCAGGAAGCCCTCCACGGCATCTCCTCCGAGGGTTACGATCTCGGGGTTGTCCATGGCGTCACCACCCATAAAGCGGAACTTGGCCCCGAGTTCCCTTGCCTGCTTGAGGACTATGGCGCCCTCGGCGAAGTATGCGGGCAGGAAGACTATATCTGGGTTCTTAGATATTATCTCGGTGAGCTGCGCGGTGAAGTCCTGATCACCGGAGTTGTACTTCATCTCGGAGACGATCTCGCCGCCGAGCGAGATGAAGGACTGTTTGAAGAAGTTGCCGAGGCCGACGCTGTAGTCGTTGGCCACGTCGATGAGAAGTGCCGCCTTCTTGAAGTTGAGCGTCCTGTAAGCATAGGCCGCCGCCCCCGACCCCTGGAACGGATCAATGAAACACGCGCGGAAGTAGTACTTCTTGTTCTGTGTGACGAGCGGATTGGTGCAGCTGGTTCCCATCACGGGAACCCCGGCGGTTTCCGCTACCTCGCCGCCCGCCATTGCCAGGGCGGAGCCGTAGGTGCCGATGATCGCGTTCACCTTGTCGCGCTCAATCAGGCGGGCGACAGCATTCGCCGCCTCGGTCTTGTCAGACTTGTTGTCCACCACAACAAGTTCTATCTTCCTTCCCAGAACTTCCGGAATCTCGGACAGGGCAAGCTGAGTGCCCTCCAGCTCCAACTGTCCGCCGAACGCGTTCTGACCCGTAAGACAGTTGAAGACTCCGATCCTGATCGGTTCGTCAGCGGCAAAGGCGCTCCCCGTCATGAGCAGACATACGAAGACGACCAACAATAACCTGCGCATTGAAAACCACACTCCTCTATAAATTTTTGTGAAGCCAAACATGCTATACATTATTATCACAAAGCATTGCGATTTTCAACACAAGAACGCGAAAAAATTTCGACCTCATAGTGAAAATCGTTATATAATGTCCTGCGTGAGACAGACGATGCCAGAGTGCGTTTTCATAAATCTGCCGGCTTGCTGGAGGAAGAGGTCGTAAAATGTTCGGTTTAGGTTCGACTGAGAAAGTGATTTCTGAAAAAATCCGGGAGTTCGAAAAAAGGGTCGACGCGTATATCTCAGGGCGTTTCGATGGGATGGACGGGCGGCTCCGGCAATCCACACGTGAAATCAAGGAGCTTGAAGAAAAGGTCAAGGCGTATATCTCAGGGTGTCTCGACGGGATGGACGGACGGTTCCGGCAGTCCGCCCACGAAATTGAGGAGCTTGAGGAGAAGGTCAAGACGTATATCTCAGGACGTTTCGACGGGATGGACGGACGGTTTCGGCAGTCCGCCCGCGAAATTGAGGAGCTTGAAGAAAAGATCAAGGCGTATATCTCAGGGCGTTTCGACAGGATGGACGGACGGCTTCAGCCATCCGTCCACGAAATTGAGGAGGAACTTGAGGAAAAGATCGAGACGCGTATCGCGGAGCGTCTTGAATCCGTTCATGAAATTGAGGGGGAACTTGAGGAAAAGATCGAGACGAGTATCGCGGAGCGTCTTGAATCTGTTCATGAATCCGTCCACGAAATTGAGAAAGGACTTGAGGAAAAGATTGAGACGAGTATCGCGGAGTGTCTTGAATCTGTTCATGAATCTGTCCACGAAATTGAGGAGGAACTTGAGGAAAAGATCGAGACGCGTATCGTGGAACGTCTTGAATCCGTACATGAAATTGATGAGGAACTTGAAGAAAAGATCAGGGCGTGTATCGCGGAACGTCTTAATGAGACTGACGAGCGCCTTCAGCAATTAGTCCGTCATGAGCGCAGGAACCAGGCGGCGATAGAGAGTGTATTTGAAAACCAGAAGGCGGAGCTCGCGATACTGCGCGGAATGCGGGACGACTCGAAACCGTTGAAAGCGCTGATGGCCTTTGCGGAGAGTTTTACTCTGTGGGTTCTGTCTCAATCGTACGCTCCGGAGATCAAGATGCTCTGGACAAAACTTTTGGCGCTGCTCAATCAATTTGATCTCGAAATAGTGGCCGATGCTGGTGTTCCCTTTGATCCGTCGTGCCATGAGGCATGCGCGGTGCGCTCCGATCCTACGAAGCCTGAGGGGTATGTGCTGGAGGTAGTCCGCCCTGGATTCCTATTGAACGGAGAGGTCTTGCGTTGCGCGGCCGTTGTGATCAACCGGTCTGAAATATTTACGGAGGACGAGACCGAGGGGCTGACGAATAGCGAGACTGAGACTGAGACTGAGACTGAGACTAAAGAGTTGACGGAAATAGAGCCGGATGAGAGTAGTGATATTGAAAGTATTATTGAAATACCGGCGGAGATTGAAATACCAGAGGAGACCGATCTGACGGAGGACGAGATCGAATAGCTGACGGATAGCGAAAATGAGAATGAGACTGAGAATGAGGATGAGATTGAAGAGTTGACGGAAATAGAGCCGGATGAGAACAGTGATATTGAAAGTATTATTGAAACACCGGCGGAGACTGATCTGTCGGATAGCGAATCATTAGATTGGAGGGAAGAGAATGATCGAATCCGCTTACGAAATCTTGAGGATTTCGCGTGACGCCACGCCAGAGGAGACGAGGGCAGCCTATGTGAGGCTGGTTCGCCGCTACCCCCCAGAGCGCTTCCCGGAACGATTCGCAGCCCTTCGCAATGCTTACGGTAAATTGTGCCTGGACGACGAATACCTCCAAAATATTTTGGAGACAGGCGTCTGCCATAATTCTCCGCTTGAGTTCGCCGGATTTCTCTGGGGGGATCGGAGGGAGCTTATATCTGAGGAATCCAACCTGAGTGATCTCGCCGCGCTCACCGGCGAAGGAAACGCCCGCAAAGCCGATAGTATCCTCGAATCAGTGGATACGTCGAATATCGAATGGAGGGGAAAGAATTAAACGATGATGAATGAGGCGAAAATATTTGGTATCGATCTCGGGACAACAAACTCCTGTATATCCGTTCTGGAGAACGGCAGGCCGCGAGTAATTCCGGTCGACGGGAACGGCGTTGTTCCGTCAGTGGTAAGCGTTGACGGAAAGGAGATCTTAGTCGGACGCATAGCAAAAAACCGTGCCTCCGCGTTTCCGGAGCAGTCGGCCCGCTCGGTTAAGCGCAAGATGGGGACGAACGAGACCTTTTTTCTCGGCGGGAAGTCATACGGGCCCGAGGATATCTCCGCGATGATACTGCGCTATCTCTGCGATGAGTCCGAGCGTCTGGAGGGCCATAAGGTCTCAAACGTCGTTATTACAGTCCCGGCCTATTTCAGCGACGCGCAGCGAAGGGCGACGATTGATGCCGGAAAAAAGGCCGGGCTGTCGGTGGACAGGATAATCAACGAACCGACGGCCGCCGCGCTCTTTTACGATCATGTCAATATTTCGTCAGGGAGCACGGACGGCTCATGGAAGCATGCTCTCGTATACGACCTGGGCGGAGGCACGTTCGACGTATCTGTATTGAGGATGAGCGAGATAATCGAGGTGCTGGCCAGTACAGGAGACACAAGGCTCGGCGGGGACGACTTCGACAGGTGCATAGTCGATCACCTGCTCGATGTGGTACGCTCCAGCGGCGGACCGGACATCTCGCGCTTTGCCCCGGGCCTCGCGAGGCTGTCGGCGGTGGCGGAACAGGCAAAGATTGACCTCTCCATAAAGGCCACTGTGGAGATAGAGGAAGCGAATATTCCGACGCCGGATGGACGCGGCTGTATGATATCGACTGTGATATCGAGGAACGACGTCGAGGATTGGACGTCCCACCTCTTGGAACGCACCGTCGATTTCGTGAGAAAGTCGCTGGACGAGGCGAAGCTGCATGCCAGCGACATAGACAAAGTGCTGCTGGTGGGAGGCATGACGAGGATGCCTGTTGTTTCGCGGCGCCTCGTCGAGTTATTCGGCGACGCGAGCCTGCCGGCGGTTGACCCCGACCTGAGCGTTACGTTCGGCGCGGCGATACAGGGGGGAATAATCAAGGGAGAGAACGTCGAACAGGTCTTGTTGGATGTGACCTCGCACACTCTGAGTCTCGGGACTCTCGATCCATTCTCCGGCGAAATCAGGTGCGCGCCGATAATTCCGCGTAACACTCAAATACCGGCCACTCGCGCCAGGCTCTTTTGGACCGTCATGGAAAACCAGAAACTTGTGATGCTTGAGGTCTTTCAGGGGGAATCCGAAAAACCCGAGGAAAACACCCTCATAGGGAGGGCGCGGCTGGAGCTTGCTAAGGCCGAGGCTAATTCGCCGGTCGAGGTTGAATACTCCTACGACCTCAACGGAATTATTCATCTCACCGCCGAGCACAAGGGCTTCAGCAAAAAGGTCGAGGTATATTTTGACAGCCGAAATCCCAGGGTAGAACTCAACCACCTGTTGGAGGATGATGAGTCTGACGGGCGGGGCGATTCGGAGACGGCCGAGGCAGCTGTCAACTTCGTCGTCCATCGCGCCAGAATTCTGTTCGAGGGGATGCCCTCCGGACCGGAGAAAGACGGCTTCGCTGCCCTTCTAGCGAGGTACGAATCGGCGCTTGCGGAGGATTCAGACGACATCGACGATATTGAGGATGATCTATTGTCGGCAATGGACAAGCTCTGAGGGTGAAAGTAAGTGTCTCGCAATAAAAATAAAAATAAGAAAAAGAAGATAGCGGGGCAAAATCTCTCCCTGTCGGAGAGGCTCGCCCGCAATTGGGAGAACGACAGATGGGAGGCGTTTGTCTCGCTTTACATGAGGGACAGGGAGGTCTCCGACCGCGGACCGTGGGCGGAGAGATTTCCAGACGCTCTCTACAACTGCCTTACGTCGGCTCTCTTCCAGCACAGGAACCGCGAGAGCGCGCGGCCAATAGCGGAGATGATTCTGTCGGAACACAGCCTTGGCCAGGATGGCGACATCATCCGGATGTGCGCGCGGACGGCGCTTGATTTCATGAACATAAGGGATGGGAAGGCGCTCGTCCCATCGGACGGCGAAGGATTCAACAAGGAACTTCCAGCTCCGTACGGGGAGCTTCGGCGGAGACTTGTGGATTGTTTTGTCCAGGGCAAGCCGGGTAAAAGGGGGCGCGCGACGTCCAATTCAGCGGTCGAAAAACTCTCAAAGCAGTTCAAAGCGCTCCCATCCGCAAAGAACAGCGGGCCTTACTCGAGTTTTTTGAAGACAGCGGAAGTTCTTGCCGAGGAGAACAAGTTGGCGGATGCGGCCGAGATCTTCAAAGCTGTCCGCTATATAGCGATGGTAATGCGTGAGGTGTCACGCAGCGGAAGCAAAGCCATGAACCCGAATTATGTAACTCCTATCTGGGATTCCAAGGAGTATCCGTCTAGCGTGAGTCACCCTGTCCTGTTCACGCTGTGGGAACATATGTGCAGACTGGGAGGGAGGAAATTCGGCGGCGATTGGGAGAGGGCCGCGAGAGTGGCTCGAATGAGCTTGTTTGTCTCGGACGAGGAATTCAAGCCAGCCTATGACAAGCTGATGGCCCTGGATGATGAAGATTTTCAGGAAGAGCGCTTTCCAATCATAGCGGAACGGTATTACAGCGGATGGACGGAGCATGAGAGATTTATCCTCATATTTCTCGCCATATCTGAGATCATAAGAGACGGTATCATCCCCTTCGTTAATATCCCATTCAAGATGCTCCTGAGGTGGTTCAAGACTCTGGGAGAGATAGGGCGCAGGTGGCGGAGCGGGGGAGCGTGGCCCATTGTGATTCGGCGTTCATTCGAGAGGCTGATCATGTTTCAGGACGGAAAATTTGCCGATCTTTTGGCTAAAGAGGACCTGCCGTTCGAGAGCATGACAGCGCCGACGATTATCGTGATGGTTCTCTGCGGCCCGCACATCCTCATGCGTGTGAAGGATAAACTTGGCCCTCGCCTGCCGCTGCGCGTGGATAAGAGGGATGAAGAGATTTTGGATGAATTTTTCTCTGATATAGTATTTCCGCTTCAAGCTCTCAAAGTAACATCGGAGCTCTTTGACCGCTCTGGGAGAGAATCCTTCTACAAGGTTATCATAATGTCGATAATCCGCAAAGAGGTATCTCTGGCGCTGGAGAGAGAGCGTTACGCGCCGACACTGTGGAACTCGATATCCCAGGCTCATCTCGCGATGTTTGCCGAAAATTTGGCGGAAGGCTCGCGGCTCGCGATCTTTTGCCAGCTCTGCGTGGGGCAGAAACACATGGGCCTGTCAGACGATCCGGCTAAGATAGCGGCGTTTTTCTCCTCCCGTCCGGACGAAGACCTATCTAACGCTTTCAGTCTGTCGCTATTTCTGATGAATTGGCCGGGTATATCCTTCGAATTTTTGCTGAAGTTATTTGAAGATTCTATCTCTGGACACGAGAGAGCAGACGAGTTGGAGACGATTCCTAAGGTAATTTCCAAGATTGTCGATCCAGAGAGCAGGAAGAGGATTGCGCATGGGGTCTTGATTATTTTGAAGAGAAGATTTAAAGGTAGAAGCGAGATGAGCCAAAACTTGAAGTCTGTCATCAAGTCCCTCGACACTTTGAGAAAGGGCGGAAAGTTGTCGGGAAATCACGAAAAAGAATATAGCGGTTTTGAAGGTGGAGAACTCATTAAAATATTCGAGCGAATGTTTAAGGGCAAGTGATCACGATATGTGTTAGGAGGCGTTCTCCGCGTAACTGTCATTGCCCAACGCCTGCCTCTTCTCGGAAAAAATTTGACAATTTCAGTAATCATGTGCTAATCTCCACTAGTTGTGTCTTTTACAGGGAGCGGATCTGGCGATGTCATCTGTTACACGGTTCGAAGCAAGCTACGCTTATTATTACTACAGGACTGGACCTCTTTGGAGCCCGGACTTGTAGGTCTTTGTAAATAGAGCCTAAACAAGCCGAAAGAGTTCCAAGGAGGGTCCCCAACGAGAGGGGGCCCTCCTTTTAATTGTGACGAGTCCGGCATGTTCTTGAACTGTGCGGCGTAAATCAGCTTGCGGGCACGACAGAAGTAACCGTTTGATACGTGGCAAGGGTTAATAAAACTTATCTTAGAAGAGGGTGCGGTTTATGTTGACAAAAGTTCTGCTTCTCGCGTTGTTTTTTGTCGTTACCATAGCTGTTGGAATGTTCTTCCGTCATCGCGGCGCGTCGGTCGATGGATTTGTCCTCGGAGGGCGCTCGGTGGGACCGTGGCTCACGGCCTTCGCGTACGGGACATCCTATTTTTCCGCCGTCGTGTTTGTCGGTTACGCGGGGCAGTTTGGCTGGAGATTTGGCATATCGGCGGTGTGGATAGGGCTCGGCAACGCATTCATAGGCTCGCTTCTCGCGTGGGTAGTGTTGGCGCGCAGGACGCGCGTGATGACGCGCCACATAAACAGCGCCACTATGCCAGACTTCTTCGGGATACGCTACGGATCGCGAGCGCTCAAGATCGGAGCATCCGTGATAACATTCATATTCCTCGTCCCCTATACCGCGTCGCTCTACAACGGGCTCTCACGGCTCTTCGCGATGGCGTTTGACGTGGACTTCACCGTCTGTATCGTGGCTATGGCGCTCCTGACAGCCGTCTATGTGATAACCGGCGGCTATCGCGCGACCGCCGCCAACGACTTTATCCAGGGAATCATTATGCTCGTCGGGATCATCGCGGTAATCGCGGCCGTCCTTGGCGTAAACGGCGGATTTATGCCGTCACTCGAAGCCCTGGCCCGAATCGAGGACCCAGTGGTCTCCGCCGCGCCCGGGATATTCGCCTCGTTCTTCGGTCCGGCTCCGCTCGATCTCCTGGGCGTTGTAGTGCTGACATCGGTGGGGACATGGGGACTGCCTCAAATGGTGCAGAAGTTCTACTCAATCAGTTCCGAGAAGAATATAAACACTGGAACTGTGGTATCCACGATATTCGCGATCTTCATCTCTGGGGGATGTTATTTCCTGGGCGGTTTTGGGAGGCTGTTCTCCGATGGCGCTGGCGTCAGAGCCGGTGGATTCGACTCGATAATACCATCCATGCTCTCGGGTTTCTCCGATCCGCTGATCGGCATAGTCATCGTACTAGTATTCGCGGCCTCGATATCGACGCTCTCGTCGCTTGTAATGACATCGGCGTCCACCTTCACCCTCGACTTTCTGAGGGGCAATATAGTGAAGAACATGGACGAACGTACACAACTGTTCCTCATCCGCCTGCTGATAGCGGTGTTCATAGCCGTCTCGTCCGTGATAGCCACCGTGCAGTACAAGGGCGGAATAACGTTCATAGCTCAGCTCATGGGGGTATCGTGGGGCGCTCTGGCTGGAGCGTTCCTGGCTCCCTTCCTGTATGGCCTGTATTGGAGGAGGGCGACTGGCGCGTCCGTGTGGTGCTGTTTTATCTTTGCCGCCACGTTCATGCTTTCCAACATATTTTTCAGGGGGAGTTTCCCGGCGATTCTGCGGTCTCCGATAAACGCCGGCGCCTTTACCATGCTGGCCGGCCTTGTGATAGTACCGGCAGTTAGTCTCTTTACCCCTAAGCCGGCGTCCGGTCTGGTTGAAGACTGCTTCTCGTGCTATGAGGCGACGGTTGCGGTGAGAGCGGCCGAATCCCTCGGATCGCGGATAAACGGCAAGACCGCTTAAACATTGTTGTAAATTTATAAAGACTTGGAGGAGATTGGTATGCCCATAACAGATCTGCTTGAGCGTAACGCGGCGATGAAAGGGACACAGGTCGCGATCGTAGAACTCAGTCCGAGGTCCGGTTCGGACAGGATCGTATCGTGGAGGGACTACGAGACGTCTGAGAGCTACCCGGATCAGGCGCTTCGCAGGGAGATGACGTGGAAGTTCATGGATGAGCAGGCGAACAGGGTGGCCAACTTCTGTCTCAGCCGCGGACTGGGCAAAGGCAGCCGTGTCGCGCTGCTCATGAAGAACGCCCTCGAATGGTTCCCCCTGTACTTCGGCGTCATGAGAAGCGGAGCGCTCGTCGTGCCGCTCAACTTCAGAAACACAAAGGATGAGACGAAAAAATGCCTCGAACTGACGCGCGCGGACGCGATATTCTTCGGTCCCGGTTACGCCGCTCAGATTGAGTCCATTCACGGCGAACTGCCCTGGATCCGGACGTTTGTCTCCGTAGCGCCGGAACGGCCGGATTTCGCGGAGAGCTACTTCGAGGGCGTTGGCAAGTTATCGTCCGACGATCCTGGCGTCGAGCTATCCGACGATGAGGATGCCGCGATCTACTTCACATCCGGCACGACCGGCCAACCCAAGGCGATACTCCACACTCACTCATCGATACTGTCGGTGTGCGTTACGGAACAGACGCACCACGGGCAGGATGAAGACGATGTCTTCCTCTGTCTCGCGCCCCTCTTCCACACTGGGGCCATGATGCACTGGCTTGGGAGTCTCGTCTCGTGCAGCAGAGCGGTGTTGCTTCGAGATGGGAAGCCGCTGTCGATATTGAAGGCGATATCGCTGGAAGGCGTCACAATCGCGTTCATGCTGGTGCCATGGGTGCAGGATATACTGCAGGATGTGGAAAACGGCATCCTCGACTTCGGCGACTTCGAGCTGTCTCAGTGGAGGCTGATGCACATCGGGGCACAGCCTGTTCCAGCGGAGCTGATCGCGAGATGGCGCGCCTATTTTCCGGATCAGCGGTACGATACGAACTACGGGCTCAGCGAGTCCATGGGCCCCGGATGCGTCCACCTCGGCATAGAGAACACCCATAAGGTGGGCGCCATAGGGAAGCCTGGAGTAAACTGGCAGGCAGCCATTGTCTCGGAGGATGGACATCCTGTAGAAAGAGGCGCCATCGGAGAGCTGACGGTCAAGGGCCCCGGTGTCATGGAGCGCTATCTCGACGATGAGGAATCCTCCTCATCCGCGCTGCGCGACGGTTGGCTCTTCACCGGCGATATGGGCTACGAGGACGAGGACGGGTTTATCTATCTTGTGGACAGGAAGAAGGACGTCATAATCAGCGGAGGGGAGAATATCTTCCCAATCCAGATAGAAGATCACATCAGGGCGTTATCGAAGGTGAAGGATGTCGCCGTGATAGGTGGCTATGACAGACGCCTCGTAGAGGTTCCGATTGCCGTGGTGTCGGTCAAGGAGGGCTTGAACGCTACGGAGGAAGAACTTGCCGCCCACTGCGAGACCCTGCCCAAGTACAAGTGTCCCCGGCGCTTCATCTTAGCGGACGTTCCGCGCAATCCCACGGGAAAGATAGAAAAGCCGCGGCTCAGGGCGATGTATGCCGGGAACCCGGTATTTCAGAATGAAATCTAAGCGTATGACCGAAAGGAAAGAGCATATCCTTCACTGCGCGCAGAGATTATTTGACAGATACGGCTACGAAAACGTCACGATTCGTGAAATCGCGTCGGAGTCACACTCTTCTATCGGCAGCATATATCACTATTTTCGCGACAAGAGCGAGCTGCTGACGTGGTGGTTCGATCAGACTGACACTCGTTATCAGGAAGCGCGCAGGATCATCACCGAAACGCCGCGATCCGGGGAGAGACCATCTTTGGGGCGGCTGAAGGAGTTCTTCGTCCAGGTCCAGGTGATTTGTACAGAGTTTGGAGAACAAGCCCTTCGAGTATCTTACCTGAACGGTTTGAAATATCCGGACATAAATTCCATGCGTATAAACAGAGAACGAATCCTCTATAAAATTTTCATCGAGATGGTTGGCAAGTGCCGTGAAGAAGGCTCTATCTCCTCGACTCTGAGCGACGATGAGATATTCGAACAGTTTGTCATCATTTCGAGAGGGTTGCTTGTCGACTGGCTCGTCCGCCGGGGCGAGTTCGAAATGGTGGTAAAGAGCGCGGTCGCTTTCGACATCATGCTGAGAGGGCTGTCCTGACGCGCGCTCCGCGCCAGGACAGCCCCAACGCGAAGACCCGCGTCACTCCGGCTGTTTCTTGTGTTTTTTGTATTCGGCTACGCTGAACGCGACGGCGAGGACCAGACCGATCAGCATATAATACGCGCCGTTTATCTTGGTGAAATAACAAAAGATCAGATTGACGGCGAGGGCAGGAATATACACGACAAAATCCTTTTTACTCTTCAGAATGGTCTGAGCGACCAACCCTCCAAAGAGCGCTGGCACGACGTAATCGAACGCTGGTTTCAAAGCGGGGGACTGCAGGACGGGCGCGAGAACCATCGCCGCGAAGATGCCTAACGCCAATATGACCGTGCTCGTGATGACGGATGCGCCGCAGGCGATGAGCGACATGACGTGGCACTCGTCCGTCCCAGGTTTGATGCCCAATATGTTGATCGTGCCTATCGTGACCGGCATTCGCAGGTTGGTCACGTTCCCCGTGATATACGACATATAGAGCGATCCAGGCCCCATAACCGGCATATAGCTGATCAGCTCGGCCGGCCAATACGGCGCCAATATGAGTACTACCGTGGCAAAGCTGGGCAGGAGCGTTTTAAAGGACGGCCACAGGTTGTAATACGCGCTCACGGCCAGAGGAAAACCGATCATCATCGCGCAAAGCACGGCGTTGGACGTAACGCCGAAAGAGTGAATCCACCTATTGAACTCTTCCCTTGGCTGCAACGGCATATCGACCGCCCCCCTATAACGCGACACAAGCGATGATCATGCCTACGATCATGCTAATTGCCATGTTAAAGTCCGTCAGCCATCTCTGTTGCGGAAGTTTCTTGTGCAACTGCATGATGGCGACGCTCGCGGCGAAGCTCGCCATGAAGACGACGCACCTCGATCTGTTCGAGAATCCGTAGCTTGTGCTCACGTTAGCCATCACCGCCGCGAGGCACCCGGTCCCCACGGCGAGAACGAGCCCAACATCGAATTTAGCCACGCGATCATAAATCGTGGCGATCGGTTTTGTCGCGAAGATTGACCAGATCACGCACGCGCACCCGCCGACCGCCATAGTCCAAGCGGCGGATGTCCAGGCATACGCGCTGTAACCATTCACGGCCAGCTCCTCGCCGACTGCCTTCACTCCCACGCTTGCCGCGAACGTCTCGTACATCGCGGAACCGATGACTGTGAGGCGAAGCCATGGAAGAGGGACACCCATAAGCGGTATCAACGATATGAATACGATCAGGACTGGCAGCGTCGGCATGATGCTGATCGAAACACCTGTTACAAGCCCTTTTTTGATCTGTTCATCCGTGAGTCCGAGATCACGCGCCCTCGACCACGCCCTGCTCATGAAGATAAGAGACTGCGCGGTCACGCATACGATGATCACGGTTACAAACGCGTACATCCAGAGGCTGTTCGCTATTTCGGCGTACTTTACATCCACTGCTTTCACCCTCCTTCGCTTTCGTTCGGCTTGTATGTGGGGTAGACCGTGCCGCCTTTCATGACGAAGCCGCATTCGCGGAGCGCGTCCTCATCGTTCAGCAGATCGCGGCTCCAACCGGAAATATCCGCCAACTTGCCCGGCTCGATGATCCCTATTTTTTCGTCGGCTTCCAGTATTCTCGCGTTGACGCTTGTTGCAGCCCTCAATACGCGGAAAGGATCCATGCCGGCCCGTATCCAGCTCTGGTACTCGTACCAGCTTTCATAGCACTCATGTACCGCGACGAAATCCGTGCCGTAGCCAAGACGTATTTTGCTCTTCGCTATGATCTGTCTGCCGGACTTCAAACGCTCCGCGTACTGTCTCAGCTTTTTCTGGAAAAACGGGGGCTTCTTCGCCAAATTCTCCTCGTCAAGGTTGATGATCTCGTTATACGGACAGAATGTGGGGACGAGGTAGGTATCGGTCTTCTCGAACATCGCGGCAGTCTCCTCGTCCATCATCGCTCCGTGTTCCATTCCGGTTATCCCCAGCTTGATCAGCTTTTGCATCAGAGGGGGCGCGTAGACGTGCGCGGTGGTCGGTTTGCCCAACCGCTTAGCCGTCGAGATGATGGCCTCAGCCTCCTCGTCGCTGAGTTGTTGGTCTTCCGGCCCGTCGTTTGGGGTCGAGAAACCGCCGGACATAAAGAGCTTGATGAAATCGCTCCCATACTTTACCTCTCTTCGGACGGCGGCGCGGAAGAAATCCGCCCCCGTTCCGATCACGGCTCCCTGCGCTAACTCGGAGAGCCGGGGATTCTCGGAAAAGATCTGGCTGTAATCCGCGTGGCTCCCGATGGTACCCAGCATGTGACATGCCACTATCATGCGGGCGCCGTGAAAGTAACCCGCGTCGATCGCTTTTTTAACATCCACCGCGCCGTATCCCTGGTCACCCAGCGCGTGACAGCGGATTGTCGTGAAACCGCGCTCCAGACAGCGCTGTGCCGTATGAAGATGTCCAAGACAGCACCAGGTCGACGATCGGGTCACGATATCCCACACTCTTTTCCATGTGAAGATGTCGGAGTGGACGTGCGCGTCGATCATCCCGGGCGTGACCGTCAAGTGAGAGAGATCGATGACACTCGTGCCGCCGGCCCTGCTCAGGTTTTTCCCGACTTCCGTAATTACGCTGTCCTCGATGCCGATCTCCATGTGTTCGAACAGTTCATCATGTCTTCCGTCAAATAGCTTTCCGCAGACGATTACTTGCCTACATTTCATGATAATCATCTCCATTCGAATAACCAAAACTTGCCTTATCCGCAAGACAGGCCACGTGAGATTTCTCCGCGTTTGAAAATATGAAGACCGCTGAAATAAATCTCTTTATCTTTACTCCACGGTTATTAAATTAGAACATGCTCTAGAACGAGTTCTAATATTATAGAAGTAAAGTTTATTTGTCAAGTGTTTCTTGATAGCCCTCAAACCACAGGGTAGGGTACTTGACAATGGTGCTGAGTCTGGTGATAACGCCAATTCAAGTGAAATCGAAATTTCACCCATTGGGTGAAAAGGCCGAATTCGCAACCCGCCCCGCGAACCGTGATCACGTACTTTAGGTTTGCCGTTGCGCGAGAACAACTCCTGTCGCGAGAAAAATCACCAATGACTGAGGATCAGCGGCAAAACCCAATTTTAAGGAGTCTGGGGGGCATGGGTTCAGT
>JAIRWR010000074.1 GCA_031268885.1 Synergistaceae bacterium
CGGCGAGGGCATCTTCGGTGTACACGACTCTGTGATGACGCTCGTAATGCTCTCGAAGGCCCTTTAGGATCAGCACAGTGTTCTCCTCGGACGGCTCCTCCACCACCACAGGCTGAAATCTGCGCTCCAGGGCGCTGTCCTTCTCTATGTACTTGCGGAACTCGTCCATCGTTGTCGCTCCGATAACCTGAATATCTCCGCGCGCCAAGCTGGGCTTCAATATGTTGGCCGCGTCAACGGCGCCCTCGGCTCCGCCGGCCCCGATTATCGTGTGGATCTCGTCTATAAAGAGCACAACGCTCTTCGAATCCTTCAGCTCCTTCAATATCCGGCGCATTCTCTCCTCGAACTCGCCGCGGTACTTCGTGCCGGCTATCAGGTTAGCGACGTTCAGCTGAACGAGCCTCTTGTCCTTCAACATGTCCGGGATCTCTCCGCTCGCTATCCTGCGCGCCAATCCCTCCACGACGGCGGTCTTGCCGACGCCAGGATTGCCGATGAGAACAGGGTTGTTCTTCGTCCTTCGAGTCAAGATCTGAGATATGCGGGCAATCTCTCTGTCTCGGCCTATCACGGGGTCAAGCTCTCCTTTGCGCGCCATCTCGGAGAGGTCGGTGCAGAGCTGATTCAGGGTGGGGGTCTTTGACGTGTCGTTTTTGCGGGAGACATCCGCCTGGGCATTCGTGTTGATCGCGGCGAACTGCATATCTCCTTGATCCGGCGAGATGTTCTGGATGTCCTTTCTCGTCCTGGCTATGCTGAAACCGAAGTGGGACAGCACCTGAGCGGCAAGCCCCTCCCCCTCCGATATCAGCCCGAGGAGGATGTGTTCCACGCCGACGTAGTTGACGCCCATGCTTCGCGCCTCGCGCATTGAGATGTCCAAGACCCGCTTAGCCCTCGGCGAGAGCGGGAGATCTACGATCTTCTCCTTTGGGGCTGACTTCTCAACCATAGACTCCACCTGAACCCTAACGTCGTCGGATCCTACTCCGTAAGCGTCAAAAATACTGGCACAGAGGGGATCAAGCTCGTCTAAAATTCCCAGCAGAAGATGTTCGGTGCCTATGACGTCGTGCCCAAGGCGCAGCGCTTCCTTATGGGCTTGCTGCACAACTCTCTTTCCTTTTTCGTTGAAAAACTGCCACATTCACTTACAACTCCTTAATTCGCGTCAGACGACCCGATCTGGCCAAACGAACGGCGGGAACTCTTCCCCTCTATGAACTGCCTGAAACATGCCGCTCTTACAAAAGGTTCCTCCGACTGCTCTATTATCCGCCCAAAGGATAAGCTCAGATGATGACGCTGAGACCCCAGAGTGAGCCGCCGCCACTCCACATCGCCTATGAATGGCAGCATCCCCATATCCGAGCCCAGCTTGACTAGGGAAAACATATTCAATGCCTCCGGGAAATGGAGCTTTCTCGCGTATCTCAGAAGCCCCCACGCCCTCCAGAATTTGTCCACGACGTCCCCGTCCTTCAGACCAGCGATCTTGTGTCTGGCGAACAACTCCTTCGATATCAGAGACTGCGCGGCATCCTCCACCCTGTGTATTATATCGTCGGATGTGACCCCGAGCGTTCTTTTGTTCGAGAGCAGGAAAAAACCGGCACAGTCGCCGCCGTTTTCCGAGAAGAGCCTGATCAGGGCAAGCCTCTTCCAGTCCCTCTCGAATGTCTCGTATATCCTGGGCATCTCCCCGCTCAACTCCAGTGCCGGCAGATGGAGCATTACATAAGCTGTCACTCCAGAGCCGACGTAAAGAGGATTCGCCGTCAGGTATCCGAGAACGTCGTCCCGCGCCGATTTTATGTCGAGGGCGGACTCCAGCCCCATGGCCATGCCATAGGCAGCCTCTATCTCGAGTCCGGGGCTGGTCGCGCATATCGAGATATGATCCTCCTCGTTTATCATGCAACTCGCCGCGCCCGAATTATCCCTGAGAAAAAACCTGCCAGCGCCGCCCTGAGCGAGCAGAGGCGTGATAAACCTCATCTCAAGCAGCAGGTAACGCGACAGATTATCGAGGTTGTCCACCATCCTAAACTCGCAACCGCTCCAGGCATCCCCCCTTCCGATGCTTCCAAGGGCGACCACCGCGGAGTCGCAGAGCTCGGATCTGCTGCTCCGCCCGGGGAACGGAAATCCATCGATATTCCTCCTTACGCGGACTCCGCTGTGAATGGCTATGGAATGCGGGGTTCCCATCGAGCCGGAAGCGTTTACCCATACGGGTTCGATCCTCGAGAACAGGTCAGTCAGTATCTTTTTCGTCATCGTTAGACAGGAGCAAAGGGGATATAACGTCCCTCAACTGCGCGGCCCTTTCGTAATCCTCTCTGGAGACCGCGTCTTCGAGCTCCAGCTTCAACCTCATGATGTTCGATCGCAATTCGTCTCTGATTTTGTCGCCGTTTGGAGCGCTCCAGCCGTCATCGACCACTCCCAGCCCGGCAAACATCCCCGACATGCCGTCCCAATGGCTCTCAGCGCCCTGCTCCTTTTGCAGCCACGCGCCGAGCGGAAAACGAAACGCCTCGTAGCATCCCGCGCAACCAAGCATCCCCGACTCCCGGAACGCGCTGTACTCCAGGCCGCAGGATGAACACGCCAGAGAGTCGTGCGCCAACGCGCCCCTCTTGGCGTTGTGCTGTAACCGTTTGACCTTTCGCTGATTCTGAGTGTCCGGATCGTTCAAGGAAAAGGATATGGTTATGCTCGGAACGTCAGGAGCTATAAAACCGAGCTCTTCCGCGCACACCCTGCACAGACTAAGGTTGTGAACCTCCTGGTTTACAACCTGCTTAATCAAAACCTCCACCTCGCGTTTTCCGCAGTTGCCGCAAAGCATCCCCCATCATCTCCTCAAAACATCGCGAGGCTCACCAATATTTTCCTGAGCAGCTCGGCGCGCATGGTGTCCCTCTTATATGGGGGAAGGTCGAACAGCACTCTCCCCTGTTCCTCCTGATTTCGCAGCGCGACTTCGACGAGCAGCCTTTCGCGCGGGGAGATCACTCCCCGCTCCTGAAGGCTCACCATCAGTCTTCTCGCATCCTGCTCAGAGATGGCGTCCCCCACCAGGTCCTCGAGGTGTTCGGCGTACTCGCCACAGTCGTCGAAGCGCAGCTGCATGATGCGGATAAAACCATGTCCCCCCCGCTGGCTTTGAATGAGAAAGCCCTGTTCAGGAGAAAACCTGCTGCGCAAAACATAGTTTATCTGACTTGGGACACAGCCAAACTTTTCCGCAAGGTCCTTGCGCCGGAGAATTATCTCGCTCTTCGGTGAATCGCCGAAGAGAGTCACTATATAATCGCCAATCACCTTGGTAAGGCTCGACATGTCTCCACTCCCGTCTCGATATCTCATGGGATGCTTATTGAATTAATTATAAAGCATGGTCAAAATAAGTCAATAAGTTTTTTGTTTATCGCTCGAATCCCAATTACCCTGTCAGGGACGTCTCCTGCCGTCCGATCTTCTGAAGACGGGCTTTACGGTATTCTCCCCGCCGGAGAGGAGCCTCTTTATGTTGTCGCTGTGGCGCGATATCGAGAGAACCGACAAGATCAAACCAGATGCGAAGTACACCTTGCTCTCCATTAAAAACAGCATAGAAAACGACGCTATGACGAGCGCCACGAGGGACGCGAGCGACGAGTACATTGAGATCTCGCGCGTGACAAACCACACGCCGCCCCCCACTATCGCTGGCAGTGGATTAAAAAAATCGCAGCACGCGAACACGCCAAACGTCGTGGCAACCCCTTTACCGCCGCGGAAGCCCAGCCACACCGGGAAGTCGTGCCCCAGCACCGCGCAAAATCCGATCGCGGACAGCGAAAGCGGGTCCCTCAGACCAAAAAACATGGCGGCGAGCATCGCCGCTCCACCCTTTGAAAAGTCACAGATCGCGGTCGCCACCGACCAGCCCTTTCCGAGCACACGCGACACGTTGGTCGCGCCCGTATTGCCGGAACCGAAGTTTCGTATGTCTCCTCCGGTTTTAAGCTTGACTAAGATATACCCTGTGGGGAAGGATCCGGCCAGATACCCTAACGCCATCCAGAGGACGAGCGTCTGAATTCCGATGCCGTTCATCGCAAGGACCTCTCTTCTCTCTCTTTATAGTTCACGCGCCTGCGTGAGGCACGACGGCTTAATTGAACATCAAAACTACGGAAGTCAATTCCTCTTCCAGCCTCTTCGAGATTTCAGGCTCCTGATTTCAAATCGGTATGAGAGATTCCATACATGACGCTATGCGTGAGATTCTAGCAAGTAGCGCATACATGTCAATAGCGGCCGATTCCCTGAAACCGCAGGTTCATATAGCTGGGTTCAAACTTCATCCGCAACGCTGTGGATTGGAGACAAAGTGATGCGCAAATAAGAGAGTTCATGCGCAAACTCCCAGTATATGGAGAACCACAAAAAGGCAAATGATTTATATATTTCAGAGTTTATTTCTGAGTAATATCTATCAACATTATAATTATAAAAAGGCAGTTACCCCAGTGAAAGTATGGAGCTTTCATCAAGGCCGGTATACTTCCTGATGGTTTCGGCTGGAAGGCCGTCGGCAAGCATTGAGCGCGCTACCTCTATGGCTTTTTCTTCTTTTGCGTCACGTATCTGGATTTCCCGTACCGCCTCGTCTATCGGAATGAGCTGCATCCTCCATACCTCCCTCACCTTGGGGTCAATTTTTTCGTCGCGAATCCTCAGTATACGGTAGATAAACTTTTGGACGCTTCTTGCCCTTTCGGCGTCATATCCCCGTTCCTTGGTAAGATTCAAAAGCTCCAGAGAATATTTTCCCCGGTCTGCGGGGTTTTCTCCGGCGTCGAGCATCCTCCGCGCCGCCAACACGACAAGCGCAAAAATTCGTTCGTCGTTCTCCAATTTTTTTATGTCCGCGCTCGCCACGTGAAAAAAACTATATCTGAAATTGACCTCCGTCCCATAGCACGACGCCGTGTAAATGTCTATCGGCGTGATATTGCCAGTGAATATCGCGAGCGAGGTCACGGGCATCTGGAGTTTGTCGCTAATGCGATAATAGCTCTGGAACATTCTTTTGGCAAAAAAATACTTGTCGTTCCTGTGCTGCTGCTCGATATGGAACGCTATCCGCTGATCCTCGCCCGTTTTTAGCGGAACCGAAAGGCCTACGTCGGAATTTCTGGAACCCTTGTCGGAGTCGGTATCTATGGCTGGAAGTTCGTTAGGGATCAAAAAAGGCTTCCGACTGCAGTCTCGATCCGCCGCCAAATCCGGCTTGAAGAACAAAATCGCGTCGTCGGCGTTTTCGGTGATCATGTCCTTCCAGCTTCTATCAATCCACTTTTCACTCATCCCCGCTCGCACCGTCCCTTTTGATTTACGACGGCATTATACCAAGTTTTCAGCTCTTTGGCTTCTGATCCCTCCGCTATGCCATAGTCATTCCTCCTGAAAAGCCAACCTCCTGAATCAAACGGAGAGATATGTGATGCTGAACCTGCTGACATCCCGCTTGCGGGCCTCATGCGTCAGTCGGACTGATTTATCTTCTCTATGATTTTGTACATGGTGTTGTTCAGCATGTCAAGGATGGAGTGGCCTTGCCTGCCGCTTTCGGTTGGGATGCTGTCTTTCCTGATTCTATCTGTAATCATAGTGCTGAGATTCCACAAAATGGTGATCTCTTCGGCAGTCCACTCCCTCACGCGGCAGTCGCTGACCCCTACAAAACCGAGCAAGCCGCTCTCGTCCCACGTTGGAAACATGATTATGGATCTCTCCGACAGGTCCGATAGTACGCTGCACAGACCGGAGGGAAGTTTCGATATATCAGACGCGATGATTGTTTCGTCGCGCCGAAAACATTCGAACACATTGCGAGCGTTTCTGCCGATATCGACACTGATCAGAGGACTCCTCCTCAATTTGGAGGCCGTTCCGCGCCAATCGTACCTGTTGCTGTACACAAGCCCCTCTGTATGCACGAATACGAATGCCCTGCTGACGCCAAGGCGTCTTCCGACCATCTCCAGGACGTCGCTGATAGCGCTGTCCGTGTCAGTTCCAGAGAGGAGGACGCCGAGGCACTTCCCGCTCAGATCGAATGGTTTTCTCGACGCCGCGTAGACTCTGACTGGGGGTTCCATGCTGTTCTCAATATCGCCGCCCGCGTCATAATACGTCTCAGGCGTGTTTAACGGAGCATTGTTTGTCAGGTTTGTCAGGCTCAGCGACGCCTCGCCAAACGATTTAATCAAGGCTGACAGCCGGTTGAAATCCGCGATACTCATACAGGGAAGGCGATCGACCAACGCCTGTCCCTCCGCCAGAGTGATATTCATCTTCCGCGACAGAGCGCAAGCGGCACTCTCCAGATGAGAATACCCGGAGATCTCCTCTATCCTGATCTGACCTATCGCCCAGCCCGCCATAAATCTCCTCTCCAATACGATGGGGATGATCGCTGCCGCGAATCCGGTGTGGGGACAAGCGGAGATGGCGGTCCGCATTGTCCTCATGCTCTGGGTTAACATCTGGAGTCTGTCGAAATGACAGTCGCTGGACCATGTTTCAGAGGAATAGAAGAATTTGCAGGATCCATCCCAGTTGCTTGGATGTGTTACCAAATGCCCATTCTTGTCCATGATTACAGATGTGAATTTGATTAAGTTCGAAAATGAATCCTGAAGTTCTTGGAGCTTCCCCAGAGGGAATAGATCCGTTATTTTGGGAGTAACATCCATTCGCCATCAACACTCCAATACCTATCCGATATATATCATGGACTTCGATCAGACGGCATGCGGCTTATACTGATCCAAACCATATGATATATCAGATTACTGGAGGCAGAAACAGTAAAAATTACGATATGCTTGTAATTTGGCGGATACAGCAACATAAATCTATTAAAACATTCTTTTCTTCCACAAAATTATTGTCGCTACAATCGTCAATCCGGTGGATATAATCATCGTGTAGAGAAAACCGCTGCCGTTTTCCTGCCACGGGAGGGGGACGTTCATCCCAAAGAAGCTGGCTATCATGGTCGGAATCGCCATGACTATCGTGATTGACGCCAGGATCTTCATCACTATATTTAGATTGTTGGATATGACTGACGCCATGGCGTCCATCGTACTCGCCATGACATCGCTGTGGACTTGAACCATCTCTATGGCCTGGTCGTATTCAATGCGGACGTCCTCCAGCAGATCCTCGTCCTCCTCCCGCAGCTTCACGATATGGTGGAGCTGTGGGTTTGAAAAGAGCCTGAGCAGCCGTTCGATGACCGATCTGTTGGATCTGAGCGCGACAGTGAAGTAAGTCAGGGCCTTCTGCAGGTCCAGGAGGAGAAACAGCTCCTTGTTCTTCATCGAACGCCGGAGGTCTTTTTCAATCTCGTCCGTCCGCCTGTTCATCACCCGCAGGTCTTTGAGAAACAGCACCGCCGTCCTGTAGAGGATCTGAAAGAGAAACCTCGTCCTCTTCTTTGTGTCGAAAAAATGATGGTGAACGGCGTCAAAGTCCTCTAAAACCTCGTTCTCCTCCAGGCAGACCGTCGTGATATACTCCTCGGATATTATTATCCCGAGAGGTATCGTGTCATAGCCGAACATCTCGCCCTCTTCGCTCTTGGGGATGTTCGTTATTATCAATATGTGCCCGTCCTCAACCTCAATGCGCGATGGTTCTTCCACGTCGAGCGCGGCTCGCAGGAAATCAAGCGGAGCCCCGGTAATCTCGGCGGCTATACGCAGATCAGAAGCCGACGGTTTTATGAGTTTGAGCCACGCGCCCTTATCGATAGGCTCGCCCGCCTGAATCGCCAGCTCCTTCAGTCCTTCGGAATAAGTCACGTTGATATCGAGCAAATTAAACAACCCCTCTCCGCTTTGCCGCAGCCGCCCGGAGAGGTATCCTGACGCGTCGCGCCGGGAGTCCCCCGCTGTACATGGCCTCAGCCGCGAGTGATTCCCCGGCGCGCGCTATCCTTATCTATCGGGTCCTCACATCACGTCTATCCCACGGGCCAGCGGCTGACCGTAATTCCACACAGCGTGTCCTCGTTTTAAAAATCCCTCGTCCGCCGTGTCGCTTCTGGCAGGTTCAGGTTCGATGCTGTCCATACGCCGTCCCCCTTTCGCGTTCATGCCGATACTGAAATCATAAGCCCATGTCCCCCTACGGCTATTTTACCAGCCGGATCTGCCGGCGTCGAACGCCCTGGCATTCAATTCGTACATTTTTTTGGGGACAGTATCCTCGATCATGGACTTCCAGTCGGCATCATCCAGGTTCATACAACGCACAAGCGCGCCGAGCAGCACGATATTCTGTGCTTTTACGCTGCCAAGCCCCGCTGAGATATCCCCGGCGTTCAGTTGGAAGAAGTTTGGAACCGCCTCTCCAAGCTGTTCGGATATACGGTCAGGATAGCTCGACGCGCCGGTCAGGACGGAGAGCGGGCGGATCTCATGGTCATTGACCACCAGTATTCCGCCGCGCTTGAGGTATACGAGCCACCGAACGGCTTCCACCTTTTCGAACGACACGAGTATGTCCGCCTCACCCTCGCTTATCGTCGGCGAATAGACTTTTTTGCCGAACCTGACGTGGGTGGATACGCTCCCACCCCTCTGCGACATGCCATGAATCTCTGACATCTTGACATCGTACCCGGCTCTCACCAGTCCCTCCGACAGCACCTTCGACGCGAGTATCGTCCCCTGTCCGCCGACTCCAACCAGTAGGATACTCCTCGTTTCGTCAGTCATCTATCTCACCAACCCTTGAAATCGCTTGTTTTGGACAGAGTTGAGCGCACATCGAGCACCCGTTGCACATGGCGCGCTCGATCCTCACTCCCTTATCGAGCCTTGAAATAGCGGGGCAGCCTATTCTCATGCACATCCCGCACATCACGCAGAGGTTTGAGTCAACGGCGCAGAAGAGATTAGCCCTGCTTCGGGCGACGTCCTTTATCAGGGCGCAGGGCCGCGTCGTGATGATCACGAACAGCTCCGTCGCGTCATGTGCCTCACGGACGGCCTTCTCTGCCGCGTCCAGGTCGTACGGATCGACCATCCGCACATTCTCCGGCTTGACTCCGCAGGCTGTGCAGAGGGACTTCAGGTCGATCCTGACTGTGGGATCGCCCCCGATAGTAAATCCGGTGCCTGGGTTTTCCTGGTGTCCCGTCATGGCCGTGATCCTGTTGTCCAATATGCACAGGGCCATATTGCTTCCATTTACGACCGCGTCAATCAGTCCGGTTATGCCGGAGTGAAAGAAAGTGGAGTCCCCTATGACGCCAAACACCTTTTTTATCGCGTCTGCGTCAGCTCTGCCGGCATCGGCTCTGTCACATGACTTCGTCCGGGCGTTCAAGGCCTTTTCAAAGCCGATTCCGGCTGAAACTCCGGACCCCATGCAGATGGTCGCGTCCCCCACTTCGAGAGGGGGGAGCACCCCCAGCGTATAACAGCCTATGTCGCTGCTTACGGCGATATCCCTGTACTTTGACATCGCGAAGAAGATTCCCCTGTGCGAACAGCCGGGACAGAGCACAGGGGGCCGCGGCGGCGGCGACGCCTCGACTGAATACGGCTTCGCCGCCGCGGAGCCTGTGATGGCGCGCCTTATGATTCCGGCGTTAAGCTCTCCAGCGGCCGGCAGAAGAGATCTTCCCGTACAGCGGATGCCGAGCTGCCTGACGAAGTTTTCAATATATGGCTCGTTCTCCTCTATCACGTATACCGTCTCCACGCCCGACGCGAATCTTTCGATCAATCTGTCCGGCAGCGGATACGTTAATCCCAGTTTGAGCCAGGAGACCGGTTCTCCCAGCCCGGAGAGCGCGTCCTTCGCGTGTTGGTACGATACGCCGCTTGATATGACGCCAATCTTGCCATCGGCGCCCGACTCAATATAATTGCAGGGACAGTCGTTTGAGAGATCACGCAGGGACGCCTCCCGATCCTCCATCAGCCTACGGCGGACAGCCGCCATCGCCGGCATCATCACGCACTTTTTCCGATCGCGCTCGAATGGCTTGACAGGAACCTCCCGCCTCTCCCCTATCTCTGTCATACCCTTGCTGTGGCAGATCCTGGTAGTTACCCTCAGGAGAACCGGAACGTCGAAGCGCTCCGAGAGATCGAAGGCTCTGATGGTGAAATCCTTGCACTCCTGACTGTCCGAGGGCTCGAACATCGGTATCTTCGCGTGAAGGGCGTACCAGCGGTTGTCCTGTTCGTTCTGCGAGCTGAACAGCCCGGGATCGTCGGCGGTAACTATCACCAACCCGCCCCTGGCTCCGATGTACGACATGGTGAAGAGCGGATCGGCGGCTACGTTCAAGCCTACGTGCTTCATGGCCGCGAGCGCTCGCGCTCCGACAATCGACGCGCCTGACGCGACCTCCAGCGCGACCTTCTCGTTTGTGGACCACTCCGAGTCTATCTCTTCATACCGCGATATGTTTTCGAGTATCTCGGACGACGGCGTCCCAGGGTACGCGGTCGCCACGTGACACCCAGCCTCCCAGGCGCCCCGCGCGATCGCCTCGTTTCCAGTCATCAACTTCCTCACTCTGATTCCTCCAATCGCATGACGCTGTTTCAAAAAAAACGCGCACTCGGGATGTCAGTTTAACCAGACTCACCACTGCGGCCTGACAGTCTCGAAGAGCATCATTTGAACTCCGGACAGTTCGTCTCTCAACTCCTTCAGCTCATCTTGAACGCTGGCC
Organism: Synergistaceae bacterium; assembly: GCA_031268885.1. Lineage (GTDB taxonomy): Bacteria > Synergistota > Synergistia > Synergistales > Synergistaceae > JAIRWR01. Next base: position 10,769 of record JAIRWR010000074.1, read on the forward strand.
AGTTCCGCTCTGGCATCTCTCAGGCCGCTCAACGCCAATGACAGCTCACTCCCCCCGTTCGCGGACTCCGGGCCGCCTGAAATCGCCAGCCGTATTTCATTCATCCCGTATGTCAGCAACAGGGCGCAACAGACGGCCACTGCGACGCCAGCCAGAAATCGGCGCCCTCCGTTAACCAGAAGCACTGTCTGAGGAGCGCTCCCTGGTTGAGCGCGCGAATCCAGTACCGTCACACGATTATTGCTGAAGATCATGAAGATGGAGTTCAAAGCCAGGAATACTATCGACGATATTAAAATCACCCTGTCCCGCCACTCCGTGATATCGAAATGCCCCGCCAGATCCGCCGCGAAAAATATGGCGGCGCCGAGATTGACCAGGCTGAGAATTATCTTCATCCATTTCAATGGCACGTCACCCCCGCTTCGCGTGATGGATTGGGAACTCCGCCGCCCCCGACAACGGCTTCTGGCAGCTCAGATGAAGTTACAGTTCGTAAAGTTCGCTCTCATTGGCTGTCTCTATCCCGTTCCTGGCGAGTATCTCCTCTGCCCGTTCGTTGTCCTCCACACGAAATATGACATAGGCGTTGCCCTTCTTTCTGGTGATGAACGCATAGGCATACTCCACGCTGACTCCCGCGTCGGCCAGGATTCCAATCACTCGCGAGAGGCTCCCGGGGGTGTCGGGGATGGATATGGCGAGCACCTGAGTGACCGAGACCACGCACTCAGAGGCTCTGAGGATTTCGAGCGCTCTCTTGGGGTTGCTCACGATGACGCGCAGTATCCCGAAGTCAGCGGTGTCGGCGATACACATCGCCCGCATGTCGATCCCCGCGTCGCCCATTACAGCTGTCACCTCGGCGAGCCGCCCAACGCTGTTTTCCACAAATATGGAAATCTGATTGATAGCCATCTGTCTCTCCTCCAGTTATATCTTCCGTCTGTCGATTACACGAACGGCCTTGCCCTCGCTCCTCGCGATGCTCCGCGGCGCGACCAGCGTTACCTTTGGGGAGATCCCGAGCATCGCGCGCATGGAGGTCACGAGCTCGTCCTCCCTGGTGGAGATGTTCTTCACGGTGTCGGAGAACATCTCGGGCGTCATCTCCACCTGGACCTCGAATGTGTCGGTATGATTCACCCTGTCCACAATTATCTGATAGTTTGACGTCAGGCCACAGTTCAGCAAAACCGTCTCGATCTGAGACGGAAATACGTTGACCCCGCGGATTATGAGCATGTCGTCGCTCCTGCCCATCAGCCTGCTCATCTTGATCAGGGTTCTGCCGCAGGAGCACTCCTTTCTGCTTAGGACGCATATATCCCTCGTGCGGTAGCGCAGAAGAGGGAACGCCTCCTTATTTATGCAGGTGAACACGAGTTCGCCCTTTGTTCCCTCCGGCAGGACATCTCCCGTATCGGGGTCTATGGTCTCCGCTATGAAGCTGTCCTCATTAACATGCATTCCGGTCTGTTCCGAGCACTCGAAGGATACGCCCGGCCCGGAGATCTCAGTGAGCCCATAGATATCGTAGGCCTTGACGCGCAGGCGGGCCTCTATGTCGCGCCGCATCTCCTCGCTCCACGCTTCCGCCCCGAAGATGCCGGCTTTTAACTTGATCTGATCTGAAACTCCCTGGTTGATGATTGTCTCCGTCAGGAAAGCTGCATAGGAGGGAGTGCAGCAGAGTATCGTCGATTGGAGGTCGCACATGAACTGGATCTGTCTCTCCGTGTTGCCGGAGGACATCGGGAGCGTCATGGAGCCCACCTTGTGCGAGCCTCCGTTCAGTCCGGGTCCGCCGGTGAAAAGACCGTAGCCGTACGAGACGTGAACGACGTCGTTTTTGTCCCCTCCGGCGGCTACGATTGCCCTGGCGCAGCATTCGTCCCACACGTCGATATCCTTTTGGGTATAAAACGCTACGACTCGCTTGCCGGTCGTTCCACTGGTAGACTGGATCCTGACGACATCCGAAAGCGGCACGGCCAGAAGACCGTAGGGATAACAGTCGCGCAGATCGTCCTTTTTGAGGAACGGCAGCTTGCTCAGATCGTCTACAGACTGGATGTCGCCAGGTTTCACACCCTTTTCGTCCATCAGCTTTCTGTAATACGCGACGTCGCTGTAGACCCGCCGTACGGTTTTTACAAGCCTCTCCGATTGGAGCTCCCTGATCTTCTCCCTAGACGCACATTCAATTTCCGGTTGATAATAACTCACCATTTCCCCATCCTTTTCGCGAACTTTGTTTCAGGTTAAACTGTCAACGGCCGGTAGATTATCACACTTACTCCGGCAAGAATCAATGGCGGATTTCTTCTGTGCCGCCGGGCGCCTCAAATCGGGTTCATGGCACTAGCGCTACATGCCGCATGATGTTATCCTAACCACAGGAGAGTCCGATTTATACCGGTCTGAAATAAGGAGCCTAAAGTTATAATGAATCGAAACAAGCGTTCATGAGCACTCGGCATAGACATAGACTCCCGTCTGAATGCGGATTGGTACAGTTGTTTGATAAAATAGCGCCAGCGCCGGCAGGCATATGCGGAGCCGGGATATGCGCCGCTTGAATTTCGCGAGGCTTGCGGTGCTATTGGTGTTAACCGTAGCGTCAGTCCTTGTCATGAGCGGCGAGTTGGCGGCCGCGCAGTCCAGGGCACAGACGCGCGGTTCCACCCAGATGCGGGCGGAGTTCGCTTCGTTTATAGACGGTTTTTTCGCGGGGGCCCCTAAGAGCGCCCTTGCGCCAGGCTTGTCCTTCGTCGCCGTGATGGACGGCGAGGTTATTTACATCAAAGGATACGGGGTCTCGGATGTCAATTCAAAGGTTCCAGTCCAGCCGGACAAGACGCTGTTTAGGGTTGGCCCGATCTCCACTCTAGTGACGGCAACGGCGTTGATGCAGCTCGCGGAGAAGGGCCGTCTGGGCTTAGACGAGGACGTGAACTCCTACCTCAGGAGGTGGAAGCTTCCTGGGAACTTTGCCGAGCCCGTCACGCTGAGACACCTGCTCACCCACACCGCGGGATTCGACAGCCAGGAGCTGGAGGTTCGCGCGCCGACCTCCGCGGACGAGCGGCGTTACGGAACCCGCCTCCAGAAGAGGATGCCGGAACGATTCGCTCCGCCCGGCAGATACTACAGCTATTCAAACATGGGCTACACACTGCTCGGCTCGATTATCGAGCGCTACTCCAGGCAGAATTTTCCGGCGGCCGTCGTAAGATATGTTCTAAAACCGCTCGGGATGGAATCGAGCACGTTCGAACCCACGGCGGAGCAGATGAAAAACCTCGCGACGGGATACGACGCCAACGGCAATCCGGTTCCGTACGAGTACCGTTATGACCTGCCAGCGGCTGGAATGAGCGCCACCGCGGCCGATATCGGCCGTTTCATGATAGCTCAGCTCAACGGAGGGGCCATTGGAAGGACGAGGATCCTCTCGTCTCCGTTCTCCGACAGCATGCTTCGAAGGCATTTTTCTCCCCACCCGATGATAGACGGAACCGGTCTCGCGTATCGCGAGCGGACGGTCCGGGGGGTGAGGACGCTTCAGCAGTCCTGTGACATCCCAGGGTACTCCGGCTGGATCATGTTGATCCCCGACTCGAAATTCGGCATATTCTACGTCGCAAACGCGGTTGGCGTCGATCTCGGCGAGGATTTGGCCCACGCCCTGATAGACCGTTTTTTCAACTCCGAGAACGCCGCGCGGCCCCCTGCCGAGGCTCCGGCAGGAGAGCGGATCCCAACGGACATATCAGGGTACTACAGGATAAACCGCATAGCACGGCACACTGCCGAGAAGTCAATGAACATTCTTGGCGATCAGCTCCGTGTCGATCTGTACGAGGGGAGAGCCATTCTGACCCACACCCTCGATTCCTCGATGCCGCCCAAGTTTTGGAAGCCCTTGAGCGGCGACCTGCTGATTCTATCGGATGAGAAGGGCGAGGGCTCGCCCGAGTATATGTTTCTGCAGCGAAACGGCGACGGAAAAATTTCAGCCCTCGTAATGCGCGATGTCAATCAGACTTATGATAAACTTGATGCGTTTGAAAGTCACCCGCAACAGGCCGCCATGATGATGTGCTTTGCCGCGACGGTAATTGTGTCCGGTCTGGGGTTGATGTTGGGAATCAAGATAAACAACAACACGTTGCCGTGGGAGAATGATATCAGGGCGGCGACGGAGTTGTGGGCGATCAGTTGTATATTCTGCGTCATCCAGGTGTCGTTCGCGCTGGGACTCTTCTTTTCAGCGCGTTACCTTTGGGACGAGTTCAGGATCTTTGTTCCGTATGAGGTAAAAGCTCTCTTTATGATACCTCTTTGCGCTGGTATTCTGCTCGCGTGGTTTTGGTTCCGGATCTTTGGCAATATCTTCAATCAGGATCATCACTGGTCCGAAAAAATTCTGCTCTTCATCGTGGCGGGAAGCGAGACTTTGTATATGTTCTTTCTGGCCAGCTGGCGGTTGTTGGGCTTCATGTTCTGATACTCCCCAGATGTGGAGGTAGGTTTGGATGTCGTCGTTCCCTCTGTTCTTTGTACCTTGTGTATATTTAATAATAAACGCTTATATGTTCGTAAGGATCTACAAAACGCTTTCAGGTACCGGTTTTTTAAGAGGGATCGTCTGCATAGCCTTTTTGTTTTTCGCGGTCGGTTTTCCGCTCGGAAGGTTACTGGATGGGTATCTGCCGGTTCAGCTATCGAGAGTTCTCTCCTTCGTCGGATCGATTTACCTCGCTCCAATGCTGTACGGTTTTATTCTGACGGTGATAACCGATCTGCTCCGCCTCCTGAACGGAGTGATCATCATCACTCCAAACCCGCCCCCCTTTACCTTGAGCGGCCGGGTGAGCGTGGTGACATTTCTGCTTGTGGCGAGCATAGCCATAACTCTCGCCGGCGCGTTGAACGCAAAGTTCATAACCACTATCCGGCACGAGATCGAATGGAAGAGGCCAGGAGGGGCGGAGGATCAGCCGTATCAGCTTACAATCGCCCTCGTCTCCGACATTCACCTTGGAGGGTTTGTAGGCGCGAAGCACTTGAAAAATATAGTGGAGCTGACAAACGATCAGATGCCTGACATAGTGCTGATTGCCGGCGACATATTCGACGACGGGCTGTGGCTGAATGACGCCGAAAGACGCGAGGAAGCGATCGGGCTCTTCTCGTCCTTCTCGGCCAGGCTTGGAACTTGGGCGATACCCGGGAACCACGACCATTACGCCGGGGTCGAAAAAGCCGGCGAACTCCTGGACCAGGCCGGGATAAATCTCCTTCGTGATGAACTCGTCAGCCCGGGGGGGGAGTTGACGCTGATAGGGAGGGATGACAGGTCTGTCGTTATGAAAACCGGCAAGGCGCGCGCGAAGTTGGAGGACATATTGAGTTCTTATGGAGGCCTGACATCGGCGGACAGAAGACTTCCCCTCGTGGTGATGGATCACCAGCCGTTCAATCTGGACGAGTCACAGTCCATCGGGGCAACGCTGCAGGTATCGGGGCACACTCACAGAGGACAGCTCATCCCAGTCAACCTCGCGGTCGCGTGTATATTCGAAAGACACTACGGCCTCTACCGCAAGGGCGATACCAGCTATTTCATAACTAGCGGCGCCGGAACCTGGGGACCTCCAGTGAGGACATCGGGCAGGCCGGAGATCGTCATTCTGGTTCTGGACATAACCTGATTAGTTACGGACGTTTTATTCGGTCACGCTTGTGACATATATTATGGAGGGGTCTGAGATGAATTTTCGGCTTTCGCACTCTGATTTACTGGAATTAAGGAGGTGGAATTCTCCGTCGGTGTACAACGGCTGGGAGGCCATAACAGAACGGGACAGGCTGGAGTGCCGCAGAAGTCTGGAGCCCATAGTCGATTTCGCGCCCCAGATGGGGCCAATGGTCGGCTATGCGGTTACCGTGGAGTACACGGCGAGCAGCAAAAAAATCGCCGAGGAAAACCCCGATGGTTTTCTGAATCTCTACAAGTACCTCGCATCCGTTCAGGGCCCAAAGGTCTTGATAGCAAAGAGCCTCGATGCCCCCAACAACGTTGGTTCCATCTTCGGCGAGGTCACGGGCAGCGGCGCTCGCGCTCTCGACTGTGTGGGGGCGATCGACGACGGGTGGGTGCGCGACGTGGACGAGGCGAGCTACGGAGGTTTCAAGCTGATGGCCCGGTATCTGGGCGTGAGCCACGCGTACTGTACCCCGTTGCGATTCGGCAACGAGGTCGAGGTATTCGGCGCGAAGGTCAAGCCGGGAATGTTGATACACGCCGACAGATACGGATTTATAGCTATTCCAGAGGAGGAGACCGAGCATCTTCTGGAGGCCGTGCGCTTTATGGACGCGAACGAGTGCAGGACGATGATACACGCCGCCAGAGAGGCTCAAGGCAAAACTCCTGAGGAGATAGTCGAGATGTACGCGAATGCGCTCTCGGACATGAAAGACAACGGCGGCAAATTCCGCGACAGGATCTTGAGGAAAGGCTGATTTACCGTCTGGGAGATGAGCGAGGGGAAGGTTGGCATAATCTCGGCTCTGTCGGCATCTTAGAACAGCGGAGGCCGTTTTGCCGATTCAATCACCGATAAAAAATCAACGATGGAGCGTGACCGGCGTGAACAGAGATTACCGCAACATGACCAAGGACAGCCTTTTTATAAGATCCCGCAGGCCATTTCCAGACCGCTTTGCCGGCAGGGTCGCGATAGTCACGGGAGGGAGCTCTGGCATAGGAAGATCCATAGCCGAGGAGCTCTGCCGCGAGGGCGCGAGCGTATCTTTCACCGGCAGGACCGCTTCAACCGGGCAGGAGACGGAGGCCGGGTTTCGCGGAGCCGGATATGACGTGATGTTTATCCAGGGTGATATGATTGAGGAGAAGTTCTGTCAGGAGATAGTGGACCGCACTGCCGAAAAGTGGGGGAGGATCGACTATCTTGTCAATAACGCGTTCAGATTTGTAGATAAGGGCCTGGATGTAACCGATGATGACTGGTACAACGTCCTGTTCACCGGTCCGGTCGCCTACGCGAGGATGATCCAGAAGTGCGCGCCTCACATGAAAAAACAGGGCGGCGGCGCGATTGTAAACATCTCAAGTATATCGGCGCATATCGCCCAGCCGGATCGCTGGACATACAACTCCGCCAAGGGCGCTGTTCACATGCTGACGAAGTGCGCAGCGATAGATTTAGCTCCTGACAATATCCGCGTCAACGATGTGAGCCCTGGCACGATATGGACGAGGGAGACCCTGCGCGGCGTGTGGGAGGCGTCTCCCGACGCCCGCGAGGCGTTCTTCAAGGAGCTCAACCGCCGCCAGATGATGCAGCGCTGCGGCGAGCCGGTGGAGACGGCCGGAGCCGTGCTGTACTTGCTGTCAGACGACGCTTCTTTCACGACCGGGCACGAACTGCTGGTGGACGGCGGTTATATCAACATGGGCCAGCAGGGTATAAAAGAGACGGCTCTCATACAGGATGCTGAGAGCAAGAAATAAATATCTCGGGGGGCGAAAGAGTACATGAAAATATCTATTCTCGGCGCCGGAGCTATGGGATGTATGATGTCCGGTTTTCTAGTAAAGCGCCACGAAGTATGTCTTGTGGACGTATGGAGAGAGCATGTGGACGAAATCAACAGAAATGGACTTCGCATACGCTTCGGCGGGGAGGTCGAGACCGTCCATCCCAAGGCGGTGACGAACCCCGATGACGCGAAGGGCGCGGATCTCGTCATAGTATTCGTAAAATCCATCCAGACGGCCGAGGCCATGGAGGGCGCTAAGGTTCTGCTGGGCGGAGATACCCTGGTGCTCTCCCTGCAGAACGGATACGGAAACGATCAGGACATCAGAAAGTTCGTGCCTGAGAAGAATATAATAATGGGGACGACGGACAGGGCCGCGAGCGTCCTGGGCCCTGGGTTTGTCAACAACAGCGGCGGTCGCCTCATCCACATAGGCCCGCTGGGAGAGGACTCGAGCGGCGCGGAGAGAACGGCCGCCGCCTTCCGGGAGTGCGGGCTGGATACAGACGTGTACGACAGCCATGAGGTCAGCGCGATGATATGGGACAAACTGATGATAAACTGCGCTAATAACGCCCTTGCCGCCATTCTGGATATCAACACGCCCCAACTCGCTGACGAGCCCCTGTCGGACCTCTTTAAGACGCTGCTCCGGGAATCGGTCGAGGTAGCCCGCGCGTGCGGGCTTCCCTTCGAATACGGAGTCTACGAGGAGAAGAACTACGCGTTATTGAACTCGCTCGCGAAAGAGGCGCGGACCTCGATGTGGCAGGATGTAAACAAGAAGCGCCGCACAGAGATAGACAGGATGAACGGAGCTATCGTCAGGCTTGGCAGGGAAAAGGGCGTTCCAACCCCATGCAGCGAAATGGTTGTCCGCTTGGTGCACGCGATCGAGAAGGGCTACGCCGCGTGATCGGTTATTTTGACGGCGCGTCAAGAGGCAATCCCGGCGAAGCCGGGGCAGGGGCGTGTCTGGTGGATGATTCTGGAGACGTGGTGTGGAGGTGCGCGGAATATCTCGGCAGAAAGACCAACAACGAAGCCGAATATAGCGCTCTGCTCCGCCTGTTGGTTCACGCGCGCGAACTGGGAATCCGAGAGCTTGAGGCGCGCGGCGACAGCAAGCTTGTGATCAGTCAGCTTAAGCGGGAGTGGAAGATAAACAAGCCGTGGCTGCGGGATTTAGCGGCGCAGGCATGGGAGATAATGAGCGACATGAATGTCGATCTTGTCTGGGTGCCTCGGGAGAGCAACAAGATCGCCGACGCGCTCTCCAATAAAGGGATTGACGAGAAACCATAAAGCAAGCCAACGGCGGCTGATTCGCTTGAAGAATCGCGTGTACGGCGGAATAATGAAGGTTACTTCACGAGCGGTACCTTGTCATTTTACATGCCCGTTATCATTATAATTCCGTCGGATCCGCTCTTCTTGAGGAGTTCGGATACCGACATGCCGGATGTGGGATGTATCCAGTCCGGGGCGATCTCCGAGAGGGGCAGCAGGACAAATGGCCTCTCATGCATATACTGGTGAGGGATGATCAGGTCGGGCTCATTCATCTGAATATCGTCGAAGAGCAGGATATCAAGATCTATCTCCCTCGGTCCCCACTTGCCCCTCTTGAGGCGTCCCATGTCGTTCTCTATCTCTTTGAGCTTTGAGAGAAGGCCCGCCGGATTCATATCTGCCTCGGCGATGACGCAGGCATTGAGAAACCTTGGCTGCAGAGCAACCCCCCATGGGGGCGTCTCGAATACGCCGCTCGCCGCCGTCAGCGCTCCGACTCGCTCGCCGACCATCGACGCGGCCGTTCTGATGTTCGCGAGCCTGTCTCCCTTGTTAGAACCAAGCCCGATAGCCGCTCTGTTCATTGTGGCGAGCGCCTCCTCACCGCGCCGGCCATAAGGACGGCGCGTCTGTTTTCCAATACGTCGTGCGCGCGCACGATCTCCACGCCGCGGTCCGCGCAGATCGCCGATATCGCGAGAGTGCCCTCAATGCGGTCCGCGGGGTCTGGCTGTTCTAGAATGTGCCCGATAAAGCTCTTTCTCGACGCTCCGACGAGGATGGGGAGGCCCAACCGCTTCAGCTCGCCGATATTCGCCATTATGTCCAGGTTGTCCTCGGGCCTCTTTCCAAAGCCGATGCCGGGGTCGATTATGATCCTGTCCCTGGCGACGCCAGCGCCGCTTATCATCTCTATCCTCTCAGAAAAAAAGGAGAGGAGTTCGCTCATAATGTCATCTCCGTCATTCTTTCCCAAGCGCTCGGAGGGCCCCCAGTGACCGTCTCCGGGGTGTGTCAGGACATAGGCGGCCCCGGATTCTGTAAGCAGGCGCAGCATGTTCTCCCTCTCGTCCGGGAGGCCGAGTCCAGAAACGTCGTTTACGATATCAGCGCCCGCCTCTATCGACGCCGAAGCTACAGCGGATTTGCGGGTATCGGCCGAGATCGGCATATCCGGCAAGGCCTTCCGTACCGATTTTATCGCCGGTATCAGAACTTCGAGTTCGAACCTCTCGTCCAGCCCGCTCGATCCCGGTCTCGTCGATTCGGCCCCTATGTCTATGATGTCCGCGCCATCACGCGCCATCTGGAGCGCGCGGAGCGCGGCGGCCTCCGCGCCGCGAACCCTGCTGCCGGAGTAGAATGAATCGTCATTTATGTTTAGAATACCCATAATCAGCGTCCTGCCGGACGCCGGGGAGGACGGTCCAAAGAACAGAGTCCGCCCGTCAAAGAGCGCTAAATTTTCCGATGATCGCATATCCCGATGTCACCCCTCCGACAAGTTTATGGAAGCGCTGATTCGGCCCGCCAGGCGAGGCCGCCGTCAGACCGCCGATCTTATCGCCGCCGCGGCTTTATCCGCGGCCCGCTTCGCGTCTTCCGCGGTCCACCCCATCTTCATGGCTATCGAGATACACCTGGACATGAGGGCGTCGGATTTGAACAGGACTTTTGAATAATCCTTCATTCCCCTCAGTACTTCGCCGCTCTGTGGATTTGCGAACTTCCGGTCTTTGAAGTGGTCCCATTTGCGTATGTAGTGCCAGTTGTTGTCGAACCAGTAAAATACGCCCTCGACTCCGGCATCCTTCATGGCCTTAGCCGCCCTCGCGGTCATTGCCTCCTCGGGCAGAAAGAACGTCAGAAACGTCGCGCAGTCGCCATCCGGATCAGGAATTCTCCTGAACGACACCTCCGGTATCGAGCATATGGCATCTTTGAAGATCTTCTTATTTATCCTGTGTATCGTTACGAAACGATCGGTCTTCGCTATCTGGGCGCAACCTATCGCGGCGTGCAGCTCCGAGATCCGGAAGTTATATCCTGGAAACGCGTGCTCCTCCAGCCCCCTGTCGCTGTTTTTATGATCGTGTCCGTGGTCGTGATACATGCCGGCACGCTCGTAGATATCGTCGTTGTCGGTCACGATAGCGCCGCCCTCTCCGCACGTGACCATCTTGTTGAAGTCGAATGAATAGCAGCCGGCATCTCCGATCGCTCCGAGCGCGCGTCCCCTGTAGGAGGCTCCGAATGCCTGACACGCGTCCTCCAGCAGAAACAGGCCCTTCTCCCGGCACAATCTCTCTAACGCGCCGATGTCCGCCATGGAACCGCACATATGCACCGGCATTACAACTTTCGTCCTCTCGGTGACCGCTTCGCGGGCCGATTCGGGACAGAGACACAGCGTGTCATCCACCTCCGCCAGCACGGGAGTCGCGCCAGCCGCTATTATCGATTCGAAGCTCGCCACAAATGTGAACGGAGGCATTATAACCTCATCGCCGGCTCCCACACCCAGAGCCGCGAGCGCGGTGGTCAGCGCGGCGGTCCCGTCGGCGAGGAGCAGCGCGTGTTTTGCCCCTGTCCTACGGCATATAGCCTCCTCCATCTCCCTGGACTTCCACTGTCCCTTCCGTTTGGCGTCGAATCCGTATCTCATTAAGACCCCGGTCCGCATCACATCATCGACCTGGTTCCTCTCGTTCTCGTCAAACATCTCCCAGCCGGGCATCGCGTATCATCCTCTCCTCGGTTATATAAAGACTGACGGCTATAAAGCCAATCCGCGGCGGCATCCAGACTCGCGGTCAGCCGCGGCGTCCCCTCATATACTCCTCGAACATCCTCGCGTCCTCTGGAGTATCTATCTCGATGCTGTCCGTCTCGGTCTCTATGCATCTTATAACTTCGCCGTGTTCCAGCAATCTCAGCATCTCGAGGCTTTCAGATATCTCAAGCGGTGTCTGGGGCAGCGCCGCGAACCGAAACAGCGCCTCGCGCCTCCAGGCATATGGACCTATATGTTTGAAACACGCCGCCGCTGAACCTCGCGCGAACGGTATCGGCGCCCTGCTGAAGTACAGCGCGTTATGATTGAGGCCGAATACCACCTTGACTATCGAGTCGCGCGCCGCCTCATCCTGGTCCTCTATCTTCTTGGCCAGCAGGGCAAGCCCTATGTCAGAGTCGGATGCGAGCGCGTCTATCATCGGGCCGGTCACTCCGGCGTCCACCATCGGATCGTCGCACTGCACCCCGAGTACAAAGCGCGATGGGATCTTCTCCGCCACATATGCCACTCGGTCTGTGCCGGTTGGCAGGCTGGGCGGCGTCATCATAGCCTCTCCGCCGGCCGACTCCACGATGGAGACCACCCTATCGTCGTCCGCCGCAACGATCACCCTGTCAATTCTGCCGCTCTTCCTGACCCCATCCAGAACCCAGAGCACCAGTTCTCTGCCGAGGAGCTTAAAGAGCGGTTTCGCGCGAAGCCTCTGACTGCCAAGCCTGGCGGGGATTACCGCGAGCGTCTCTATGGTTGTCATGGCGCGAACTCCTCTGGATAAGACTCTATCGATTTAATGATCCCGTCATCCTCCCTCACAGCGAGAAATCCGTATAGACGTTCGTCTCCTTTGAATATTCTCCCTGTATACTCAATGGATTTCTCATAAGTATCGGCAGATCGTATAACTTCCTCGGGGGGTGTACACTTCTGTGGGCGCGTCAAGGCACAAGCCCTCTTATGCATGTGCCCTCGCCGGGGTAGGAGATGATCTTCAGCCGTCCGCCCACGAGTGTCAATCGCTCCTCCATGTTCGAAAGGCCCCTGTGCCCCTCTGCCCTGAGATCGGCGGTCCCTCCGTTGGTCATGTCAAATCCGTGCCCGTCGTCTTGAACACACAGCTCTATGCCATTTTCGTCGCGCTTGACGTCCACCCATATATGCTGCGCCTCTCCGTGACGAACGGAATTCGTCACCGACTCCTGCACTACCCTGAAGAAAGCGAGCGTGATCGCCTCCGGCAGCTCCAGCCCCTCTTCTATATCCAGGAAGACTCGGACTCCGTACTGAACGGACTGGCGCTCCGTGAGCTCGGTCAGCGCCTGCTCCAAGCCCAGCTCAAGCCATGGGGGATTCAAAAAATCACACAGGCCGCGCAGCTCCTTCACGCTGACGTGGGCTATCTTTTCCGCGAGGTCCAGTTCGCTGTTCATCTCCTCCCTGGAGTTATCCTGGCTCCTGGCGAGGCGTATCCGCTGGATGAGCGCGGTGACATCCTGAAGCGGGCCATCATGAATCTCCCTCGATATCTTTGTCCGCTCGGTCTCCTGGACGCCAACCATGTCCCTCATGCACGAGCGGATTATGGAGACGCGCCTCATCGCGTCCTTTGCCACCCTGACGAATGTAAGGCGCAGGCGCCTCAGCTCTTGAATGGCTATCGGGCCCTCCTCAGGCGGGATCTCCTCCCCCCACTTCAGCACCGAGACCTCGCTCTCCAGCTCGCGGAGAGGGGTTATCACCCTCTGCCAGAGGTGCCATACTGACATGGCGCTCCATAGGCCGGCGCTTCCCATCAGTATCGGCCACAGATAGATCGCCCTCTTGGTGAAACCGGGAAGATCGTGCCATGAAACAGCGCCTATGACCGAGTAATCTCCCTGATATGAAGGGTATACGGCCACAGTGAAGAATTCGCCGCTGTCATCATACATCTCCTTTGCGCTGCCCATGGGAAAGAACTCCCCCGAACTGATGAAAAGGCTTCGGAGTTTGTCTGGGCCAAAGATGGGGACGTTATTCTTGTCGGTTACGGCGAGCAGCCCTGGCATTCGGCCGAGCCCAAGATAGGTATAAAATCCTGGTCTCCAGTCATGATTCGAGTGCGGAGGCATATGAGCCATCGATTCGGATCGGCTCATGTCTATGGTATGCGCCGCGTATTCTGTCAGGTTTTCGACGTAGGATCTCACCACAGCCTTTACGCCGATCTGAGAGTACACAAGATCCATTGCCGCTAAAGCCATTATCCCGAACGGCGGCAGAAATATAGATAGAGCGAGAAAAAAAGCGTGGCGTTTTCGTCTCATCGGAGCACCTCCTCCCAGCGTCGAGTGAGACGGCATTGCGCGCACACTTGCCACGACGCTCTACAAGAGCGCCTCAGGCGGATCGCGTCGGCTGAAACTGGAATCTCAGGCCGCTACAGAAGCTCTTCCAGCATCACGACGCCAAACTTGAGCGCGAGCAGCATGGACTCCGTCTTGTTGCGCGCCCCGAGCTTGTCGTAAATCGACGCAAGGTGCGTTTGAACCGTGCGCTCGCTGATAAACAACTTGGCCGCTATCTCCTTGCCAGAGAGGCCCTTTGCGGCGAGCAGAAGAACTTCGCGTTCCCTCGCCGAGATAGGCTCCGGCGGCAGCGACTCGCCAGCCTCCACAGTGCTGGCCACCTCGCTGTCGAGGTACAATCCGCCTCTCGCCACGATGCGAATGGCCCGCGCCAGGGTCTCCGCCGTCGATGACTTGAGGACGTAACCCCTCGCTCCAGCCCTGAGCGACGAGAGGACGTACTGCTGAGCGTCGTAGCTGGTGAGCATTAACGGCACCACTGGCAGTCCAAGGTCCTTGATTTTGCGCGTTATCGTGACGCCATCGAGCCCCGGCATCCGTATGTCGAGAAGCGCTACCTGCGGTATCAGCTCCTTGATGCCGTTCCACGCGGTATCTCCGTCCGCGTATTCTCCGATTACGTTGAAATCCTCCTCCTTGGCTAGATATGCCATAAGACCAGCACGAGTCAGCGGATGATCATCCGCGAGTATCAAGTTGATGGACATGAAACAAAACCCCCCTTGGATAATTTGCGGACTAAGCGGTATCACTGACCTGAAATCCGCGTCGGACGGCAGTTTACCGCCAAACCTAGGCAATCATGACCAGTCGGAGGTTCTCTCGCATCAGCAGTACAACGTATCCGCCGCGACGCTCTTTTTCGGTTATGGGGAACCGTCTTCCTAAGACATTCAGACCCAAGCGGTAGATCGGCATCTCCGGAATGTCTCGCGATCCCTAAGAACCAAGTCCTATCTCGCGTTCTATTGGCGCCAGGGCAGCGATTGTATTTTCTATCAGAAAATCAAGCGACTCGCCCATCAGCGCCGCGCCGCGCTCTATGACGGATCTGTTTACGCCCTTGGCGAACGCCTTATCCTTCCATTTCTTCTTTACGGACCTCGTCTCCAGATCGCTCAGCGACTTTCCTGGCCGCACCAAGGCCACTGCCGTGACAAAGCCGGTCAGCTCATCTATCGCATAGAGAGTCTTCTCCATACGGGTCTTGGGTTCGACCCCCGAGAACTCCCAGCCGTGCGCAAGCACAGCCCGGACGAACTCTTCATCGTAACCCCGCTCGCGCAGCATCTCGCCCCCCTTGACCGGATGTCCGGCCTCCGTAGACTGAGTCGTCTCCCAATCGATGTCGTGCAGCAGGCCTACCCTCCCCCACAGCTCCTCATCCTCGCCATACAGCCTGGCAAAGTATCTCATCGCGGATTCAACCGCCAGGGCATGTCTCAGGTACATCTCTTCCTTGTTGCGCTCCTTGAAAAATTCAAGCGACTCGTCTCGCGTGAAATTCATATCTACCGGCAGTCCTCCATTCTATCGTCATACGTCGAGATTGCGAACCTCTCTCGCGTGATTTTCTATGAACTCGCGCCGAGGCTCCACCGCGTCGCCCATGAGTATTCCGAACAGCTCGTCCGCCAGAATTACGTCGCGAACCTTCACCTTGAGTATCACCCTGTTGTCCGGATCCATGGTCGTCTCCCAGAGCTGATCGGGGTTCATCTCTCCAAGACCCTTGTATCTCTGAATGCGCGCGCGTTTGGGATCGACTTTGGCCATTGCGCCCTTCAAGTCGGACTCGGTATAGCAGTACTGGATGAATTTGCCATCCTGAACGCGATAGAGCGGCGGCTGCGCCACAAAGAGATGACCGTTCTCGATTATCTCCGGCATATATCGGTAGAAGAGGGTAAGGAGCAGGGTTCTTATGTGGGCTCCATCCACATCGGCGTCGGCCATTATGAATATCTTGTGGTATCGCAGCCTGGATTCGTCGAAGTCATCCCCGAGCCCGCACCCCAGCGCCTGAATTATAGTGCGGACGACCTCGTTCGAAAGTATCTTGTCAAGGCGCGCCTTCTCCACGTTCAATATCTTCCCTCTCAGGGGGAGTATCGCCTGAAAGCCTCTGTCGCGCCCCTGTTTCGCGCTGCCGCCCGCGCTGTCGCCCTCGACTATATAAAGCTCGCAGTCGGAAGGGTTCCTGTTCGAGCAGTCGGCCAGCTTGCTGGGCAAGTCCAGCCCGCTCAGCGCGGATTTGCGCCTGACCAGGTCCCGGGCCTTTTTCGCCGCCTCGCGGGCCTGCCGCGCGCGCACGGCCTTTTCCACTATGGGCTTTAGGATCTCGGGGGTCTCCTCCAGCGCTGCCTTTAAACCCTCGTACACTATGGAGTCGACTATGCCCTTGACGTCGCCGTTTCCCAGTTTTGTCTTCGTCTGTCCCTCGAACTGAGGCTCCAGCAGCTTGACGGATATTACAGCGGTCAGCCCCTCTTTGAGGTCGTCGCCGGAGAGGTTGGCGTCCTTCTCTTTTATAATCTTCTCCCTGCGGGCCTCATCGTTGATGGCTCTGGTCAGGGCTGTCCTGAAGCCGGAGACGTGGGTCCCGCCCTCAATGGTGTTTATCAGGTTGGCAAAGGCGAACACGCGCTCAATGTAGGTGTCGTTGTACTGAAGGGCCACATCAACGGACGTGCCATCCTTCGAGCCCTGTACGCGGACAGGCGGGCGATGTACCGTCTCCTTGCCCTTGTTGAGATATTCGACGAAGGAAGTCAGTCCGCCGTCGTACTTGTAGACCTTTACTGGCCGCAAGTTGTTGTCGCCGTCGGGACGAAGATCCTCGAAGACGATCTCAACTCCAGGATTCAGGAAGGCGAGTTCGCGGAGCCGGCTCTTTAGGATGTCATCGGAGAACTCAGTCGTCGAAAAGATCTCGCTGTCTGGCATGAAGCGCACCAGCGTGCCATGTTCATTCGAGTCGCCCACCCGTTCGAGTCCGGAGACCGGAGTCCCCCGCTCGTAGCTCTGCGCGTACTCGCCGCCATCCCTCCATATTCGCAGGTCCAACCGGCTGGAGAGCGCGTTCACCACAGATACGCCGACGCCGTGGAGCCCTCCCGAGACCTGGTACGCCCCGTGACCAAATTTTCCTCCCGCGTGCAAGACCGTCATAACCACCTCCGCCGCGGACTTGCCCGAACTCTCATGAACGCCGGTGGGTATGCCGCGCCCGTTGTCACGCACTGAGACGCCGCCATCCGAGTGCATCGTCACCTCTATGCGGTCACACGCTCCGGCCAGCGCCTCATCGACAGAGTTATCCACCACTTCATACACCAGGTGGTGCAGCCCGCGTGAACCCTGATCCCCCACATACATCCCGGGGCGCTTTCTGACGGCTTCGAGCCCTTCTAAGACCTGTATGTCCTTCTCGTTATACTCCATGCCAGGCACTCCCGTAATATCGGCCTTCTCGTGACCGTCTGCCCCGTTTCCCATCATATATGCCGCTCCTTCCGCCGCGCCGCGCCGCTTCTGAATCTCGCCCCCCGCCTGGAGAGCGTCAGAGGGGTAAAACCGGTAGTCTTGACTGTTCTGTCAGCCATCAGTATCTCCGTCTCCCCTTTGAGTCGAACGAGCACGACGACATTCTCCGTTAAAACAACGTCGTCATCTTCCAAAAATAAGAACAAGTTTCCACCTCTTCAATTTTTAACAAGACCGATTTTCACGATCGGCATATGTAGCATTATAACAGAATGAGAGGCGGTTCAGGGCGCTCTTTCGGGACGCTCTGAACCGCCTCAAAAACCATGTCAACGCGATCTGAACGGTTGCCGGCATCGGCTCGCCGTCACTGAACTGAGTCGGATATGAACCGCGCCCGCGTGAGATTGTCAGCCCGCCGGCCCGCCTTCAATTACGCGAGAGGCCGTCCCCAGCCCGAATTTCATCTCTCCCTGGGTTTGAAGAGGAGCCAGAAGAAAAAAGGAGCGCCGAGAAAACATATTATTATCCCAACCGGAATGTCCGCCGGAGCCCAGAGCGTGCGCGCCGCGGCATCGCAGACCACGAGAGACGCGCCTCCTATCGCGGCCGAACACGGCGCGAGAGATCGGTGTCTGGGTCCTGCCAGGCGCCGCGCCATATGCGGCGCTATCAAGCCGAGAAACGCTATCGGCCCGCAATTGGCCACCACGAGCGCTACCGATAACGATGTGCCGGCAAAGAGCAGGCGCTTCGTCTTTTCGAGTTCGACGCCTCTGGTTGCGGCGATCTCGTCGCCGAACGTTATGAGATCGAGTTCGGCGGAACAGAACAGCGAGAGCGCAAACGCGACTATCAGCGGAGGAAACGCCCTGAGCCCTTCGCCTATTCCCACTACGCTTATTCCGCCCATCGTCCATGAGAGCAGCTTGTAGGTTTCCACCGCGCCGCCCGTGTACTGAAAGACCATTATGAGACTCGAAAAGAGCGAGCTTATCGCCACGCCGGCCAGCAGCAGCGACGCGTCGCTCGCGCCTCTCGCCAGGCGCGAAAACAGGGATATTATCGTTATCGCCAAAATGGATCCGGTGAAAGCAAACCCGGGGATGACCATCTCGCCGAACAATCTCCGCCAACCTATTACCTCGTACAGATAAGAAGCATCCCGCGAACCGAGGGCGGCCGCGCTAAATCCAAATCTGACGGCAACCGCCGCGCCGAACGCGGCCCCCGATGACACTCCCAAAAGCGACGGCTCGGCCAACGGATTACGAAACAGCGCCTGAAAGACCATTCCGCAGAGCCCGAACGTCGCGCCCGCGCACCAGGCCATGATTGTACGCGGAACGCGAAGCTGCCAGAAGATCCTGGCTTCGGCGGGAACGATATCCCGCCAACCGAAGATCTCACCGGGGGATATAAGCCGAATCCCGACCCACGGAGCGAGGACGGCGACGAAGGCCGATACCGTGAAGAGGACGACGGCCACCTTCCACTCGCTTCGCCGGACGCTCATAAAACGCTCCTCTCCGGCGCCAGAATCCGGCGCTCCCCGGGACCGTCGGCCACATACTTCCTGAACGGCACTCCGAATATTTCGGCGAGCCGGGCCGTATCGAACAGAACGGATGGAGGCCCCACCCAGTCCGCCCTCCCGGCGGACATCGCGGCCACCGTGCCGGACAGTTCCGCGGCGAGGTTTATATCATGCGTCACGATCATCATGCTGACGCCGCGGAGGCTGTTTATCCTAGACATCATATCCATCGTCTCCATCTGACGCGCGTAGTCGAGATACGTTGTCGGCTCATCCATGAGAATGGCGTCCGTCCCCTGCGCTATGGCGGACGCTATCATGACCTTCTGGCGCTCTCCTCCCGAGAGGCTGGACAGCCTTCGCCCGGAGAACGCCGTCACTCCAGTTATATCCATCGCTTCGGTTATCTCTCTCTCGTCGTCCGCGCCGGACGCGACTCCGCGCCAAGGATATCTGGACAGTTCGAGAAAGTCGCGCACGGTATACGGAATGTCATTCGGAAAACCCTGAGGCACGTACGCGACAAGCCGCGACCTATCCCTCGCGGAAAGGCCCGAAACATTCCGTCCGCAGACGCTTATCTCTCCCTTATACCCTCCCATGATTCCGGCCACGCATTTCAGCAGCGTGCTCTTGCCGGCTCCATTACTGCCTATTACGCAAAAAAACTCCCCCGGTGCGACGTCGAATGATATGTCGCGCAGTATCCGCTTGCCGTTAAGTTCCAGGGAGAGTCCCGAAATTTTTATCCCGTTGTCTTTCATATAATCAGCCGTTCATCCCTCGATCTCTCTCATGCCTTCGCGAATTACCCTCGCGAAGGATTCCATGTCGCCGCGGGGGCGAGCGACGATAACCGGCATGTCATTTCAACTCGAACCGGAATGGGATTCGCGCGGTGATTCGCTCCCCCAGGCCTGACAGATCGAACTTCCATCCCTTGACCGCCCGAATGGCGGCCTCGTCGAGAGGCAAGTGCCCGCTGCCGCGTTCGACGCGGACGGACGTGACGGAGCCGGACTCGATATCTATCAGAAGGATCACCGTCCCCTGTTCTTTTCTCTTCCTGCTTATCATGGGATAGTTGGGGGTCACTCTCTTCATTATTTTGAGCTCGCCGGCCTCCACTATGCCGTGGGTGGCGCGCGGAGAACCGCCGGACGGAGTGCCGGAATCCGGGCCGGCCCTGCTGGATGGCGCGGAGCCTGGCGAAGTGTCTCCTGTACCTTCGGATGAAGCTGTCCCGATCCCCGCAGCGGCTCCTTCTCTCTCCCCATTACCCCCTTCCAGTGCCGGAGATGGTTTCCAGTCTGCCGCGTTCGCCGTCCGCGCGGGCTTTTCGGCGGGCTTCGCCGGCGTAGGCGGCTGGTTCTGTTGCTCTGGGGTTTTTTGCGCCGTCTTTTGCGTCTTTTGCGCTTCCAACGTCTTAGGCGGTTCCTTGGCGGGTTTTGCGGGCTGAGATCTTGCGGGTTCAGGTTTTGCGATCTCCACAGGAACCGACTCAGGAATAATTTTCTCCGCGGATTCGCGCGCTTCCAGATCTTCCGCTACCGCCGCGCCTCCTCCCGCCTCGCCATCCCGCCTCAGGCCTTCCGCTCCCCGAACGCCCTCCAGGGAGACGCGCATTATCTCGCGCGGGGCAGGCGTATCCTTGCCTGTCACGGATGCAAGAGTCATGATCAGCGCCGTGTGAAGGAGCAGGCTCAGAAAGAACGAGACGCGGGCACGGTTCATTCGAAAGCGCTTCCGCCCTCGAAAGCAAGCGACACGCTCTTCACCCCGAGACCGCGAAGTTCATCCAGAACGGAAGCCACGCTCCCATAAGGGGCTCTCCTATCCCCGGCTATCAATATCTCCTCGCCCCTGTTCAGGGCGTCCGCCACAAGCTCGGGCAGATCGCCCCGCGTAATGGGCTCGCCGGCCCACAAGAGGGCAGATTCCATTGTGACAGTGACCACTATCGGGTTGCGCTGGGTCATCGGTTCGGCATCTCCCCTAGGCAGGTCGATATCTATCGTTCCCCGCACGAATACCGCTGTCAGGACGAAAAATATTACCAGCATGAACATCATGTCTATGAGCGGTGTGATGTCCACATCAGCGCCGCGTCTTCTGGCGCTTCTCATCCGAACGTCATCCCTTTCCAGTATGCCGCGCCATTATGAAGTCCGCTCCCTTCCGGAGCGTCTCTTCCTCGCGGGTTATCCTGCCGGCCAACACGCCGTGGGCTATTATTATCGGTATCGCCACCATGAGCCCCGCGACGGTCGTAAACAGCGCTTTCCAGATCCCTCCCGTCACGGCCTCCGCGTTCACCGAACCTCCCATGTTCAGTGTCCGGAACATCTCCACCATGCCCAGAACGGTGCCCAATAACCCCAGCAGCGGCGACACCTTTGCCGTTATCTCAAGAAACGCCAGGTTCTTCTCCCATCTGTACAGTTCGTGACGGACGCATCCGTCCAGAATCACCCTCATGCGCTCGCCATCGCGGGCACGGTTGTCGAGCGCGGCTTTAAAGAGCCTGTGGAGCGAACTGTGCCCGGAGAGAACGGGATTCGCGCCCCCCGCGTCGCCGGATTCCACCGCGCGGGCGAATTCCCGCTCAAGAGACGCTGGGTCGGCGGAGGCGCCAGCGAAAAATATCAGCCTCTCGATGATAAAAGTCACGGCAATCACCGACAACCCGAGAATTATCCACATTACCGCGCCGCCGGCGCTCATGTAATCCATGAATGTCAACTGAAAAACCCCCCTTTTAGCCGGGCAGAATCGTCCCGGACATTAACACGCCGTACATGAGATTCGCGAGGAACGGCATCTCCCGTGCCGCTTCATTCCACGATCTCCCTCACTCCTTCGTGGATTGTCTTACCGAAGGACTCCAAGATTAGAGGGTATCGCGGGCCCGCCCTGAGCGTGAAATCTCCCCGTATCACAGCCACGTCTCCTTCCCGCGCGGCTCTCAAGTCACTCAGGTTTTTCCACTGATCGAGTATCGATCTGGAATCGACGCCCGTCATGCCGTGTTCGCCAACAAGCTCGATAATCAGGTCGGGGTCGAGCCGGAGCAGTCCCTCCAGGGAGATGCTGGCGTATGGGAGGTCCTCTTCGAACGCGTTTGCCGTCCCGGCTTCGTTCAGCAGGTCGTTGTAAAACGACCTCGGCCCGGCGACGTAAATCCTCTTGAACGAATCGTCGCCGACATCCCTTCCCACGACCACGAGGACGCGCGTCTTCGGCCCTTCGCCGCGTCCGAGCCTTGCGCGTTCGGAGATCTCCAGCACGGAGCGCCTCAATTCCTCGACGCGTTCTTTCGCGCGATCGGCGATCCCGCAGGCTTCTCCCACTTTCAGCATCGAATCGCATATCCGCGCGAAGTCGTCCTGATAGACTACGACAGTAGGGAAGCCGAGGATTTCTATCTGTCTCCTCAGATGTTCGTTCATGTTGGAGAGCAGAACGAGGTCGGGGGCCATTGAGATTACAGACTCCATGTTCACCCGCATCATGTCGCCGACGTCTGTTTTAGACAGAGCTTCCGGCGGCCAGGTGCAGTATTCCGTCACACCTACGACCTTATCGCCCAACCCCAGGTCGAAGATTATCTCGGTCGCGGCCGGCGCGAGCGACAGTATCCTCTCCGGCGGATTTATCGCGCCGATCGCGGCGGCTTGAAAGAATATTAATATGAAGAGAAGTGGAAGAAAATATTTTATAAAGCGCCTGAAACTCATGCCATGCTCCATCCTCTCGTAACCTCGCGGGCGTCCCCGATTATTCGGGGACTCTGCCCGCGCCTGCCAGGGGCCTGGTCCCTGGGCCGGCCTCTAACCCGACAGTTACGCCTCGAATATCGAAGCGTTTTTAGCGGGATATTAAAATATTTTTTGGAGACCGGGGCTCCCCGCCCAGCGAATATAAAAAAAGGAGACCTTCCGGCTACCGCATCTGGAGGTCTCTCATAAGTAAACAAGCCAAACCATTTTCGCGCGCCAAACCATAAACGCTATAAAAACAGCCTGTGACCTCCGCACACACTCCGGCAGGTCTCCTGACTCTCGTTCATCCTACTCGCGCGCCTTCCCGTGCCTCAATCTCGAAGCCAGTGGCATACTGCGCTTTCGTCCCGATCACAGTGGCGGTACCGCTCCGGATTCTCACCGGATTCCGCTTGCCGGATTACTTTATGTCCCTTCATTCCCTGTCAATTAACTCGAATGTGATACTAACAGTTTTATCTGCCCTTGTCTATATACTGTTTAGGCTCGAACTACCTGTCCAAGTTTGCCTTCCGAAAGATGTCCTTTTGATGTAAAGTAGAGGGGAAGAAAGGAGAGTCCCCCAAGTTCTCACTCCTTGCAGGAAATTCAAACATCGGGGGGGGACACGCCCAAAATATAAAGGAGGGTTACTTGCATGAATGAATTTCGACTGAATACTGTCACCGCAGTAACCGATATCGCGGTTGTCGATTTATTTTGTGGCGTGGGAGGATTGACTCATGGTTTACGCCTTGCTGGATTGAATGTCGTTGCGGGAATTGACATAGATGAATCTTGTGAATTTCCATATGAACACAATAACAGAGACGTGAAATTCATAAAAGCAGATGTTGCGGAAATATCTGAAGACGCAATATCTGAATGTTACAAAGGATACAGTTTTAAGGTATTGGTAGGGTGTGCCCCTTGTCAACCATTCTCGTCATACACATTTAGGTATCGAAAAAATGGGCACACGAGTGAAAAATGGGAATTACTTGATTCTTTCAATGACAAAGTGCAAATAATAAAGCCACATATTGTTTCTATGGAGAATGTTCCTGAATTAGCAAAAGAAAAAATTTTCCACCGCTTTATCAAATCGTTAGAAAACTCTGGATATAAGGTAAGTTATTCTTTGGTCTTCTGCCCTGACTATGGTGTCCCTCAGAATCGGAAGCGTCTTGTACTATTAGCATCACGCTTAGGGCAAATAAATATGATTAAACCGGAGTTAACTCCGGAAAATTATAGAACGGTGAAACAAACGATAGGTTGCCTTCCTGAAATCAAGTCAGGTGAGCAGGATGAGCGGGATCCTTTGCATTGGTCGGCACAACTGAACGATACCAACCTAAAACGCATAAGGCAATCAAAGCAAGGTGGTACTTGGCGCGACTGGAGCGAAGACTTACGGTTACCGTGCCACCGAAAAGAAAGCGGGAAAACGTATGCATCCATTTATGGTAGGATGTCGTGGGATAAACCTGCGCCAACAATCACGACTCAATTTTACGGATACGGCAACGGAAGATTTGGACACCCTGAGCAGGACAGGGCATTATCGTTGAGAGAAGGCGCAATGTTACAGTCTTTCCCCGAAAACTATGCATTTATAGAACCTGGAAAAACCTTTAATCGCCACCATGTCGGTACTCATATAGGTAACGCTGTTCCGGTATTGTTAGGCAAAGCTATAGGCAAAAGCATCACTGCTCATTTAACGGAGGTTAGGGACAATGATTAAGACCAAGAAAACCGGTATCTCTCCTGAGAAAAAAAAAGAGGCCGAAGCCCAAATTATTGAGCAAAGCCGAATCATAAAATATGATACGGTCAATTACGCAATAGATTATTTGGTGGAAAAATTCAATCCGAGCAAAGAAACGCCGGATGAGGGCAATCATGATAGCAGACTATTTGTTATCCCCGATTATCAAAGGAACGCAGTTTGGGACGACAATGACCGTTCGGCATTTATTGAGTCTCTGTTACTTGGACTGCCCATTCCGTTCCTGTTTTTTTGCGAGCGCGAGAACGGTATCATAGAAATCGTTGATGGTGTCCAACGTGTTACAACGCTCAACTCTTTCGTCAACAATAATTTCGTCCTTAAGAATTTGTCAAAGTTGACTGCTTTAAATGGATTCACATTCGAAAATTTTTCGGAAGCGACCCAACGCAAGTTCCGTAACAAGACGCTTCGCATCATTCTTCTTGATAGCGACACCCCTGTAGAATCACGTAAAGACTTGTTCAGCCGTGTAAACAAGAGTGGTCGAAAAATCAACGACGCGGAATTTCGGCGCGGAACTTTCCCAGGGAAATTAACGCAATTTATAGAAAAGTGTAGCAAGGATGAGTTGTTCATGAGTCTTTGCCCACTGAATGATAAAAAAGTCGAAAGATATGCACGATTCGAGCTTGTGCTAAGGTTCTTTGCGTTTGCACACGACTACAAGAATTTCAAGCACGAGGTTGCCCCGTTTCTCGACCTCTTCTTAGAGCGTAATCAAAATACGTTTGATGAGAACTCATACAAATCCGAGTTCGACAGAATGTGCAAATTTGTGCAGAAATATTTTGAGTTAGGTTTTGCCCGCAGCAAGCAGTCGGTTCCCAATGTCCGTTTTGAAGCCATATCTGTGGGAGTTGCTCTAGCATTGCGTGAAAATCCCGACATCACCACCACCACGGATTGTGTCAACACGTGGTTGGATTCCGACAAGTTTAAGGAATTGACTACTTCAGATTCAAGCAATAATCCTGGTAGATTAGAGGCTCGCGTCGAATATGTCCGAGACTGTTTGTTAGGGAGACGACAATGAACAGAACAATTGAGTTGTTTAATGAGCGAAAATCAGAGATAGAGTTTTATTTCTCTATATTAGTCGAAATTGCCGCACCGAACAGTACAATCAAGATGGTAGATAATCATCGTTTCGCGAGGATACTCAAGTCAAATTTCTTGCTTATGCTTTATAACCTGATTGAGTCGTGTATTCGGAGCGGCTTCGAGGATATTTATAGCGCCGTAAAAGAAAGCGGTAACCCATATCCAAATGTAGCCGAAGAGTTACGCGACATTTGGTCAAATTATGAAATTTCAAAAGCTCACAAAGACACGGCAAATCGCCAAACCTACGGGAAGCGAGTCAAAGAGATAATAGAGCAGGTCATTTCCAATAATCCGCTCGTAATTACTCGCGAGGCCTTAGATATCAGCGGAAATCTTGATGCGCGTCAAATTAGGACATTGCTTGACGTGCATAAAATAACATTTTATGTAAAATAACCGTAAGGATGTACACTAAAAGAGTACGGATCGACTTTTGCGCCTATTTTGAGGACCTAATCTCTTAGTAAATGTTTCCGTTCGTGCGTAACAGTGTTTACCCTCACGTCAAACCCTCCGTCACCGGAAGTCGACCTCAGTGGTCTTTTAGTGATTTTCTTTGAATCCTCACAGAAAATACAAAGGGAGAGAGACGATGGATAATATTGCTATTCGAGAATATGCTGAAACCTATAAAGACGAAATTATTGAATTGATCCTCAATATTCAACAAAACGAATTTGGCATTTCTATTCGGAAAGAAGATCAACCAGATTTGGCAGACATTAAAAATTTTTATCAAACAGGGTCAGGTAATTTTTGGGTCGCTCTCTGCCAAGATAAAGTTGTAGGAACAATTTCTTTAAAAGATATTGGAAATCAGCGGGGCGCACTCAGAAAAATGTTTGTTAAATCTGAATATCGGGGAATTCAATTTAAAACCGCGCAATATTTGTTGGATTCTTTGCTTGTATGGACCCACATACATGCTCTAACGGATATTTATTTAGGAACTACGGAAAAATTTCTTGCAGCTCATCGTTTCTATGAAAAAAATAATTTTGAATGCATATCATCAGATAAACTTCCTCCAAACTTTCCCATTATGAAAGTTGATACACGCTTTTATCATTTAAAACTCCCTTTCAATCTTACGAGTGCGGCTGGCCAGCTTGCGGAAGTGGTTTCGTTGCATTCGTTGCTATGAGAGAGGAGTGTTTGAATGTTAAATTTCGCGGGTGGTGTCTTACTGCCACCCGCTTTTTCTGTCAATCAGGCGTTGTGATTTTCGCTTGTTTCTTTGAGGGTTTTTATTTCTTCGATTGAGAGCCCGGATATTTCAGAGATCAGCGTGAGCGGCATATTTCGGGCCAGCATTGAGCGGGCCGCCGCCTGCTTGCCTTCCTGAATCCCATCCTGTCGGCCTTTCTGTATCCCTTCCTGTATGCCTTTCTGCATCCCTTCCTGCCGGCCCCTTATCTCGCCCCGGAGTTCGGCGGTAAACATAGCGTTTTCGAATTCCAGCCGTCCTTTTTCACGCAGTTCATAAAGACGGCGCTCTTCGTCGTTTTTGACGAACACGTCCTCGACTGTCAGCGCTCTGCCCGATCATCGGTTCTTGGGCCGTTATCATCTTCATCGCCTCCCCTTCGAGGTTGTTAAGATAAAGTCCCCAGCACTCTATAGGAGTCCAGTTGTCCTTGAACGGCTGTCGCTTCAGTTTGGGCAGCTCCAGCACATGAATCTCAAGCGCGTCCGAGAATAAAACTCCCTCGTCCACTTCGAGGACTCGGAAAACGCTGTGGAATTTTGTGCCATCCCGCCATTCAAAGATATTGAAGTCGACTATCTTCCGGTTTATCTTCATCATCATACCCCGTCAATATAGTTTTCTGTCACACGCATATTATATGCTCCTTCGCACGTGAGTTCAACGCCATTCTCGGAGTCTGCTCGCGGAGTCTCGCCTTGCTCGCCTTAGTGCCCCGCTGTGTCAGATACACACAAGGATACGCTCTTTGACAAAATCCGATTAGGGGGTACAATTCAGTTCACTGATAACTGAATAAGCAACAAAAAATCCAGCAAGTGGAATCCGGTGAAGATCCGGAACGGTATCTCCACTGTAATCGGGACGAAAGCGCACAATGTCACTGGCTTTGAGTAAACTTGGGGAAATGACGAAGAAACAATCCGACATTTTCAAAGCGCTCAATTTTAATCCACCGAATTCCTCGTTATGTTAACGGGAATTCAGGATTTAGGAGTATGATAACCTGGAAATTGTTCCTACTTTATTGAGAGTGGTGACTATCATGGAATCGTGGAATGTGGATATTCTACAATTGAGTACTGAAGAATGGACTGTACTGTTAAACAACGGCAGTGTTTTTTCTACGAAAGATATTGAGATGCTGCAATATGTTCTTGATTGCCCATCGCAAAAATCTACGGCATCAGATATTGCTGTTGCATTTAATGTCCATCCGAATAAAATCACTGCGATAAATAGAGGAATATCAAAGCGGATATTGAGAACACTTTCCAAAAAGCCTCAGAAAAATGATCAAGGCGGTCATCGTTATTGGAACATCTGCTTTATGGGTGACATTGAGAATGAGGAAAACAAAGATGGACATTTTTGGTGGATCCTTCGACCTAATTTAGCTGAAGCTCTGAGAAGAACGTATCCAGTGTAGATGAATTGAACGAAATCTTATCGGCATGGGAAGTGGACAGAAACACTCGCTAAAAGGGCGTCAATTGGCAATTTACGACTGAGGATGCACGCATTAAGCTGAAAAGATTGTATCCCACGCCTTTATTTGCATAATCATTTTATTTATCTTGCGCTTATTTTTGATACAGTTTTAGACTTTACAAGGCACTAGCCTTTATATTTGATGTTATACCCGCGAGCGGATAGATTTGCCAGAGAGGGGGAGCAACGCCTGAAGTTCATTTTGCGGAAGCCCCGTCCCTTCGGCCACCTGTTCGAGCGTCAAACCCATCGCCAGAAAATTTCGCGCCACCTCAAATTTGCCTTCTGCTCTGCCCTCTGCTTTGCCTTTTAACTCCGCTTCTTCTGAATAGGTCAGAATTCTATCCCGCAACATCACGTCACCCTCCTTAAATTCATCATATTGGGCAAACAGTTCCCTGTACAGACGCTCCATATGCTCCAGCACTATACGCTTGTCGGTTTCGCTCATCAGGCCCGATGACTCGGCGCGGTCTGCCGCCGCCACAAGCTCGTCCATTATGGATTTCATCAATTATAATGGTGTCCGAGTGGAGTTTTCGCAGTTTCCGCGAAACGGTCTCTGTGTTCGGATACTCGACCGTGCAGTCAAGAGGGTGGTTCACGCCGAACAGCCCATTGATGAATTGGATGACCGCCACGCTCGACAGCCGTATCAACCGCTTAACGGTATAACAGTTTTATTTGACAAAATCCGATTAGGGGGTACAATTCAGTTCACTGACAATTGAATAAGCAGCAAAAAATCCAGCAAGTGGAATCCGGTGAGAGACCGGAACGGTACCGCCACTGTAATCGGGACGAAAGCGCACAATGTCACTGGCTTTGAGTAATGGCCGGGAAGGCGCGCGAGTAGGATGAACGAGAGTCAGGAGACCGGCTGGTAGATGTGCGGAGGTCACATATCTTTTTACGGCATCTATATAATGTGTTGCGTAAAAAAGAGTTCAGTAATGTTATCAAGGGAGACCTTCGCGAATTGAGCTGTGGGGGTTTCCTTTTTTGTGTCGCGGGGCGAAGCTAGCCCCGGCCCCCCCAAAAAAATTCTTTCGGCGCTTCAATAAAAAGTGAGCCAGTATCCTCGATGTGATGCTCGGTACTGTTGTTTTGTGCTCAAAGACTTAAATTGGGGGGTGAAAATAGTGATCTTCATTGATAGCGGGTAAGAATGCGTCTGTTCGTCTTATCACGGCTACTCTGGCAGTTACGGGTATTTTCAGCTTTTGGCTGAATGAAAACGACGCGCGGCCCGATTGCGCCGTCGGATATTCCGGTTAAGGGAGTGAGGCATCATG
This sequence comes from Synergistaceae bacterium, assembly GCA_031268885.1. Taxonomy (GTDB): domain Bacteria; phylum Synergistota; class Synergistia; order Synergistales; family Synergistaceae; genus JAIRWR01. Next base: position 40,458 of record JAIRWR010000074.1, read on the forward strand.
AAGAAGAAGAGATATCTATCAGCGCTGGCCGCGTTACTGTGGCTGTTTCTCGTTTCGTCCGCCCAGGCGGATATATTCTACTCCGTCTCCAACTATATCGACAGCTCCGTTGGAATTATAGAGAAGAATGGCGGCTCGTATCAGGTAAACAAGAACATCGTCGTGAACCTGGGGATGGACGCGTGGGGTTTCACGTTCAGGGATCACAGCGGCGCCGAGCGGGCCATGATCCGCGAATACAACTATGGGCCGGACGACATGGTGTATGTCTGGAACCCGCTGGACTGGAGCAGGCCAGAGGTCAACAGGAAGGACTGGGCGTCGAATATCCGTGTGACCGCCGCCGAGGGGAAGTATCTCTACCTCGCGACCTATGAGAGCTACAATGAGAGCAGCGCGGCCCAGGAGACCGGAGAGGTTATCCGGGTGGACATGGAGCGCGGCTACGTTCCGGACAAAAGAAGCCAGTACGGCGCTTTCACCAGCGGCGAGCACGTCTCGTCCCCTCACGGCGAAGCCATCCATATTCAGGACGGCCGGGTCTATGTCCTCTTCGGCATATCCTACAACGAGGGGTCAGAATACGACCCGGGCGAGATAATCGAGTACGACCTCGAACTCAACGAGCTGCGCAAAGTCAGGCTCGAAAGTCAGGGCATTTCGGGGAAAAACCCCATGAGAATGGCGTACCGCGACGGCAAGCTGTACGTTGCCTGCGTGGGTGAATACCAGGGCCCTGATTCCTGGGGGGATATCTGGGAGGTCGATCTCCAGTCCATGACGTCAAGACGCGTGCTGGACGGACACAGCATATCGTACGATCCGGGCGACGATACAGCGGCGGTGGGCATATACGGGATACAGTTCGCCTCGGACGGGACGGCCTATATACTCGCCGGCAGCTACGACGCGGAGTATACATTCCAGGCGAAGCTCTTTCTGACCACCGCGGACCGTCTCGCGGCGGGAGACGCCGGGACGGTGATAGCGAGCTACGAGAACTTCCCGGGTTACTCATGGGATATACTGTACGATGAAGCGATCTCCACACTGTGGTGCATGACCGGCGTGAGCCTGGAGGCGAGGGACAAGGATGGGCGTCTTGTCAGAACCTTCCAGCCGAGCGATCTGGGCGACAACATATACTCTCTCTCGCTGCTGAGGGGAGACGCGATCAAGGCCTCCGAGCCGAACCTGCCCGACGCCCCTACCGAAGACTTCGGCGATAATGAAGGTTCTGGCGGTGGCGGCGGTTGTGACGCCGGAATTCCCGGTCTGGCCGGAGTTATGGCGCTAACCTGTATCGCCTCCGTTTTAACCGCGAGGAAGCGCGGGGCATAGCGAGCGAAACTACACAAAAAAGACGACGGCGGGGGGAGGCTGTATTTCCGCGAACGGCCTCTCGCCGGTCGATACAGTCAATACAGTTAATACAATCAATGCAATCGATACCGATAAAGACGTGGAGGGAGGGGAGTGTGGAGATCGGGAATCCTAAAGGACTGAGAGGATATATATCGGCGATACTCACGGTGGCCGCCGCGTCGCTGTTCTGCGTGTTTTTCGCCGTGCTGTCCGCGTACGGCGCGGTGGAGCTTCCAGAGGAGCGAGTTATCGGCGCGGTGGTATACGGTGAGGACGAGGATAAATATCTCTCTCCCGGAGCTGTCACCGTTATACGTCCCGAGGAGTACATGGGCGAGCTGAAGAGCCTCCCTGACCTGCTGGAGAATGCGCCCGGCCTCAGGATCATCCGTCTTCAGGGGCGTCACGGCTACGCGGTGGCGTCCATCCGGGGCAGTACGTCGTCCCAGGTGGCGGTCTACGTGGACGGCGTGCTCATGAACCTCCAGAGCGAGTCGGCGGTAGACCTATCATCGATTCCCGCGGACAACGTGGAGCGCGTGGAGGTCTACAGGGGTTACATACCGGCGCGGTTCGGCGCGCAGGCCATGGGCGGCGTGATAAACATCGTCACCAGGTCGCCCATGAAGCCGGAGACCGACGTGTCGCTCGGCGCGGGTTCGTTTGGCAGGTTCAAGGGCACGGTCTCCCACTCGGCGACGCTGGGAGAGGGGAGATTCTTCGGGTCGTTCGGCTACGAGGGCTATGACGGCGGGTTTAAATACTGGAACGATAACGGCACGCCGTACAACGACACGGACGATTATACCGGCAGGAGGCGCGGCGGCGAGTTCGAGAAGATGGACCTCCTGCTGAAGTGGGAGGACAGCCGCTGGAGAGCGCGGGCATCGTGGGTAAGGCGGGACAGGGGACTCCCGCTCGCCGCCCCAGGCCTCGACAGAGAGGGCGAGTGGCAGAGGCCACACGCGCTTCTGGAGACGACCAGGTTCGACCTCTCGCTCGCAAGGGACCAATCAGCCACCGTCGGCAACGCCCTCATCGATTGGGGGTGGGAGCTATCGTACACCGGGCAGGAGAAGGAGTACGACAGCAGGCGCGGGTCATCTCTGAGCCAGATAGGCGGGATGAACGTCACGAGGAGCGAGTATGACACGTCGCGCTGGGCGGCGTCATTTAACGCTAGCTGGGCGGCCGGAGAGCGGCACTTCGTGGAGTTTCTGGGCGAATACTCGGATGAGCGGCTGGACGTGGACGGTGACATGGTGTACGAGTACCTGAACGGGATAAGCCGCTACAGCTATAGCGGCCTGGACCTCGGCCTGCTGGACACCATAGCGCTTGACAGCGCCGGGAGCCTGCTCGCGACGCCGTCCGCGCGCTGGCACAAGCAGGACGGCGAGGACCGTCTGACGTGGCAGATAGCGCTGACGAAGGAGTTTTCAAGCGCGTGGATGCTGAAGAGCGCTTACGGGACTTACTCGCGCGCTCCTAACATGTACGAGCTGTATGGCGACGGAGCGTTTATACTGCCCGCTGCCAGAGGTCTCGAATGGGAGTCGGGGACGCAGTTCGATGTGGGGATCATCTGGACGGGCGCCCGAAAGCGCGAGGGGGCGATGAGGAGCAGCGCCTCGCTGTCGGCCTTCTGGCGCGACTCGGATAACTTGATAGAGCTGGATATGGAGAGCCCGAGGTTCAGCAGGTATCGCAACATAGCGCGCGCGGATGTGAGGGGGATGGAGTTGGAGGCCGCGTTCGACTGGGAGAGATGGGACCTCTCGCTCTCGGCGACGTGGATGGAGGGGCGGAACAAGACCCCTGGAGAGGAGGGAAGCGTGAGATTTTATGGCAAGGCGCTCCCGAACCGCCCGGAGTGGAGCGGAGTCGCTCGCCTGACCCGCGGGTTCGTGACGGCGGGGGGGCGCGGCGGCTCCCTGTTCGTGGAATACCAGTACGTTGGGGAGAACTACGCGGACTCGTCGGAGAAAGTCCTCTTTGACGCGCGCAACATCTGGAACATAGGGATCAGGTACGACTTGAGCCCTACGACGCGGCTGGTGGCCGGGGTGGACGACGTCTTCAACGACTCGGACGGCTGGCGTATGCGCTCGGACGGGTTCAACGGCCCCTCCCGGATGCTCTGGTATCCTACAGAGGGGCGCACATACTATATAACGCTGAATCTTTGACTTCTGAGGCCGGCATCCGCTCGCTCTCTATTGCTTCGAGATAGTGATATACCCGCTCGCGGGTAAGACCGCGAATGGATGTCAGCCTCTCAGCCGGCTCAAGTGTCGAGCCAGCGGTCCAGCGATTCCCGAAATATCTTCCTCAGGCGGATCGAGATAGGGCCCGGATGCCCTCCGCCAATCACCTCATCGCCAATCCTTACAACCGGCAGCACCTCCTTTGTGGAGCCGGTTATAAACGCCTCATCCGCGTGTTTTATCTCTTCGGCCAGGGGACAGCGCTCCTCGACCTTAAAGCCGTTCTCCCTCGCCAGCTCGATGATTATGCCCCTTGTGACGCCATCCAGCACCTTGCCGAGCGGCGCGGTCTTTATCACTCCGCCAGCGCAAAGAAAGAAAGAGCTGGAGAGGGTCTCCGTTATCTCGCCGCCGGGACAGTACAGGCACTCCTTGAAGTCGCTCTGTCCGGCGTTCCGCATCAATCCAAAAAGATAGTTCACGCTCTTGGCCGCCGGAGACAGACGCCCTTCGGATGTTGGCAGCAGCGCCACGCCCCTCTCGTAATCTTCCGGCTTCTCAGGCTGCGCCCGCTCGAATATCACGAAGTATCTGGGGTGGGGAAATCTGCCGCGGTCGTTTTCATCCCCGCCGGTTATATAAGGCCTCACGATGCTCTCACCCGCGCCGGGGCAGTCGTCGCGCAGCACGCCTTCTCTCACTATGCCGTACATGCGGTCGATTATATCGCCGCATTCGATACCGGCGACAGACGCGCTCCTCTCCAGCCGTTTCATATGCTCGGTCAGGGCAAACGCGCGCCTTCCATATATTCTGACGCTGTCGAAAACCCCAACTCCGCGCTGTATTACCAGGTCCGTCACTGGCAGGCGGCATTCCGCGGTATCGCGCCACATTCCTTCCATATAACATAGCGACATATCGGCAACTCTCCCTCTTAAAAATGTCGTGATACCAATTCGCGATCAATAGGCTGTCTCTGACGCGGATGAATGACCGCGCGAATCGGTTTTCACGCTTCATACCTCACGCTTCATGCCCTTGATTTCAAATCGGCGTGAAACGGCTGGGACGTTCCCGACCGATTCACACACAGACGTAAGTATAAGACAATTCTCATCTTTTTGCGTTCGATTAAGGCTCGTCAAAGCGATTTGTGGATGCGCCAAACCGCCTGACGCATGGCATGACTGAATTCGCGGTTTCACGCGTGAATCGGGCGCGTGACCGGCAGCGGTTCTTCGCTGTGCATGGCGCGTCCGCCTGTATCTCTGTCGGCTGGATTACGTTCGGGTTGCTGGTATAATGAGTTAATTTGAAAAAGAGGAGAAGCGTCATGGAACCGTCTATAGACTGGAAAGAACCGCCGGAAACCAGAGAAAAATTTCTGGTTGTCGGAGCTGGGGAGAGCGGAAGCGGATTCTTGGAGCGGATTAAAAAAGATACGGTCGAGTCCGTAGAGTTTTTCGCGGCGCGTGACCTTGGAGAAGTTACACAAGCGCGGCTCGGCGACGCGGATATGCTCTTCGTTATCGCCAATATGGAAGAAGAGGGGGATGCGGATATCGCATCGGCTGCCGCGAAGAGAGCGAAGAAGATGGGAAGACTGACTGTCGGCGTTGTCGAGATGCCCGACTCTGGCTCATCGACCGCAAGAGAGAACGCCGCTAAAATCAGTGAAAGTGTGGATGCCCTGTTTACTGTTGCCAGCGGTGAGACTCAGGGCGAAGACATTGGACAGATTATCTTCGGAATTGTAGATCTCGCGAATTCAGCGGGCCGTTCTATTATCGCGGTTGACTTTGCGGACGTTAGAGCAGCGTTGGAGGATGCGAAGACGGCAATCTTCACCGTCGGCGCCGCGGAAGGAGAGAACAGGGCGGCCGAAGCGGCGGAAGCGGCATTGAAACGCGTGATGCTCCCCCTTGAGGCGAAAGCCCAAAGACTTATTCTTCTGTTTCGTATACATGGGGAATCCAGGGTAACGGAGCTGCAAGAAGCCGCGCTTATAATCCGCGATAGACTCGGATGCGAGAACTCAGCGCTTATCTTCGGACACATTATAGATGATAAAGCCGGAGACAGTATGCGAATCTCAATCCTCGCCGCTGAATTCATTCCAGATATATCATTATCCAGCACTTGTTTTTTTCCGTTACAGCACAGTGGACAAACGCGTCAGACGCCGTGAAGTATTGCTATCACTCACATGTTCAATTTGAACGCGAAATATGTAAATGTAAATTTAGTCATAATAGTGAAACTGGTCATCGGAAGTAATCTTAAAGCGAGGAAAATAAAATGGCACGAGCTGATTTATTAATTCGGTTGGTTCAATCCGGCATAAGGAATGATAAAGTGGCGTTTCGAAAGGTCGTTGAATCCATTATTGCCGAAGAACGTAGCAAACAACACAAAGTGTTAGCTGAGCAACTCGCGGGCTTGCTCAGCGTTGCTCCATTTGAACAACCTGTCCATAACGGGAATGTGGTTCTTGCCGAATCTCAACTTTGCAATCTGTTTTACGAAATCACTCCAAAGAAAAAATTCAGCGATCTTGTGCTGTCAAATGATACGTTCAAAATTTGCAATAGTCTAGTTCAGGAACAACACCGTGCGGAGCTTTTGCGTTCATACAACATGGAACCTCGAAACCGCGTGCTCCTGATAGGTCCTCCTGGAAATGGGAAAACATCACTTGTAGAGGCACTTGCGGAGGCACTGGTCGTTCCTCTTCTTGTTGTTCGGTATGAAAGCATTGTGGGGTCTTATCTTGGCGACACCGCCAGCCGCCTGAAAAAGTTGTTTGAATATGCCACTGCGCGGAAATGTGTCTTGTTTTTTGACGAGTTTGAAACGCTCGGTAAAGAACGCGGAGACCCCCATGAAACTGGAGAAATTAAGCGTGTCGTAAGTTCGCTTCTTTTGCAAATAGACAATTTGCCAAGTCATGTTATGGTTATTGGCGCGACGAACCACGGTGAATTACTCGACCGAGCGGTCTGGCGGCGTTTCCAAATCCGCATGAATCTGCCGCTGCCAACAAAAGCGGCATTGATAGAGTGGTTTGAAAAGTTCGAGCGGCGTATCAACACTTCGCTAAATTACAGCCCATCTGAATTGGCGAAAAAACTTTACGGCTCCAACTTCGCTGAAGCGGAAGAGTTCGCGGTCTCGGCTTATCGCCAATATATCCTTGAACAACCCAACGCGAATATGCGGGAAATAGTCTCTCAAGCGTTGAAAGAATGGGATTCGCGCTCGGTCTCCATAAAGTCAGGGGAGGCGCCCAATGCCTGAACGTCCTCTGCTTATTTTCCCGACGCCGGTATCCGTCGATAGAGCAAAACTTGGCGGAGGCGGGGGAAAACCTCACGTTCCAACTGCCGCCCGTCAATGGGAACGCTTGTCTCCCAAATTTGAACAATTGCGTAACACATTTATTCAAGTTCAACCCAATGTCGATGGCATTGAACCGGAAAGTGTTTTGGTCATTGAAACAATCGGCGCGATCGAGAAATTTGTCAATGCCGTCAAAAAAATTGAGGGTTTTGAATGGCTCGGCGAGGTAGACGAAGAAGAACTTGCTCCTGACGATGATTTCTTCGATGAAAGCCAACGCGACAAACTTTTGTCCGGACGATTGTATTGGGTATGGAGTAATCAACAAGCACTTAAACAAATGTTATCGCTGTGGGAACACTACAAAGATAATTCCCAATTGGCCTTTGAACGCGGACTTACTAAATTCCGAGATGTCTTTCTCCAACTCAGAGATATTCGTCGTTGGGACACACGAGATCGGTTAGAGGAGACAGGCGTCCTTGACGCATGGCGGGAAGACTTGCAAGATGAACAATTGGCAAACACTTTCATTCATTGTGAAATTGAACTCTGGTTCCGCGACGATCAGCAAAAAAGAACACACGCGCAATGGAACGTCGCATCAAGGATCGAACAAATCGGAGGGCAAATTGTTTCACAAACGACAATTCCAGAAATCTCGTATCACGCTTTACTTGCGACGTTGCCACGAAACGAAATACAAAACGTCCTCAACGACAACCGTGAGGCCGCGTTTCTTAATTGCGACAGCGTGCGGTTTTTCCGTCCGTGCGGACAAATGGTTTTCGGTAAGGAACCCGCCGCCGGAGAAATTGAAGATGTCGGCGTAAACGTTAATCTCCCTTTGCCAATCGGACAGCCAACGATCGCTTTATTTGACGGGCAACCGCTTGAAAACCATTCCTTGCTGTCCGGCCGCTTGATTGTTGACGACCCGGATAATTACGGTTCTGACTATGCCGCCAACGCGAGAAAACATGGAACAGCAATAGCATCCTTGATTATCCAAGGCGATTTAAATGACGGACAATCCCCTTTGGCGCGTCCGCTTTATGTTCGCCCCATAATGCGTCCGCAACAAACTGTGAATGGCGGTTGGGCAGAACATGTCCCCGAAAATGTTCTTTTCACGGATTTGCTACATCGAAGTGTACGGCGATTGTTTGAATTGGAAGACGGTCAGACTCCTGTCGCGTCAAGCGTCAGAATCATTAATTTATCCATCGGAGACCCCGCGCGACAATTTGTCAACGCCATGAGTCCGGCGGCAAAACTGCTCGATTGGCTCAGCGAGAAATACAACGTGCTTTTCATCGTCAGCGCGGGCAATCACCCTGTGGCAATCCGAATCAACCAAACAGCGCAAACATTTAATAGCATGTCGCCAGACGAGCGAGAAGCGGAAGTTGTCAAAGCGTTATACGCAAACAGGCGAAACTGCCGCCTTCTTGCGCCTGCGGAAACTATCAATGGATTAACCGCCGGCGCGTTGCATTCCGATTCATCAACACTGACCAACACTCCAAATCGCGTTGATCTTCTTGCCCATACCTTCTTACCAAGTCCTATTTCAGCATTTGGCTGTGGATATCGGCGTTCCATCAAACCTGACTTGATTTTTAGCGGCGGACGCCAATTATACCAAGAACCTATTTCAAGAAATGCGCCAGTAAAATTATTGCCTTCATATGTGATAATAGCTCCCGGCAACAAGACGGCTGTGCCAGGTTCAAGTGGGCAGGCTAATAGTACATCATTTTCACGCGGAACAAGCAACGCCGCCGCACTGATTAGCCGTTCTGCCGGCATCTGTTATGACTCTCTACTTCAACTGCTTGCAGACCAACCCCGAGAAGTGGGTTTAGGGAATAGTGACGTGCCATTGTTAAAAGCGATGCTCGTTCACAGTTGTTCATGGGGCGAGGCAAAATACAGAATGGGACAAATCTTTTCCGATACAGACACCGACATTAAGAAAATAGCCGACCGTTGGCTTGGTTATGGTACACCGGATATCCAGCGTGTCTTGGAATGCGCAAGACAACGCGCTACCGTGTTAGGGTTTGGACAACTAACCGACGGACAGGCGCATCTCTTTAGTTTGCCTTTACCGCCTTCACTCGGAGCACAACGCATCAGACGCCGCTTGACCGTTACGTTGGCTTGGTTCTCGCGAATTGTGCCATACACGCAAAAATACCGTGAATCAAGTTTGTGGTTTGAAGTTCTCAATAACCGCTTGGCTTCAGACCGCGCGGAAAATGATTGGCAAACCGTCAAACGCGGCACAGTTCAACACGAAATTTTTGAAGGTGAAAGAGCGGAACCCATCAGCGATGGAGATGTTATTCAAATCAAAGTCAATTGTCGAAACGATGCCAAGAGAATCACAAATCCCGTCCAGTATGGGCTTGTCGTTTCCTTGGAAGTTGCGAGAGGCCAAGGAACCGACATCGCCATTTACGATGAAATTAGAGACCGTATTATGACACCTATTCAAGAAAGGGCAATAACATGACCTATAACAAAAAACTCATATTTGCCGGGGGGCGGGTCCATCCCTCTCGAAGCCCAGCAGCTTGGGCTGGAAGCTCACGCCAGTGATTTGAATCCTGTAGTCGTGGTAATCAATAAAGCAATGATAAAGATACCGCCGAAATTCGCCGACCGGCCGCAGGTGAATCCGGAGGCGCGGTCGCGCGTCGCGAGCGATGATGAGTGGCGTGGCTGCTGACGCGGGAGGAAATCACCGGCAAGATTGAACATGGCGGCATGATTATCTGGCTATTGACCCAGCAGCTCACCCGCGCATTAGAGAAGGACGGCATAACCGGCGCGGCAAAGATAGTCTCGGACATCTTCTCCTCCGGGCCGGAACACGCCAAGGCGTTGGCGTACCGGCTGTTACAGATAGCGGAGCGTAAAGGGTGGGCGCAGGAGGCGTGCGCCTACAACTCGCTCGTCATCGCGTGGCTGGAGGTGCGGGGCAGAGTAGCTGAACTTCTGTCTCGCGCGGCCAACGGTAAACAGTTATCGCTGTTTGATGATACGGATGATTAATTAGGAAGAGGAGGACTGCTTGATATGGCAAAAATAGAAGGGTTTCGCGTCAAGAATTTCAGGACACTAAAAGATGTCCTGCTTGGCAGGTTATGGAATTGGCAGGAATCAGACCCTTTGTCTCCATTGACGGCTGTCATCGGTAAAAATGGAGTTGGCAAGAGTACGTTGTTTGACGCATTCGGTTTTCTGGCGGATTGCCTGAAAGTGGGAGTCGAAGAAGCGTGCGATCTTCGCGGTCGCGGCGGGTTCGGCAGAATCCGGTCCCAAGGCTCAGGTGAGCCAATCGAATTCGAAGTATATTACAAAGAGGACGGCAACGCTCGCTCGATTACCTACGAGTTGTCGATCGACCTCGGTGATGACGAACGGCCGTATGTTCTTAAGGAACGTCTGAGGCAACGCCGAAAAGGACAGAAGCGTGGCTGGCCGTTTTCTTTTTTAGTCTTGAATAGAGGAAAAGGTGTTGTATGGAAAGGCGAGACGGGCGGACATCAGATTGACGAAACCCAAGGAGATGTTGACTTTTGCAATCTGATGGACTCTCTAAAATCCGGCGAGATAAAAGAGGAATCCACTGAAACTGAAGTGGTTGAGCTGGAAGATATACGCAAGCTGGGGATCGCCACTCTGGGTTCACTGAAACAACACCCGAGAATTTCCGCTTTCCGCCGTTTTATCGAAGGTTGGTATTTGAGCTACTTTACGCCCGACGCGGCTCGAAGCCTGCCGCTTGCCGGACCTCAGAAGCATCTGAATATTCATGGGGACAATCTTGGTAATGTTGTACAATTCATGGAACGAGATCACTCTAAACTATTTCAAGGCGTTCTCCAAAGAATCGCCAAAAGAATTCCCGGAATAGACAAAATAGGCACTGAAAAGACCAACGACGGAAGACTGTTGCTCCGATTTAACGACAAAGGTTTTCAAGATCCATTTTATGCGCAACAGATGTCCGACGGCACGCTGAAAGTATTTGCTTACCTGCTGTTGCTCGAAGATCCTTCTCCGCCGCCATTTTTATGTATCGAAGAACCGGAAAACGGTTTGTATCATAAGCTTCTGGAAGTCTTGGCTCAAGAGTTTCGCGACCATGCGACCGGGCGTAAGGATGGATCGCAAGTCTTCATTACAACGCATCAACCCTATTTGGTCGACGCGCTAGACCCATCTGAGGTTTGGATTCTCGAAAAGGAACAGGATGGCTACTCCGCTATCCATCGAGCAAGCAGGAATGATATTGTGAGGAACCTGGTTGCCGAAGGTCTGCCTTTGGGCGGGTTATGGTACAGCGATTATTTGGATGCGAGGTGACTCGATGCATTTTGAAATCCTTGTGGAGGATCAATCCGGAAAAAAGACTCTCGACATTCTTATTCCCAAACTCATTGGCTATGAACATACGTTTAACGTCCATTCGTATAAAGGCATAGGGCGGATACCGAGAAATCTAAGTGACTATACGGATGCCGGTAAACGGATTCTCTTGACTCGACTGCCAGGTTTGCTGAGGGGA
>JAIRWR010000133.1 GCA_031268885.1 Synergistaceae bacterium
GCTCAACACCATTGTCAAGTACCCTACCCTGTGGTTTGAGGTGTACTGTAACATCTTGACTTGTCCCCACTTTTGTATTATTGTCTTTAAGCCAGAGGGAAACCATATTGCCATGAAGGCAGTCGTACGTCGCAGAAGCGGCAAAGGGTCTTCATGGCAATTTTTGTTTTGAGGGGGAAGTCTTCATGCATATGGCTGATGCGCTGCTCTCGCCGTCGGTGAGCGTTGTTATGTCGTTGGCGAGCGTGGGAGCGATAGCGTATTCCGTGGCAAGGGTTAGAAATGATGACAATGCTGGGCTTGCCTATGGCGCTGGCCCGGACGGAGACAACAAAATCCCTGTAATGGGAGTGATGGGGGCGTTTGTCTTCGCCGCGCAGATGATCAACTTCACAATTCCCGCAACGGGATCCAGCGGACACATAGGCGGAGGAATACTGCTCGCCGCGATACTCGGGCCGTACGCCGCGCTCTTAACACTTGCCGCCGTGCTGATTATCCAGTGTCTTTTCTTCGCGGATGGCGGACTTATGGCGTTGGGGTGCAACACTTTCAACATGGGAGTATTTGCCTGTTTCGTGGCGTATCCGCTTATATTCAACAGGATAGTGAAAAGAACCTCCGGAACAAAGGTCATAGCCTTGGCGTCCGTCGTATCAGTGGTCGTCGGTCTGGAACTCGGCGCGTTCGGTGTTGTGGCCGAGACGCTGGCCTCTGGCGTAACGGAGCTGCCTTTCGCCGCGTTCGTGACTCTGATGCTGCCGATTCACCTGGCAATAGGCGTCGTCGAAGGACTCATAACCGCCGCGGCGCTCTGTTTCGTCCGGCAGATGCGCCCAGAGCTGCTGGAATTTGGGAGCGCGGGGTCCATTTCAGGCGAGGGTTCCCTGTCGTTCAAAAAGACGCTGCTTGCGTTGCTGACGTTGGCCGCGGTCGTAGGCGGCGGGTTATCCCTCCATGCGTCGGCCTATCCCGACGGCCTTGAGTGGTCGGTGGAAAAGATTGCCGGGACCGCCGAGATTGAGCGGTCCGGCGGAGTCTACGATGCTTCGGCTGGTATGCGGGAGGCCACGGCGATCATGCCCGACTACGATTTCAAATCCTCTGACGGAGGAGAGAGAGAAGACCTTGTGCCGGGCACAAGCGTCGCTGGCATTGTCGGCGGCGTCATGACCCTCCTGCTCGCCTGCGTGATTGGAGCTGCCATCTCCGCGTCTAAGAGACTCTGGAGCGGGAATGCCAAAGCCTGACTCGGGCTTTTCCGGTCATATCGCTGGTTTGAACGCGTTGGAACTCTGCGCTTGCGGAAATACCTTCCTGCATCGGCTGCATCCGTTCGTAAAGCTGACGACGACCATCTTTTATGTGGTTGTCGTCTTATCTTTTGGTCCCCTTGAAATAGGCCGGCTCCTGCCGTATTTCTTCTATCCGGCGATATTGATCCCTCTCTCCGAAACCCCGCTGAAGATTCTATTAAAGAGGCTTCTGCCCGCCCTGCCATTTTCACTCTTCGGCGGATTGAGCAACGTTTTTTTTAACCGCGCGCCGATAATGTCTATCGGCGGCATGATGATTACCGGAGGCGAGATATCCTTTGTCTCCATAATGATAAAGACGATCTTGTCAGTCTCCGCCATCCTGCTGCTCGTCTCAACTACAGGCATAGATGAGCTGTCGCGCCAGCTCTCATCCATGGGCATTCCAAATATTCTTGTCACCCAGCTCGTAATAACATACCGTTACCTGTCCGTGCTCGTCGATGAAGCGCGCTCCATGTTCACCAGCTACGTCCTTCGCTCGCCGGGAGCGCGTGGGGTGCGCGCGGGCCACATGGGTTTCTTTGTCGGCTCTCTCCTGCTGCGCAGTATAGACAGAGCGGAGAGGGTCTACTCGGCTATGCGTTGCAGAGGGTTTACCGGTTATTATCGACCGCGCGCCTGGCGGAGGATAACCTTTCCTGAATTGGCGTGCCTGGGGGTTGTCTGCGGGGCTCTTCTTCTGTCTAGATGCTTGCGGTAAACGGCATATCCGTCACCTATCCCGACGGGAACCTCGCGCTCGACTCGGTGAGTTTCGCCATAGGGGATAATGAAAGAGTGGCGTTAATCGGCGCGAACGGCGCTGGCAAGTCCACGCTTCTGCGCGCGATAGTAGGTCTTCTGCCGATGTCGGGAGAGATTTCGGTATGTGGAGTTAAGCTCTCGAAGCAGACGGCGAGTGAGATCAGGAAAATTATCGGCATAGTCTTTCAAAACCCGGACGACCAGCTCTTCACTATGAAGGTCCGCGACGATATCGCGTTCGGCCCGAGAAACTTTGGGCTGTCGGATGAAGAAGCGGAGAGGCTTGTCGATTCGGCGCTCGAACAATTAAACGCGGTTCATCTCAAAGAGCGAACGCCGTATAAGCTCTCCGCCGGGGAGAAACGTATCGTCGGGATAGCCGCGATTCTGGCCATGAACCCCAAAGTTCTGCTGCTGGACGAGCCGTCGTCGTTCCAGGACCCGCGCTCGCGGCGCATACTCATTGGGACTCTGCGCTCCCTGCGGCAGGCTCAGCTAGTCGCCACGCACGATTTGGACCTCGCCAGATCGCTCTGTTCGCGCGTTATCGTCCTGCGGGATGGCCGAGTCCGCGCCGAGGGCCCAACGGATGAAATCCTGTCTGACGACGGAAGGCTGGAGGAGTACGGGCTGTAGATCACGCCGTATACCATATTTCATTGTTGATTCATCAATATCCGAAATCCTCTTCTCCGCGGTAAGAGATCAGAGAATTGTGCTAAAATAGCGAGTATATTACGTATGCTGTGTAAACTACAGTTTGTTAGGGGGAAATCTAGTGTCGTCTGCATATCTGGTTCTCGAAAACGGCAGAGTTTTCGGGGGAGAGTCTCTTGGCCTTGCGGCGGATGCCGGCGGAGTGTTGGGCGAAGTAGTATTTACAACCGGGATGACCGGCTATCTGGAGACGTTAACAGATCCGAGCTATTATGGACAGATTGTAGTCCAAACATGGCCGCTCATAGGGAATTACGGCGTTATACGGCCTGATTTCGAGAGCTCCTCTCCGTGGCCGCGAGGGTATGTGCTCAGGGAGTGTTGCGGCTCTCCGTCAAATTTTCGAAGCGAGGGGCCACTCGGGTCACTGCTGGCCGAACAGGGGGTAGTCGGCCTATGTGGAATAGACACCCGCGCCTTGACAAGAATCATAAGAGAGAGAGGCGTGATGAATGGAGTCATAACGAGTGATCCTGAAAACGTTGACTTCGATCTGCTGCGAGGTTACGCGATACGCGATGCTGTGGCGGGGGTTTCGACGCGCGAAGTCTTTGTCGTGAATCCAGATGTCACGGAAGGCCGCGGATATCACATCGTGCTCTGGGACTTTGGAGCCAAAGCCAATATAGCCCGTTCCCTGGCGGCAAGAGGCTGCAGGGTGACGGTAGTCCCTCATAGTTATACAGCCGAACAGATCTTGAAACTCGCGCCGGACGGGGTAATGCTGTGTAACGGACCGGGTGATCCTGAGGAGAACACAGGCATCATAGCCGAACTTAAAAAGTTCACCGAGAGTATGATACCAGTCTTTGGCATCTGTCTTGGCCATCAGATTCTGGCTCTGGCAATGGGCGCCTCGACCGAAAAGATGAAATACGGGCATAGAGGGGCCAATCAGCCTGTGCGCGATACCAAGACAGGATCGATATCAATAACGACGCAGAACCACGGTTACTCTGTGACGCCGGACAGCATACCCGGCAACGCGCTTCTGCGTTACGTCAACGCGAATGATGGAACGTGCGAGGGGATAGATTATAAAGATATACCGGCCTTCAGCGTTCAGTTTCACCCCGAGGCGTCGGCTGGGCCATTGGATACGTCGTTCCTCTTCGATCGTTTTATCGGCATGATGGAGGCGGGATAAGATGCCTCTATATAGCGACGTGCGCAAAGTTCTCGTGATAGGATCGGGGCCGATAGTTATCGGGCAGGCAGCGGAGTTCGACTATGCCGGCACACAGGCATGCAGGGCGCTGCGCGAGGACGGGCTTGAGATAGTGCTCGTAAACTCCAATCCGGCCACGATAATGACCGACTCGGCAATGGCTGACGCCGTGTATATTGAACCGCTCACAGTTGCCACGCTCCAGCGGATCATAGACAAGGAGCGCCCCGACAGCATACTGCCCACGCTAGGCGGACAGACAGGACTGACGTTGGCCATGCTGCTCGCGAAGGAAGGATTCCTCTCGAAGAGAGGAATAAAACTTCTTGGCGCCAGCCCTGAAACGATAGACATGGCCGAGGACAGACAGCTCTTCAAGAATGCGATGGAGAGGATTGGACAGCCCGTGATCCCGTCCAGAGTTGTTGAAAATGTTGCCGATGCGCTCGCCTTTGCCGATGAGATCGGATACCCTCTCATAGTACGGCCGGCGTTCACCCTAGGTGGCAGCGGAGGAGGGATTGCCTGCTCCGCTGATGAACTGACGAGGGTTGCCGGAGACGGGCTTAGGATGTCCCCCATCGGACAGATACTGGTGGAGCGCTCCGTAGCTGGCTGGAAGGAGATAGAGTTCGAGGTCATGCGCGACTCCGCTGGCAATGCGGTCACCGTCTGCGGAATGGAAAATTTCGATCCTGTCGGAATTCACACAGGGGATAGCATAGTCGTGGCGCCGACGCTCACGCTCTCCGACAAAGAGTATCAGATGCTGCGGACCGCCGCTTTAGACATAATATCCGAGCTTAAAATAGAAGGCGGCTGCAACTGCCAGTTCGCGCTCTCACCCGAGAGTTTCGAATATGCCGTAATAGAGGTAAACCCAAGGGTCTCGCGCTCGTCAGCCCTCGCCTCCAAGGCGACCGGATACCCCATTGCCAAGGTGGCCGCCAAGATCGCGATCGGCTACAGGTTGGACGAGATCCCGAATGCCGTGACCGGCAAGACCCGCGCCTGCTTTGAACCAGCGCTGGATTACGTCGCCGTAAAATTCCCGAAATGGCCCTTCGACAAGTTCGCCAGAGCCCCAAGGACACTCGGTACCCAGATGAAGGCGACTGGAGAGGTGATGTCGCTCGCTCCGTCATTCGAGATGGCGCTGATGAAGGCTATACGCGGCGCGGAAATACATCAGCAGACGCTGTATCTTTCGAAGCTCGGAAGGCTTGACGACTCCGATCTGATGGATTCGCTGCGCACAGCGACCGACGAGCGGATTTTTCAGATCTTCGAGGCGATGAGACGCGGTGTCTCATGCGATGAGATACATGAAATAACCATGATCGACCGATGGTTTTTACACAAGCTGGAACATCTCGTCAGATTCGAGTCGATGCTGAGAGAGGG
This sequence comes from Synergistaceae bacterium, assembly GCA_031268885.1. Lineage (GTDB taxonomy): Bacteria > Synergistota > Synergistia > Synergistales > Synergistaceae > JAIRWR01. The sequence continues at coordinate 5,353 of JAIRWR010000133.1, forward strand.
CGGCCTCACGGATGCTATATATCGGGAGGGAAAACGGCTTGGGTATCCCGACAACGTGCTTGAGCGGATCTCCGGCGGAACCGTGAAGCAACATATTCCGGCATCCTACAAGATGGTGGATACGTGCGCGGGAGAGTTTGCCGCGGAGACCCCGTATTTCTACTCTACCTTCGATGAGGAGAACGAAGCGGAGGACTTTATCAGATCAAGGAGAAGGGGAGACAAGGGGACAATAGTCGTCCTCGGCTCAGGTCCGATTCGCATCGGACAGGGGATAGAGTTCGATTATTCGAGCGTCCATTGCGCATGGGCGCTGAGACAGCTCGGGTATGAGGTAGTGATAATAAACAACAACCCCGAGACGGTATCGACCGACTTTGACACCGCCGATAGGCTGTACTTTGAACCACTCACGCCCGAAGACGTCCGGGATATCTTGAACCTCGAAAGACCAGTCGGAGTGGTTGCCGCGTATGGAGGTCAGACGGCGATAAAGTTGGCAGGGTACATCAATGAAAACGGTTTCGAGATCTTAGGCACCTCCTTTGACAGCATAGATCTGGCCGAGGACAGGGAGAGGTTCGATTCCCTGCTCGGAGGGCTCGGGATCCTGCGCCCCGACGGAGGTATGGCTGTCACCATGGATGAGGCGCTCCTGGTGGCGGGCCGGCTCGGCTATCCGGTTCTCGTCCGCCCGTCATACGTGCTCGGCGGCCAGAATATGAGCATAGCCTTCTCAGATAATGACCTGCGGGAGTTTATGGAGATCATCCTCGACAGCGACGTTCACGGGCCGGTACTGATAGACAAGTATCTGAGGGGGACAGAGATAGAGGTGGATGCCGTGTGCGACGGGCACGACATATTGATACCCGGCATCATGGAGCATGTGGAGCGGACTGGCATACACTCCGGAGATTCCATCGCGGTCTATCCGGCGCTCAACGTGACCGACAGGCTCGTCGAGCTCATAGTCGATCATACGGCCAGGATCTCGCTCGCGATGAAGGTTCGTGGGATTATAAACGTTCAGTATATAATATATAATGACAATGTTTATGTTATCGAGGTTAATCCAAGGGCTTCCAGGACTGTGCCGTACATAAGCAAGGTTACAGGGGTTCCCATAGTCGATCTGGCCACGCGCGCAATGCTTGGCGAGCGGCTGTCCGAGATGGAGTATGGAACAGGGTTGTATCGTCCCGCGCCGTACGCCGCAGTCAAGGTCCCAGTGTTCTCGTTCGAGAAACTTCATGGCGTCGATACGCACCTTGGTCCAGAGATGAAGTCCACGGGAGAGGTGCTGGGCATAGGCAAGACGCTGGAGGAGGCGATGTACAAGGGATTGCTGGCCGCCGGTTACAAGCTCCAGAGGAGCGGAGGCGTGCTTTTCACTGTCAGGGACAGCGACAAGCCGGAGATTGTCGATGTTGCCAAGAAGTATTCGTCGCTCGGCTTAAACCTATACGCGACGCGGGGAACCGCGTCGGTCCTCTCACGTTCGGGACTTCCAGCGATAGTCATACACAAGATCAGCGAGGCCTGCGATAATGTGATCACCCTGATGGAGAGCGGCAGGGTGCAGTATATAGTGTCAACGTCAACGCGCGGCCGCGACTCGGCGAAGGAGAGCGCGCGGATCAGGTCGCTGGCGACACGCCTGGGCATCCCGTGCCTCACGTCGATAGATACCGCGACCGCCCTTGCGGACAGCCTGAAGAGCCGGTACAGCGAATGGAACACGGAGTTAGTTGACATCAACGACATGAGAAAGGATCGCAGGATAATACACTTCTCCAAGATGCACAGCTGCGGCAAGGATGACCTGTATTTTGACTGTTTCGATCAGGATATAGAATCTCCCGAGTCCCTGTCGATAATGCTCGCGGACAGGCACTTCGGGGTTGGAGGACATGGCGTGGTCATGATCTATCCATCGGAACGGGCGGATGCCACAATGAGGCTCTTTAACACGGATGGAAGCGAAGGTTTCATGAGCGCGTCAGCGATAGCCTGTATCGGTAAGTACTTGTATGAGAGGGGGAGGACCGGCGGGCGAAAGGAGATGACGATCGAGACCCCGGGCGGTATCATAGGTCTTGAGATATACACCAGGTACGGCAACGTCGTCTCCGGAAGGGTAAACCTTGGCGTACCCAGGTTCGCTCCGGCGGAAATCCCTGTCAGCCTGGTTGGGGAGAGGGTCATGGGCCGCGTTGTCGAAGTAGGCGGCAGGGCGTTCTCGATTACATGCGTGTCGATGGGGAGCCCGCACTGCGTGATATTCTGCAATGATGTGGACAACTGCGGCATAGAGACGCTCGGCCCGTTGATGGAGACCGCCTCGATATTTCCAATCAGGACCAATGTCGAATTTGTCAAAGTTTTGGATGACCGCACGCTGCGGATGCGAATATGGGAGCGCGGAGACGGAGAGACTCCAGCGAGCGGGAGCGGCGCTTGCGCCGCTGTCGTGTCGGCCGTTCAGAATGGGTTTTGCGCCAGATCCGGCTTGATCCGCGTGATCCAAAACGGCGGCGATATGACAGTGGACTACTCGGGAGACGAGGTGATCTTGAACTGCAAAGTATACAAGGTCTTCGACGGGGAGGTTGGAATATAATTTACATGACCGCGTATATCTGATAAACTTACACAAATTTTTTTGTAAGGGTGGAATCAATGAGGAGTTTATCCGCGTTCATATTGTTCTCTGTCGTTTTTTTCGCGTTTAGTTCTGAGGTTTTCGCCTCCAGAGTAGAACAAAGATCTGATGTGGAGTATCTTTCAGATCTGCGTGAGGAAGAGGCCAGCCACAGCGGATACATTCCATCGCCGGTAGATCTGTCCCACTTGAGGGACGCGGATTATTCCGCGTATTTCAGGGGGGGCAGGGGCGCTTCCACAATTCCCGTCTCATTCGATCTGAGGACGGACGGATTGGTCACTCCGGTCAAAAATCAGGGAGAATTCGACAACTGCTGGGCTTTCTCGTCATTGGCCTCCATGGAGTCCACACACCTGAAGAGGACTGGGCTTGAGGTCGATCTCTCCGAGATGTGTCTTTACTGGTACGCGTTCAACAACTTGCCGGCTCACGATAAGACTGGCTCTGGTGGCAGGCCAGGCGGAGGATGGGATAATACGGCCGTGAGCGTGATGGCGCGCGGGGTTGGACCGGTCTCTGAAGCGGACGCGCCTTATGAACGGCTTCCAGAGGGGCCTTCTGTTGGATATTCGAATCTCCTCAAGATGACTGACGCGTTCTTCTTGAATCTGCAATTCGCGGCTGGAGAGCCGCAGCCGACGAATGACATACGCAAGCGTCTTATAATGGATTACGGAGGGATATCGGTAGGGTGTTACATCGGTTCGCGCGGCACATATTTCAACGAGGAGAGCAGCGCGTGGAACTACACCGGCAGCAGGAATCCCAATCATGCCGTTCTCGTAGTGGGTTGGGATGATTCTTATCTCAGGAAGAATTTTAACAACGAGCCCGCGCGGGATGGGGCATGGCTGGTCAAGAACAGTTGGGGATCTGGATTTGGAGATGAAGGATATTATTGGATTTCGTATGAGGATACTTCCTTCCGGGATGGCGTTGTGTATATCGAGAGTGACGCCGATCCAAACGAGAGTAACTACGGGTACGACGATCTCGGATGGTGCGGGTCTGTAACTGTGGGCAACCCCGGCGTCGCGTGGATGGGGAATATATTCACTGCGATGAATGAGGGAGAACGGCTCTCCTCCGTCTCGTTTTACACCACTGCTCCTAACGCGATGTATGAAGTGAAGATATATACCGGCATCCCGTCTGGCGGCGTACCCGTTGACGGCAATTTGGCGTACTCGGCGAGCGGTTCGGAGTTATTCGCGGGGTATCATACTGTCAGGCTCGCCTGGCCTGTGATGCTCGGCAAGGGTGAGAGATATTCGGTGACAGTCTGGATGAGGACTCCGGGGTACGATTACCCGCTCGCGGTGGAGATGCCTGTGACATACTTCTCAACACAGGCTGTGGCGAACAGGGGGGAGAGTTATATGTCGTCCGACGGAATTAAGTGGCGTGACACGGTTGACATTGCGCCTGAACTGTGGGGGACGTCCAACGTCAACGCATGCGTCAGGGCATTTACGTCAGCCGAGGCTGGACCGGCTAATATAAGGGTGGTTTCAGCGGATGCCGCCGAATGGCGGGCGCTCATAGTGAACTCCAAAGCGGGCGCCGTGGTCAGAGCTTTCGCTAAAGTCATCACGGACACTCTCCCGTCCGATATGTATGTTTCTGTAACTGGACTGTCATCTGCGAAATGCGGCGTAGTCGAGTCTGTAAGCGAGGTCTTCCCTGACGTGGAGAGCGGATCGTCCGACCGTTATATAGAGATCAGGGGGATAGTCGCGGACGCCGCTCTGGCGAAGGCCGTTACAATCGACTATATATCATATAAAGTCGGCGGGCTGCGAATGTTTCAAATCTTTGACCCTCCCATGTCCGTTGAAGCCATGCCGGGAGAGGTCCGCCAGGAAAACGGCAGCAGCGGCGGCGGCGGGTGTTCCGCGGTTCATTTCGGCGCGCTCCTGGCGGCGTGTATCATCGTCTGCCTGCCGAGCGGGTTAGGACTGTTCCGTGCCGGCCGGCGCTCATGATTACCGACGTTCACGTTCACGTATATCCGCCTGAGGTAATATCTGACTGGGAGAAGATAGCCGAGCGCGAGACATACTTCGGAGCGCTTGCGCGAGGCCGTGTTCACAAGTGGGCGGACGCTGACGATCTGCTTCTGGCGATGGACGAGGACGGCGTCGGCGAGAGTTGGATCTGCGGTTTTGGCTTCAAAGACATAGGTCTCTGCCGGTTGTGCAACGACTATGTACTGGATGCGGCAACCAGTTCAGGAGGCAGACTCAGGGCAATGTGCACAGTCCCTCCGATGTCCGCGGGCGCTGTGGCCGAGATAGTCAGATGCGCGGATCTTGGCGCGATAGGAGTTGGCGAGATATTCCCGGATGGCCAGGACTGGCGCATCGACGACATCAGGGAGAGCTGGCGGTTAGCGGCAATCTGCCACGAGAGAGGGCTCTTCGCGATGATCCATGCGGCCGAACCGGTTGGCAGGGAGTATCCTGGAAAGGGGAGGGCTGGCCCCAGGGAAGCATACCTGATGGCGTCAAATCATCCTGAACTCAGGGTCATAATGGCACACTGGGGGGGCGGATTGTTCATATACGAACTTATGAACGACGTTCGCCGGAGTTTGAAGAACGTATGGTACGATACAGCGGCAACTCCTTTTCTATACAGTTCGGAGATCTTCGAATGCGTTGGGATGCCTGGCGTTGGTGAAAAGATTCTCTATGGATCGGACTACCCCATCTTGCGCCTTCCAAGGTTCAAGAAGATGTTGGAGGATGTTTCGCTGTGCCGCGACAGACTTGACGCGCTGATGTCTGGCAACGCGTCGAGGTTTTTGGCGTCGCCAGCTGACAGGTGAAGGCGGGGCTGAGCCGCGAGTCTCCTGTATTGCGCGGCGGTCATCGTTGTCTTATCTCTTATAGTCCCATTCAAATGCCGCCAGAATCGCGTCTCCCCTCTTGAGTGTAAAATCGGCTTCCGGCCTGTCCAGAGGGACGGGGGGCCAGATTCCAGTCAGAAGGTGGAAGAGACTGTGGAATTCACGGTTTGTGATAAATTTGCCGTCTCCGACGGAACTCAGGATGGAGTCCAAGTTCGCGGCCTTTTCTCCTAGTGTGGCTCCGAGCACAAGCGAAAGTTCATTCTTTTTTATGGGGAGGCTCACCCCAAACTGATGGCGTGATATCTTAGGCAGAACCTCGTACAGGCTTGTCCACTGAACCCCGCTCCAGTAACGGTCCCCTTGGGATGTATCCTCGCAGATATCCAGGGCTATCCACGAGCCGGACTCCATGAGCATCCGCTGTACGTTCATGACGTTTACATACCGCGGATGCAGTCCGCTTCGAAGAGCCTCGACCGCGATGGCTCCGGCTGCCTGCCCTGTGTGCATCGTTATAGGCTGCAGGCGGGTCGCTCCGTTTACCATCCTGGAGACGGAGATATTCTTCTCCGCCGCGATCAAGCCATCGACCTCCTCCGGTATGAACGCTCCGAATGGGACTTGAAACACCCCCTGGCTGCCGACCCATGTACGGGGAAAGGAAGCGGACGTCTCCCCGAGATCGTGTTCCATGAATCGATCGAGATGTGAGCCGTGTACGTCCACGGGGTACTCCCCGAGAGCGAGCCCCGATGAATAATTTTTGCGCGCTCTTCCTCTCGTTACGTCGCGCGATATGTCGGCATCGGTCAGAGTGTCGATCCCGACTACACGCCGCCCCTCCCTGACGTATGGGAAGGGGGGGAAGTGCCGCAGGATACTGGCGAACTCGGGCGGCAGCAACGGGTCGTCAGCCGTCTCCCAATCGTTTGAGAAGTATCCGCCGTATCCCTGTCCGTCGTCCACGGACCAATCGGTCATCCCAAGTTCGCTCTGCATGTACCAGATGAAAGCGAGGGTTCTGTTCATAGCCTCCCGCTCAATCTTCTTTCTGTATTCTAGATCCTCGATGTAGAGCACGGGCAGGCCGAGTTCGCCGCTTGGCCTGCCCGGATAGTCGTTTGCCCAGTTTATACAGGTCCTGGTTATAAACCGCCACGTCGAAGAGTCGTCGCCCGCTATGAGATGAGGGTTGCCGGTGTCCGGCAGCGCTCTATACGCGTTGTGAGATGGCACGTCGAACGGATAGGAGCCCGGCCACGTGCTGCCGTCCTTTGTCACTATGCTTCGGAATTTTTGGACGTGTTTTCGGTAGCCCGGCGGCGGACCGGGCAGTCTGAGTCCATCAGGGAGGCCGCCGGGGTATCTTCTCACCACCGCGACATAGGTTATATCCTGAACGTTTGCCTC